>JAYVSE010000140.1:0-43754 GCA_043775635.1 Planctomycetaceae bacterium | reverse complement strand
TCTACTCGGGGCAATGGCCCCAAGCTACGTAGGATGGGACCATTGTCCCGTCCGGTCAAGGGAGCCATTCTCCGCATCACGTGTTTGTTGTCGGGCAGCAAGTGCCGCCATTTCGATCGCACAGGTCGATTTTAATCGCTAACCAATAAGGTGCTAAGATCGATCAGTACTACATCCGATCGTTTGCTCGATTCCTCCAGCGTATGATCGTTTACGGTTTACGGAGGTGCTATCGCGGACGGCAATCGCCATACGCACGAGAACTTGCCGGTCATCATGGCAGGTCGTGCGGGGGGCGGTTTACCTACTGGGCGATTCCTCAAGGCTGAAAAGCAACCGATGTCGAACTTATTCGTCAACATGCTGAGTTGCTTTGGCGTCAAGGTCGATCAGTTCGGTGATTCGACCGGTCGAATGAAAGAATGGAACAATGACTAACGCCAATCTAAACCTTGGTTACTATATTCCTGCGTTTGGACTGGGACTGTCTTTTTCAACGGTTGGATCCGCCTTGAGTTCAGGATGTGCTTCCAGGTAAGCCTGTACTTCGTCCTGGTTTGCCACCTCGCTTTTCGTTTCACTGCCGCATCCCAGCGATAGACAACAAGCCGATGTCAACATTAGCGATAGCAGGAAGTGGATTGGATTAGAAAATTCACGTGTAGTCATTAAAGAACAAATCCTATTAGTAAAAAATCGAACTGACCCTCAGCCGAACAATCGGCTGAGGGCGCTAAAATAAATTCAAGCAACTGTCAAGGCACGACGAAGACTAAAGACTAAAACTTTTTATCGATTGG
Source organism: Planctomycetaceae bacterium (assembly GCA_043775635.1). Taxonomy (GTDB): domain Bacteria; phylum Planctomycetota; class Planctomycetia; order Pirellulales; family Pirellulaceae; genus UBA6163. Next base: position 42,954 of record JAYVSE010000140.1, on the reverse strand, counting down.
TTCGCTACTCGCGCGAGTACCAAGTGCTCCCCACAATCCAAATGGACTTTTCGATCCTGGTTGAGTTGCGCTTCCGGTGTACGACTGGGCGATACTGGTACTGCCCGCTTCAATCGAGTCGGTGATGAACTTGACAGCACCATCGGTCATTAAGACGTGGCATCCGCTTTGGTGGCGGCTACCGGGAGGAACGATACCGGCGTTGCCGTGATTGTTTAATACGCCACCACTTCCTCGGTCCATACATATTTCTCGGTTAGGCGGCAGGATCGTGTTGCATTGACCATAAAGAGGCCGCCCCGCAGCCCATTGGAATCCGCGCCTTTGTTCGGCAGTTCCAACGTCGGCACCCAAACCAGCTCCCCAGAACTGTGGCCGCGCTGGATCCACAAATCCAGCACAATTCAATGCACCATTGGCTAAGCGAATGTGACTGCCAGTTCCCAATCCACTGGTTCCTTGGCCGTCACCCTTTCCATGGGTACGCTTGTCCATGTCACCGTTGTCGGTTGGTATTTCACCCGCGCAAATCGTATTGGCGGTGCCATCCAATACGTTGCGGAACGACATTTTTCTTCGCCCGGTGAATACGCCTCGACATGAGTCTTGAGAAAGCGGTTGAAGATCCGTGGTAGCGCTTACAAAGGACAAGCCCATTTCCTGGGCCGCACCAAGATTGTTGATGTAAGCCGTATCACCTGTGCAGGCAACGTAATTGGTTCGCCCACCAGCAGGTAATCCAGTCATCGGATCGCTAGGGCATCGAAGGCCTGAGACCTCCGTTAGCCATGGGGTGTAACGACTTGCATTGTGCTGAGTAAGGCTCATCAATGGATTGCCACCCATCGCTTGCCACATAACTCCGTATTGATCTGGTAGGGGGCTTGAGATTTGCTCCCACAATGCCTGCTGCTCCATGAATGGCAACGCTCCGACCAGAATACTCAAATTCAGCTTGTTGTTGCCGGTTCCCGCAGCCGCAGAAAATCCACCCGTGGTTCCGCCCAATAGCGTAGGCAGTTGGTTGTAGGCAGCGTGGTAGTTGTGCAATGCCAACCCAATCTGCTTGAAGTTGTTGCCGCAACTCATTCTTCTGGCCGCTTCCCGAGCCGCTTTAACGGCAGGCAGCAACAAGCCGACCATGACGCCAATAATGGCGATGACTACAAGAAGCTCCACCAGGGTAAAGCCTCGGATCGAACCTTTTCTCATGATTAACACCTATGCAAGTACGAAAATTGAAACAGCCAGGGGCGAGGCAACAATGGAAAAACAGTTGCCTTACTTACCAATTGTGCGGCGGCTGAATTGACTTACCGAAAAAAGTGAAAAAAAATCTTGTCACTCTAACGATTGGCTGGTTATTTCAAGGCGGCGTCATTTCGCTTCCGCTTTATTCCACTATTTTTCGGTAGATCGACTCGTTGGGAGACAATAGTGAATAGGGCGTAACGCAGTGGCAGTCGTCCAACGGCAGCAAGCAGGCGACGCACAAACACCCTGCAGCCTGCAGGTAGAGGCAGATGAGCGAAGGTCGTGATCACGAAACGAATTACGAAACGTTTCTCGAGTGCTACTTGAGAGACCGAGATCGTTTTTTTGGTTACATCTACGCGTTGCTTCCGCACCAAGCAGATGCTGAAGACGTTTTTCAACGAAGCAGTTTGCTGCTTTGGAAGAAGTTTTCTGACTATGACTGTGAACGGCCATTTTTGCCCTGGGCTTGTAGCATCGCTCACTATGAGGTTAGGAATTTTTTGCGATCGGTTCAGCGCGATCGATTGCAGTTTGACGAGGAATTAGTGACGCAACTGGCGAGAACACGTGAGGAAACTTCTCCTCAGTACGACACACGACTCGATTCGTTAAGAGCCTGCATGCAAAGCCTAAAGACTGACGAGCAAGAGCTGATTGCAATGGCATATAGCGGAGCGGCGACGATTAAAGAGTTTGCTGAAACGAGCGGCTCAGTGCCTCAAACTCTCTACAATCGAATCAGTTTGGTTCGTCGTAAGTTGCTGAATTGTGTGAAAAGAAAACTTGCGCAACAGGAGTTGGCATTATGAATGACGCAAACGAAACCAATTATTCTGACGACGAGTTGAACCGTTTGCTTGACGAGGTCTGCAATGAGACGATCGATCAAGAAGGTCATAATCGATTGCAGAATATCCTGAAGGCGAGCTCAGATGCCCGCGTTAAATACCTTGCAAATATTGATCTGCACTTTGACTTGAGACGATTGCAGTCATCTGCGGGCGACTTGCCAGCCGATACCGCAAAATTTCTTGAGTTGATCAACGGTCCAGCAGCGTTTCTAAACACGGAAGCGCGCGGCCAGCAAGTCGACGTTCGAAAGGCAGGGCAAGTCCAAGCAGTTCGTTGGCGTCACGCTGCCGTCGCTGCATTCGCCGCAGCGCTGTTATTTGCAGTTGGATTTTCCTGGCTACTTGCTTCTAAAACGCGGATCGAGGGTAAAATGGCCTCATCCGACGCGATTGCGCAACCGCTGGTTCAAATGACAAACGCGGCATCCGCAAAATTTTTCGGTGAAGTAACTCCGCAGCCAAATAGCCCGATGAGTATGGGGCATGAATATGCGCTAACCAGAGGCATGATCGAACTCCATTTCCCCGCAGGCGCGACAACGATCATCGAGGCTCCTGCGGTCTTTACCGTATCTTCAAGCAATAGGCTCCTGTTAACCGTTGGCACTTGCTCCGTCTATGCGCCTGAAGGTGCACAAGGTTTTCGTGTCGATACACCGCTGGCCAATGTTGTCGACCTTGGAACTCGTTTCGTTATTGACGTCGGCCAATCTGGAAACACATCTGTCCAGGTGGTCGAAGGCGAAGCGGACGTGTTTGCGAAATACACGATTGCGGGTAAGGCTGGCGAAGTCGAAAAGCGGATCAATCTGCATGGGCATCAAGCGAGCCTGCTAACGCCACACGACGCAGCGGTCGCCAATGAAATTCCCTACGACGAATCGAAGTATGCCCGACGTCTTCCTGATCGGGTGATAGGATTTAGCGCGGTCGAAGATAGCGCGGGAGCCGTCGATGAATTGCTTTCGGTGGTCGTCCAGCGCGATGGAACGGAGTATAAGTATGGGGTGGACGAATTAATCCCGGCCGAAGTCATGCACTATAATGGCCCCGGAAATGCTTTCGTGACTGTCTCTGCCAAAGTCGGAATTGAGACGTATGTGGACGCGGCGACCCGAGCTCGATTGACCGGACTGGACCACAGTCTTTGCAGTGGAATCATCAACGCTGGTGGGCAGGTAGAGCCGTTGGAAATTGATCCCGTATTTTCTACTGATACTGCGTCCGACACGACCGTCACGCCTGGACTTGGGATTCGGTTTCAACAGCCTGTGACGAATTCGGCCGGACCAGACATCATCGTATTTGAGTTGCAAAATATCCTGCACAGCGAACGAGGAGATCCGTTCCACGTTAGCCCGCTAAAATTTGAGCCCGGGCTTCATTCGTATACAATCCGGAATTACGACATTGATACCAGTTCGCCTCAGTCGCGGTTTCTGTCGCCGTTTTTTCTTTTGCGTGCGAAAGACGATGAGAAAGGGATCGCGTCTTTGGATGAGATGCTATCGACAGAATATTACCCTGAATTGCATGCCGTCCCGGCCAAAATTCTGGCCGTTACGATCGATCTCACTGACCTCGGATATGCAGAGGGCTTCAACGTTGATGGTTTGTTTTTTCAAGACGCGTGGGACGACAGTAACTACTTCGACCCTGTCCACATTGCAGGCCTTAAGCCCATTCCATGACCGTTTATTGTGTGTTTAAACGACTGCTTTGCGTTTGGTTGCTGAGTGCAGCTTTCCAACGAAAGATGTTGCTTGGCAACGAGCCGATTTCTGATGTTCAGATGAGGTTCTTTGAATCCGAAGTGCGTCCGCTACTGGCTGAAAAATGTTTTAGTTGCCACGGAGAGAAAAAACAGAAAGGATATCTGCGTTTAGATTCTCTCGCTGCCATGATGGTCGGTGGTGAATCCGGCGTGGCGGTGGTTCCGGGCAAACCTGAAGAGAGTCTGCTGGTTGATGCGATCCGTTACGAATCATTCGAAATGCCGCCAACGGGCAAGCTCGATGACAAGCAGATCGAAATCTTGATCAAGTGGGTTGCGCTCGGTGCGCCTTGGCCCGGCAGCGATGCGAACATCGCCATCGCGCCAAGGGAAACGTTCAGCGAAGAAGACAGGAACTGGTGGGCGTTTCAGCCGGTAAAAAAACCGACGGTTCCCATCGCTGCGGGTGAAACGTGGCCACGCAACGCGATCGATCATTTCATCCTCGACCGCATGCAATCGACGAAGCTCACCCCAGCTCCAGAAGCGGATCGAATTTCGCTGGTCCGGCGACTGTACTTCGATGTCATCGGCTTGCCTCCAACGCCAGAACAAGTAGATGCTTTTGTAAATGACAAGTCGACGGATGCCTACGAACGACTTGTCGACGAATTGTTGAACTCACGCGGTTACGGTGAACGTTACGCTCGGCAGTGGCTTGATCTGGTTCGATACGCCGAATCCGATGGTTATCGCGCTGATGGATTTCGCTCCGAAGCGTGGCGATATCGGGATTATGTTGTGAACTCGTTCAATGAAGACAAGCCGTATGATCGGTTTGTTCAAGAGCAGATCGCCGGCGATGAATTGTTCCCAGGCGACATCGATGCCAAGGTCGCGTTAGGTTACTTGCGGCACTGGGTTTATGAATGGAACGTCCGCGATGCACCCGGGCAATGGAGAACCATCATGGAGGATATTACCGACACGACGGCCGATGTATTCCTGGGGCTCGGGCTACAATGTGCGAAATGCCACAACCACAAATTTGATCCACTGCTTCAGAAAGATTACTTCCGGTTACAGGCGTTCTTTGCACCGATCATGCCGCAAGACTTGACGATTGCAACGGAAGCTGAGATCCACGACGACGAAGCCAAGCGATCTGCTTGGGATGACGCGACCGCTTCCATTCGTGGAGAGATCGCCACGATCGAAGCACCGTATCGAGAAAAGCTCAGAAATACGGCGATCAATCGTTTTCCGGAAGATGTCCAGGCGATGACACGGAAGCCACATTCAGAGCGAACGCCCTACGAAGAACAGATCGCGTATTTGGTTTTGCGGCAAGTGGATGCTGAGTACGGAAGTCTGGAGGGAGCACTGAAGTCGGACGACAAAGACCGTGTCTTGGAGCTGAAACGCGAATTGGAAGCCCTCAAGGACCAACAACCCAAGTCGTTGGCGATCGCGATGGGGGTTTCTGATGTTGGCGCGATCGCACCGCCGACTTCCTTGCCTAAACGGCCCGACGAAATCATCGAGCCTGGCATTCCAAGCGTCCTTGATGATAAGCCTGCTGACATTGAACCGATCGCAGCCGTACCGGTTTCAACGGGGCGGCGTGCCGCGCTGGCACGGTGGCTCACTCGTGCCGACAATCCGCTGTCAACACGCGTGATCGTCAACCGAGTTTGGCAGAGTCACTTCGGTCGCGGCTTGGCGGCCAATGCCAGCGATTTCGGTAAACTCGGGGAAGCTCCCACTCACCCCGAACTGCTTGATTGGCTGACGTCAGTGTTTATCGAAGGTGGTTGGAGTTTGAAGTCACTGCATCGGTTGATCCTTCAATCGGCGACTTATCGTCAATCCACGCAGCATCCGCAATACGCCGATTATCACGTGGCGGATCCGCTCAATCGACTTTATTGGCGAAGCGATACACGGCGATTGCAGGCCGAACAAATTCGCGACGCAGTACTGTTCGTGTCAGGAAAACTGGAAGATCGTACGGGTGGTCCCAGCGTGAATTCCGACGGCGGTGCGAGAACGATCTTCACAAAGGTTCTGCGCAACTCACCGGACGAACTGCTGGACAGCTTTGACCTGCCGCTGTTCTTCTCCAGCAACGCGTCCCGCAATACCACCACGACGCCGGTCCAGTCGCTGTTGCTGATCAATAGTGAGCTGATGTTGGCGCATTCGCGAAACTTGGCGCAGTCGATTGAAAAAGAAGCAAGCGACCTACCATCGCAGGTTCATTCGGCTTGGCAGCGAGTTTATGGCCGCTCACCAAGCAGTGACGAGCTCTCGCGATCGCTACTGTTTATTAAATCTCAAACCGCTCGCATTTCAGAGCTTCAAGCTGGCGATGGCAATCAGGTCATTGAAACGGCGAAACTTCCGTACCGCGACGGTCAAGCGGTTCGGATTCTGCCAGACAATGCCGACATGAAACTTGAAGTCGATCACTCAGATTCGATTGAACTGGCAGATTTCACCATCGAAACGTTTTTCCAATTGCGATCAATCGATCAAGGAGCAACGGTTCGTACCATCGTCGGCAAATGGGATGGTGATCGTACTAAACCAGGTTGGAGCATTGGTGTCACGGGACATGGATCAAGGCGCAAGCCACAAACGCTAGTCTTGCAGTTGATGGGCTTTCCGCGGGATGGAAAGTTTGCTGATCTCGCCCTATTTTCCGATCAGCACATCGAAATCGACAAGCCGTATTACGCGGCCGCAGTAATTCGCCTTGCCAAAGACAGCCAACCTGGGTCGGTTTCGTTTTACCTGAAGGATTTGTCAAACGACGATGCTCCGTTGCTGACTGCCGTGATTGAGCACGATGTCACGGGCGGCTTTTCAAATCAACAGCCGTTAACGATTGGGCGGCTGGCGGGTAACAAAACGTCGGCGTTCGACGGACTCATTGATGACGTTCGACTGGTGTCGAAGTCGCTGACGGTCGATCAGCTTTTGTATTCAGCAGAAAAGACGGTTCCCGATACGGTTGGTTATTGGCAATTTGAATCCGATCCCGGCGTGATGCGAAACAGCGGCGACGCCAATTTAGATATCAAGGCCAACGGCAAATCGATTCTTCAGCTCAATCCCGCAAAGACCGCTTTTGTTGATTTCTGCCACTCGCTCCTAAATTCCAACGAGTTCTTATATGTCCGTTAATTGCCGTCTGAGCGGATTAGCCGCAAAGGGCCTTTCGCATATTTCCGTTCCGAGAACTCGCCGCGATTTTCTAGCCAATAGTGGTGCTGGTTTCGGCGCGCTGGCTTTGGCTGGATTGATGGCTAATGTCGAAGCAGCGACTAGCTCGTCGATACCGAAGTCAAGCCAATCGAAAGACATCGCGGACAATCCGTTTGCCGCGAAATCACCGCATTTTGCACCGACGGCCAAGCGGGTCATCTTTTTGTTCATGGAAGGCGGCCCCAGTCACCTCGATTTGTTTGATCCGAAGCCGTTGTTGCAAGAGCTCGCAGGGCAAACTATCCCGGACAGTTTTGGCAAAGTTGTCACGGCATTTGGCGAAACAAAATCGCCGCTACTTGCCTCTAAACGTCAATGGAAGCAACATGGCGAATGTGGCACATGGGTGTCGGATTGGATGCCGCACACGGCCAACTTCGTCGATGATATGGCTGTGATTCGTTCCTGCGTCGCTGATGGAATCAACCATTCCGCTGGCGTTTGCCAAATGAACACGTGCTCGATCCTCAGCGGACGCCCTTCGCTAGGGAGTTGGGTTAGCTATGGACTTGGCACCGAGAATCAAGATTTGCCAGCGTTCGTGGTGATGCAGGACAACGGTGCCTCGGTCGTTAACGGACCGCGAAACTGGGGGCCTGGCTTCATGCCTGCGGTCTATCAAGGCATCCGCTTTCGCGAAGGCAAGCATCCGATTCCACACCTGCAATCGCCCGAAGGTATTGACGATTCGCAACAGATTGCCAAGCTCGATTTCATCAATTCACTCAACCACGGTTTTGCTAACCAGCATCCTGAACAAACAGAATTGGAAGCCAGAATTGCGAGCTATGAATTGGCATTCCGTATGCAAGCCGAAGCACCGGAGGTCATCGACTTGTCTCTTGAATCTGCGGAAACCCAGGAAATGTATGGTATCGGTACTCGGGAGACCGACGCCTACGGACGGCTTTGTTTGTTGGCACGTCGCATGGCCGAGCGCGGTGTGCGATTCATTCAGCTCTACAGCGGTTCGGGCAGCAAATGGGATTCGCACGCGGATATCGAAATGAACCACTCGAACCTTTGTCGTTCGGTGGACTTACCGATCGCCGCGCTGTTAAAGGATCTTAAGCAGCGAGGTATGTTGGATGAGACGTTGGTCGTGTGGGGTGGCGAGTTTGGACGCACGCCAATGTCGGAACGTGGAAACGGTCGCGATCACAATCCAACGGGTTTTTCCATGTGGATGGCAGGCGGTGGCGTTCGCGGCGGCCAAGTGATCGGCGAGACCGATGATTTGGGGTTGCATGCCGTCATCGATAGAGTCCATGTTCATGATCTCCATGCATCCATTCTGCACCTGCTAGGGCTGAGTAACATGGAGCTAACGTACAATCACAAAGGACGCCCCGAGCGGCCAACGGTCAACGAAGGGGCATTTGTGAAAGCGCTGACGCGCGGCCGTGTATCTTGATCTCGTTGCCCTGGCGACGGTGAATCGAACTCAAACGCGTCTTCAGCAACTCGCGTCGGTGCAAATAAAAATGAACTTGATCGTGCTCCGCTACCTCCTCCTTCTTCTTTTTTCGGTTTGCCTTGCTGCGCTCACTACTGCGGACGCGCAATCGCTGACAGAGCAACAAACACTTTCGGACAAGTCTTGGCCTTCGCTGCCACCCCATCCACGTTTGTTTGCGACGACTGCACGATGGGATGCCTTGAAGCAACAGATTGAGACGGATGATGTATCGCGAAAACTCTTTGCCGTGGTTCGCGAGACGGCATTGCAACTGCTTGATAAACCACCCGTTGAATATGTAGACCTGGGCGCGTATTGGCACGGACCGATGAGGCAGTCGCAGGGACGCATCTTGTCGCTTTCGATGATGTTTCGGCTTTCCGGAGAATCGCGATTCCTTGACCGTGCAAAGTTAGAGATGCAAACGTTAGCTGACCTGCCGAATTGGTATCCACAGCACTTTCTTGACACTGCAGAAGGTGCGCTGGGCATGGCGATCGGGCTCGATTGGTTGCATGATTCCCTCACTCAAGAGGAACGTGATCATTTTGCGAAGGCGCTAGCCGACAACTCCTTGCGGGCATCATTGCAGGTCGCTGAGAAAAATACCTGGGTTGCCGGTAACAACAACTGGACAGCGGTTTGTCATGGTGGTTTGGTCATTGCGGCGCTAGCGGTGGCAGAACGCGAACCAGAACTAGCAAAAGTAATCGTAGATCGGGCGATAAAACATATGCCGCGGTACGCGGAACTCTATGCACCGGCGGGTGCCTACTCGGAAGGGCCAGACTACTAGGCATACGGTACTACGTTCTACGCGCTGATGGCCGAGGCGCTGCGAACAACGTTCGGCACGACGCGCGATCTTGAACGCGCGACCGGTTTTTTCGAAACCGCTGATTACACGCTGCAAATGACAGGACCGAGTGGCCGGCTTTTTAACTTTGCTGACAATGGAAGTTCACTTGGTTTCGAACCGGTGCTGTTTTGGTTTGCCCGTGAGCTGCGTCGCGACGACCTTATCCGTCGTGAACTTATTAATCTCGAATCGTTGGCGGATGCAATTGCCAATGGAACACCGCGAAGTGATGCCAGCCGGATGCTTCCGCTGGCGCTACTTTGGCGAGATGCATCGCTAGCGAGCAACCCCGTACTTCCACCGTCGTTGATGTGGTGGAGCCAAGGCGGAGCACAACCGCAGGCTGTGATGCGATCGGCTTGGAATGACCCTCGTGCTGCGTTCGTCGGAATCAAAGCGGGCTGCGCTAACGATTCGGACGCTCACATGGATATTGGTTCTTTCATATTCGAATCCAACGGTATTCGTTGGGCGGTCGATCTTGGACGCGAGAGTTATCCACACGCTCGAGCTAACGGCATCTCCAACACAGAATTGTTCGGCACGACACAAGAAAGCAAACGATGGACAATCTTCCGGTGCGGTCCGGAAAGTCACAATCTGCTGCGTTTCAATGACGCTCCTCAACGAGTCGATGCCAGAGCCGAAATAACACCCATCGAACGGGGATATAGCGTTGATCTTACCCCAGTTGTCCGCGACCAAGTAAGAACAGCGCAGCGTAACGTTACTCTCAACCCGGATTGCAACCTCACGATTCGCGATACATGGAGCACCAGCGTTGCCGCGTCTAGCATCAGTTGGCAATGGCTTACGAACGCCGCCGCCGTACCGACCGAAGACGGGTTTTTGCTCAATCAATCGGGCGAGACATTGCGGCTAGTGGCAAGAGCCGACGCGAAATTGATTCTTGATGTCGAAGATGTATCGGCACCCCGAAACAAGTTTGATTCGCCCAATCCGGGCTTGGTCCGATTACGAATTCGACTCGAAACTCGCGGTAAGGAAACAAGCTGGATTGAAGTTACCGCATCATCGAAGTGAAGTAGAATGACAGGGAAAGACTGGAGAAACTCGCCTTTCGCGGAGCGAAAGGCGACACATATTTACCGTACGAAGCTAAACAAAAAAACCTGCAAAGATTCTCTCGCAGGTTTCATTCGCTTATCCGTGAACTCGAGTCACGATTATTCTTTTGGCAAAACGACGGCGTCGATCACGTGAATAACGCCGTTGGTACACATAATATCGGCTGCGGCAACTTTAGCCTTGTCAATCATCACGCCTTTGTCACTGTTCGTGATCGTTAATTTTCCGCCTTGCAGAGTCGTCAACGAATCATTCTGCAATACCTTGGCGGCAGGATAGCTACCCGACACGACGTGATACTTGAGAATTGCAACCAACTTTGCTTTGTTCTCTGGCTTCAAAAGTGTTTCAACCGTGCCCTTTGGAAGCTTCTCAAAGGCTTCGTCTGTCGGTGCAAAAACAGTCAGCGGGCCTTTACCGCTTAGTGCTTCGACAAGTCCTGCGGCTTTCAATGCTGCAACTAGCGTATTGAATTTACCCGCACCCACGGCGGTTTCAACAATTGACTTCTCCGCCACGGCGGTGTCTGCGGCCATCAAGGGGCTTGCCATCAATGCCATCGCGGCACAAACCATCATCCATTTCTTCATCATACTTGTTCCGTTTAGTTCCAACGTGAAATGCCGCTCATGTTAATTTCTGATTTACTATTGGACCGCACGCGGCGTTTAAAGCGATCAACGTTTGACTGTACAACGTTGGCAAGTGAAGAAACAAACTTTTTCAAACGCGATGGCTATCAAGCAATTGTTTGATAGTCAACGCCGCAACTTTGGCACCGTTAAAGCATTCGTGGTGAGATGCTAATTCATCGCATCGCCGTCGCGTCTCCGCACTCTCGGTCAAACGACTCAATGCTTCGGCTAGCTTGCGAACCTCTTTATCACTGTGAATCCACGGGTTGCATTTGGCAATTCGACCGGTGCCAAGATATTCAATACGATCGGCATTGTGAAATTGGTCGAATGCCATCGGACAAACGAGTTGCGGGCAACCGGTGGCAAACGCCATCGAAGTGGTTCCAACGCCGCCATGATGAACGATCGCCGCGCAGGACCGTAAAAGCGGATCCAATGGCGTATACCCGGTTGCAGTGACGTGACTTGGTAGTGGGGTTGGCAATTGCTCGGGAAACGAAGTGCCAAGGATGCAAGACTTGCCAATTAACCTGCATGCGGCGATCGCATTCAGGAACATTGGTGCCGCATGTTTATGAGCGGTGCCTGGAGTGAAGAAAATCGCATCACGTGTTGCCGAGTTTTCTAGCGATGGCACGTCAATGGATTCACGAACGATCGGGAACCCACAGGTTTGCCAATCGCCTTTGCATGCGGGACGCAATTCGCCAAACCACTTCGGGTACATACCGAGGATAAGATCGGGCGATAACCACCAGCGGTCGAGGATGCGTGAGACTCGCGGCAGTCCCAGTCGCTTGCGCGTCGTGTTCACGGTCGGAGAAAGAAAACGATCGGCAATCGCGTAGTCGACGATCGCATAGCCTGCAGTCATTAACCAAGGTGGCCGACTTGGTTCAAACCACCATGCAGAAAGTCGCGGCGGATTTGTACTACTGCGAACCATTACCGGCGACAAGTGAATTCCAACCAGTGGCGTCGTAGTGTCGGTGTCACGGTAGATGCGTGATGCGAAGTCGAGCGGATGAGAGACAAGGACCGTGCGCTGAGGGCGATGATACTTTGAGATGACTTTTAAGTGCGGTTCAATAAACCTACCGACCGCGTCACGAAGAATGGTACGAGCACCCGTCATCGGTTTCCAGACGTTTGGATTACTTATCATCTCGTCGAAATCAGTCCGCGAAATGATCGGCTCGACCATCAGCCCCGCTGCCTCAGCGACGTGCGCGTAATTTTCCGGCAGCGAAATCACCACATCAAATCCGTTGCGGCGAAGTTCCGAGCCGATCGCAACCATCGGATTAACGTCACCGCGTGAGCCGGGTGCGGAAAGGATCGCGATCGGGAGATCAGCGGTTGATGTCATACTCAGTGATCTTTCGATAAAGTGTCGCGCGACTGATGCCAAGCAACTCAGCCGCTTCGGGAACACCACCCCCGGTGCGTTCTAACGCCTTGTTGATCAATCGCCGTTCCCACTGATCAATGCGAAGTGTATCGAGTTCACCAACACCGGCATCATGCAGTCCTAAGTCGGACGGCAAGATTTCTGGTTCATCGGCCATTACGACAGCGCTATCGATGACGTTACGAAGTTGGCGAATATTGCCAGGCCAAGGATATCGGATCAACCGTTCCCGCGCGGCTTTTGACAACCCAAGATTGAGTCGATGATGTTCCACGCGGAAGTGATCAAAAAAATGTTGAACGAGTACGTCAACGTCTTCTTCTCGCTCGCGAAGCGGTGGGACCAGCAATTCAAAGACACTGAGTCGATAGAATAAATCTTCGCGAAAGCGTCTTTCTCGAACGAACTCCGCAAGATCCCGATTGGTTGCGGCAATGACTCGAACGTCTACCAAAACTTGCTGGGTGCCACCCACCGGCAAGAAAGGATGTCCCTCCAAGATTCGCAGCAGCTTGGCCTGTGCTTCCAGTGTCAACTCACCGACTTCGTCCAGAAAAAGCGTGCCAGCATGAGCTTGTTGGAACCAACCGATATGGTCGGCGTCGGCACCTGTGAACGAACCTTTCTTGTGGCCAAACAATTGACTTTCAACCAAGTCTCGCGGGATCGCGGCGCAGTTGACCGTCAACATCGGGCGCTCACTGCGAGGACTAGCGCGGTGTATTCCATGGGCAACAAGTTCCTTGCCCACTCCGCTTTCTCCGCGAATCAAGACGGAACCGGTGGCTCGCCCTACGCGAGAAATCTTTTCTTTTAATCGCTTGATCGGTGCGCTGTTGCCAACAATGTCGTTGCTTTCGGCGTTTCGGTCGGCGCTACGTTGATTGGCGGCTTTTAATCGCCCGGTTTGGTTGGCGCGAGACAACGCCGCGCCAAGCAAGCGACCAGCAGAGACTGCAATTTCAAAATGATCGGCAATGAATCGCGAATTCCGCCGATAAAGATGCAGTACACCCATGACGTTTTCGTTATTGGCCAGCGGCACAAAGATCGCATCGGACCATTGCTTGGTCGAATCATTAAAATCACTCGACTCATTGACCCAGATTGCTTCGCCATCGCGCACCACTCGCTTCGCCAGACGCCGGTCAATGCGGACGGTATCTGCTGCTTCGGCCGGCACGAAACGCTGCGGTGTCAAGCGACCGTCGCCCGCATCGACGGAGATTCCAACAATGTCTGCCGAGGTCCGATTGCGAAGTAGGTTGATAGAAACCTCGATCACGTCATCAGCACAATCGCTTGCAAATAATTGCAAGCTAAGTGTGTAGAGGTCGACAAGCTGGCTCACAAAAATATTGTCTCGGAGCGTCACTAATGACGAGAATGATTCCTCGATCGCAGTCGCCGAAGTGACCTGACGATCGAGAACGATGGTTTGCATATTCGAGTCGTTGGCTGAGTCTCCAGACGGTTCGACAAGCGCGATCTCCGTACTTCCAACAGAGATAATGGATTGATCAAGCAACATCGCATGATCGGTTTTTTGGCCGTTAACGAGTGTGCCATTGCGGCTGCCGGTATCACGAAGCTGCCAATTGCCGTCTTCAAAATACACGACTGCGTGAAAGCGGCTGCTAACGGGATCCGTTAGCATCACTTCACAACTGTCGCCTCGCCCAATGTGCATCGGGCGACTGGGATCAAGCGGGAACTGCCTTCCCGATTCGGGGCCCGAACGCACCAATAGATAAGTCATCATAATCCTACATTCACTGCCTTGCATGTGGAGTCGTATGCAGTGGTTGAAACCACTCTGAAATGGCGCGTAGCACAATGATCATGAAGCAACTGATCATAAAAACGATTGCCGCGATACAAATGCTGCCCTGAATACACATCTGCCAATTGCCTGAGTTCCAGCCGTTATACGCATCACTCGCGAATCTCCCAGAAAGCATTTGTGCACTTGCGGTAAGTGTGGTGGTCAATACGAAAAGCATGGGGATAATAGTAACCCAAGCATAACGGCGCCGACCGTTTTGAATGAGCAATGTGGTTACGACGCAAAGGGCAATTCCCGCCAACAATTGATTTGCGATTCCAAACATTGGCCAAATCGTTTGAATTGACCCGCTCCAGATTAAGCCGCCCCAGGCAATGGACACCAAAAAACTGCTGATCAACACTCCAGGAATCCAGTCAACCACGCCGAACGGACGGTAGATCCTGCCCAAAATCTCTTGCACCAAGAATCGAGCCACGCGAGTTCCAGTATCGATCGTCGTCAAAATGAATAGTGCTTCGAACATGATTGCAAAGTGGTACCAATATTTAACGACGCCGTCTAACGAAACCGCACCCGTAAATCTCTGCATCGCCTGGGTCATGATATGAGCCATGCCAACGGCCAACGTGACGGCACCGCCGGTCCGGCCGCGCAACGTTTCACCGCCAACTTGCCTTTCGATAACTTCTAAGTGGTCGATATTAGCGTTCATGTTGGCGAGCGTGTCTGCATACTTATCAATCTGTGTAAGGTCGATATTGATTGCCCAATAATCGCCCTGTGGCAACGTCGCGGCGGCGATCAAAGCGGTCACTGCGACCAAACCTTCCATCAACATGGCACCATAGCCGATCATGCGAATGTCGCTCTCCTTGGAAACCATTTTTGGCGTGGTGCCGGAACCAACCAAGGCATGGAACCCAGAGACGGCACCGCACATGATGCATATAAACAAGAAGGGAAAGATCGGACCAGAAAAGTAGGGGCCGCCACCACCCGCAAAGTATTCGTTAACCGCCGGGGCTTCGAGCTTTGGATTTGCGATGAGCACACCGAGCACCAGCATCAAGATGGTCCCGATCTTGAGGAAGCTCGACAAATAATCGCGCGGGACCAAGAGCAACCAGACCGGCAAAACGGAGGCGATGAATCCATAAATGCAAATCGCGAGCACCGTTTGGTTTCGCGTCAGCGAGAAATAGGGCTCCAGCGATGAACCAGGAATCCAGTTGCCAAGAACCGTTGCGGCCAGGACAGCGGCTGCCCCAAGCAACGATGCTTCAATCACATGGCCCTTGCGAAATCGATACATGTACCAGCCGACCGCTAACGCTATCGGGATGGTACAGAAGATCGTAAACGTGCCCCATGAACTGCCCTTGATCCGTTCCACTGATCCCATTGGCAGTGTCACGGTGTGTTCCTCGGGTGCCGCCGACTTGTCGTTTGCAACGGTTGGATAAGTAACTGCAAAGCCTTCACTACGAACATACTCGCTGCCATTTGGATAGACCACCTTGGAGCCAGGAGGAATGGTTGCAAGTTGAGTTTTATCGAGGTCTTTGTAAACAATCGAATTCTCGGCAATGACCTGCGTTCCTACGGGAAGCTTGACTTCTTCGCCTCCCAGTGCCTTGACGACAATGATTCCCAAGCCTGACAGTGCTATGATGACAATGAACAGGATCGCCATGGATGCCGCAGTTCCCGCGACCGGCCCCAAGCTGATGCGTGTAATTTCCGCTAACGATTTTCCTTCGTTGCGAACGCTGGCCCAGAGCACAAGCATGTCTTGGACTGCACCGGCCAAGCAGACGCCAATCACCAGCCAGATCAATCCTGGCATGTATCCAAACTGGATCGCCAACACCGGGCCGATCAACGGACCAGCGCCAGAAATAGCGGCGAAGTGATGCCCAAACAAAACCCATTTGTTGGTGGGATGGTAATTCTGGCCATCGTTAAACGTGTGAGCGGGAGTGATGCGTGTGTCATCTAACGCTGCCACTCGCGCCGCTAAAAATCCGCTGTAAAATCGATACGCGATGGCGAGCGTAGCCAAGACCCCAAGCATTAATGGCATTGCGTGCATATTTCAAGCTGACTTTCGAGTGGCGACAAGGCGATTCGGTGCGCTCATGCCTAAGGACCGTTCGATCAATAACTGTCCGATTTTTGAAGTGGGATAGGCTTCCAGCCTGTCATTTTCAATTCGACAGGCTGGCAGCCTATCCCACTAATCTAAGCACCGCGGCGCGGTATTATGATCCGTGAACCGATTGATTAACATGGACCAACAAAACATTCGGACAAAGTTGCGAGAACAATCCTGCGATGACTCAACCAGAAAACATAGTTTGGCACTCCGGAACCGTCACACGCGAGGTTCGTGAGCGGCGGCTGGGGCAGCGCGGAACAGTCGTTTGGCTGACAGGTTTGAGCGGTTGTGGCAAAAGCACGATCGCTAACGCGCTGGACGAAATCTTGGTCAACCGGGGTGCCGCGACGACATTGTTGGACGGCGATAACGTGCGTCATGGACTTTGCGCACCGCCGCAACTGCTCGCCGCCGAGCACGGCCAGGCTTTCGCCGATCGCTTTGGGCTGGGGTTTGGTGCGATCGATCGCGAGGAAAATATTCGCCGGATCGCCGCCGTTAGTGGGTTGTTTGTCGCGGCCGGTGTGATGGTTTTGACAGCGTTTGTCAGCCCCTATCGGGCCGATCGCGATCGCGTTCGGCGGCAATTGGAGGCCGCCGGAGGCTCAGGCGACTTTATCGAAGTCTTTGTGGATACCCCGATCGGGATTTGCGAGGCCCGAGATCCCAAAGGCCTTTATAAAAAGGCTCGAGCGGGCGAAATCAAGAATTTTACTGGGATTAGCGACCCTTACGAGCCGCCGAAAAACCCGGAAATTCACTTAAATGGCGGCGATGGCAGGCCCGTTTTTGAGCTGGCGGACGAGATTATTCAGCACCTGGAGAAAGCAGGCAGGTTCGGTTTTAAGATGACTGGCTGAATTTGGCGTTGCATCGGACGGCCAGACGGCTAAACTCACGCCCTTGTTATAGAACGATTTTGACGTAAATGAGACGCGAATGACAATTTCGAAAGAGCGCAAGCAGGTTGTAATCGGGGAATTCCGACACACGGAGACCGATACCGGTTCGCCAGAAGTTCAGATAGCAGTGTTAACCGAGCGTATTAACGGTTTGACCGAACACATGCGAACACATCGCCGTGACTACTCGTCGCGTCGTGGTTTGCTTGGGCTCGTCAGCCGTCGCCGAAGATTGCTGGATTACGTTCGAGGAGAAGATCCTCAGCGTTATCTCGATATCATCGGCACGCTCGGCATTCGCAAGTAATCGCTGCGGTAAATGCTGTTTTAGGTTGGTTCAGAGCGGATCTGGGCCAGCCTGCTGCAAGGAGTTGACTGCTCGTGATCGTTTTCGATCACTGAGTCCATGCAACTTGCAGTCTCTTCGATTGCCGTTGTGGCAGGAATCACCGCATGATGCGGTTCATTGGCAGGTTTCGGCCATTTAAGTCGAAGGAGTGCTTTTTCTCTCTGATCGCTAACATCGAAAGTCTGATGTTACTTCGTTTCATGGACCTCAGTGGTTGGGGGCGGAACACGGACGATAGATGTCGCCCCAAACGTCGGTCATGTTGCCGGCTGGAGTCGATCGGAGCCCGAAAAGGTGTCAAATGTTGGAGATTAATGTTGTTGAAAAAATGTGTTTGTTGTTGTTAAAGGAAAAAAAGAAGTGAATCCACAAAAAATTCGAGTTGAGAAGAAGATTGGCAACGGCGTGTTGTCATTCGAAACAGGCCAATTGGCAAAGCAGGCTGATGCTTGCGTGATTGTTCAGTACGGAGAAACGGTCGTTATTACCGCCGTTGCGAGTGGCGTTCCACGCCCTGGCATCGATTTCTTTCCGCTGACATGTGATTATCGAGAAAGACTGGCTGCGGCCGGCAAATTCCCCGGCGGTTTTCTAAAGCGAGAAGGTCGCCCCAGTACCAAAGAAACCCTCGCCAGCCGCTTGATGGACCGGCCGATTCGGCCGCTGTTTCCTAAGGGATACCAGGACGAAGTCCAAGTCCAGTCATTCGTTGCGGCCAGCGATTTGCAGAGCGACGGTGACGTGCTGGCAATGAACGGTGCTGCGGCGGCTTTGTTGATCAGCAAGCTGCCATTTCAAGGACCGATTGCTTCGGTTCGCGTTGGCAAGATCGATGGCCAACTCGTCGCGTTCCCATCGAACAGTGACCTTGAAGCCAGCGAACTGGACATGATCGTCAGCGGTTCACGCGATCAAGTCGCGATGATCGAAGGCTTCGCGCAGGAAATGCCCGAAGACGAAATGATGGAAGCGATCCATTTCGCTCATGGCGTTATTCGCGAAGTGATCGACCTCCAGGAAGAGCTTTATCGTAAGGTTAACCCAACGAAGCAAGTATTTGTTGCACCGCCTGACGACGGTTTGATGGATCGTCTCGCAGGTTCGTATTATGCGGACTTCAAAACCGCGAAGCAGACAACCGGTAAAGCGGATCGCGCGGCTGCGGTTCGTGCGCTTCGCGATCGTGCAATGAGCGAAGTGGTTGCGGTTCCCGCAGTCGCAGGCTCTATCGACGCTAGCCGTTTCAAATCTGTTTGGCATCAGTTCGAAGAAAAGGTCGTCCGAGATTTGATCTCTGCGGGCACGCGCCCAGACGGTCGTGATCGTACGAGCCTTCGCCCGATTTATTGCGAAACCGACCTGTTGCCACGAGTGCACGGTTCGGCATTGTTCCAGCGCGGCGAAACCCAGGCGCTGATCACGATCACGCTTGGAACCTCTCGTGATGAGCAGCGAGTCGATGGCTTGCAAGAAGAATTCAGCAAGAAGTTCATGCTGGACTACAACTTTCCATCCTACTCCGTTGGTGAGTGCCGTCCCATCCGTGGACCGGGACGTCGTGAAATTGGCCACGGTGCGCTTGCAGAACGCAGCGTTGCACCGGTGCTGCCATCGCCCGAAGAGTTCCCGTATACGATTCGCGTGATCAGCGACATCCTCGAATCCAACGGCAGCAGCTCGATGGCTTCGGTTTGCGGTGCGACCCTGGGCTTAATGGCCGCTGGCGTTCCGATCACCAATCCTGTCGCAGGTATCTCCATCGGCTTGGTTCGAAATACCAACGACGACTGGTGCTTGCTAACCGATATCCTTGGTGACGAAGATCACTATGGCGATATGGACTTTAAGATTGCTGGAACTCAGAACGGTATCACCGGAATCCAACTTGACCTCAAGGTCACCGGGATCAATGACGATATCATTCGCGCGACGTTGAAGCAGTCACGCGAAGCTCGCATCGAAATCCTGCGCAAGATGTTGACGACGATTTCGCGGCCACGTCGCGAGACCGCTCCGACCGCACCACGTTTGCTCCGGACCAAAATTTCGCCCGATAAGATCGGTGCACTGATCGGTCCTGGCGGCAAGAACATCCGTAGCATTCAGGAAAAGACGGGTACGGTGATCGAGGTCGATGATGACGGTACTGTCTTGGTCGCTAGTACCAACAAGGAAAATGCTGCCGAAGCCATGCGTCAAGTCGAAGCCTGCACTGCAACGGTCCAGATCGGAAAGATTTATGACGGCATTGTCAGCAGCATCAAAGACTTTGGTGCGTTCGTCGAAATCCTTCCTGGCCGCGACGGCTTGGTCCATATCAGCGAATTGTCCAGCGGCTATATCAGCAGCGTCGACAAAGTCGTCGGCGTGGGCGATACGATGAAGGTTCTTGTGATCGATGTTGATGAGCACGATCGAGTGAAGCTGAGCCGACGCAAGGCGCTCGAAGAACTTGGCCTGGAAGATGAAATGGCCGCCATGGTCACCGAAGACGATCGCGGTGGCGACCGGGGTGGCGAAGAGCGACCTCGCCGCAGCAGTGGCGGAAGTGGTGGAAGTGGCGGCGGCGGTGGCGGTGGTGGACGCGGTCGAGACCGTGGTCGCGGTGGCGACCGAAGCCGCGATTAGAAGCCTGTTGTGAAAAATACGCTGCCAACTAGGAAGCGGAAACAACATCAATTAACGAGAAGAGTCGAGCCATCATGCTCGACTCTTTTTAATAGTAGGCGTGCTCTCCGAGCTCGCTCAGGTTGCCTGAACTGCGAGCTCGGAGAGCACGCCTACGATCCGAAGCTCCAATGAATATGAAGAATATTTCTAACGCAGCCGGCTCAGTGTGCTTGTGTCTCGCGGCATCGATATCTTTACTTTGCGTTGCGCTGGCGACTGCCGACGACAACGCCTCGAAGGAGGAAACGGGGCTGACGCAGTGGAGCGAACTACGCGTCGTGATCAAGGACGAGGCAGGCAAACCGGTCACTGGTGCGGCTGTAAAAGCTTATGAAGTACTGCTGGGAGGACTCAGTGCCCATTACTGCCGACGGAAAATTTGAGCTGACATCGGTCCCGCGATTGGGCGAGATTCAGATAATCGCTGTGTGCGATGGCTGGGTTTCGAAAACCGAAATCACCATTCCGAAAGCGAAAGATTTCTTTGTCCTGGGAAAAGTGTTTGACGCCAGTGGAACGCAGGTCGATGTCACGCTTGATATGGAACAAACGGGAACACTTGAATTGTCGATCTTGAGCCCCGATGGTAGGCCGCTTGAATCTGGCGTGGTTTCAAGCGGACCAAATCAGCTTTTTAATAACGGCGAGTGTTATCTTGGGCAGCAGTTCTGGTCAATCAAAAAAGTACGAAATCAGTTGGTTCCAATCGACCAACAAACTCCAGCTTTCGACGAAGAGCCCAATCTTCCTTTCTATAAACAGCCGATCGTAAACGGCATTACAGTGCTTCGAGGACTTCCCGTTGGTTTAATGGACGAGGAATGTGTTCTCCATCATGATGACTATCAATTCCCAGATAATGCGAACGGCCGAGAAGGGAGATTACTTTACAAATTCGACTCAGCGGAACCGAAAAAGGTGACGATCACCGTCGTTCCCCGTTCCAAAGTCGCTAAAGAAACACCGTAGTCAGCACAAGGACTTTCGTTTGCCGAATGAAGCGAACGAGAACGACGACCTTCGGACGCTTTCTTTCAAGCTTGAGTCGGCAGAGCCGAAAAGGGTAACAGTTACGGTTATTCCACAGTAGGCGTGCTCTCCGAGCTCGCTCTAGTTGCGTGATCTGCGAGCTCGGAGAGCACGCCTACTATTTTTGGCGCTGCTTCCCACGCGACTGGCGCGCGGTACTACAATGACTCCACTCCATTCCGTACACCATGCAGAGCAAACGATGAGTCAAGTTACACCGACCGAAGGCCAGCGGCTTAGCGGCGATGATGTCGCAGCGATCGATCGATTGCGTGAAGCGTACCGTCAGCTAGTTAACGAACTTGCCAAAGTGATCGTTGGCCAAAAAGATACGATTGAGCAGTTGGCTATTTGCCTGTTTGCCCGGCGACACGCCTTGTTGATGGGCGTACCCGGACTCGCCAAGACATTGTTGGTCAGCAAGCTGGCCGAAACGATGTCGCTGAAATTCAGCCGCATTCAGTTCACGCCTGACCTGATGCCAATGGATATCACTGGCACCGACATCCTTCAAGAAACCAACAGCCGCCGGCGCGAGTTTCAGTTCATCCATGGACCGGTGTTCGCTAACATCGTCTTAGCCGACGAAATCAATCGCGCTCCCCCAAAGACACAAGCCGCGATGCTGGAAGCGATGCAGGAACAACGTGTCACGGTGCTTGGCAAATCGTTCGAGCTGGAATCGCCGTTCATGGTGCTGGCGACGCAGAATCCAGTCGAGCAAGAAGGTACGTATCCGCTGCCTGAAGCACAGCTCGACCGGTTCATGTCGTTGATTGAACTCGACTATCCCAACGAAGAGGAAGAGATTCAAATCGCGCGGACAACGACCGGTGATGACATGGTCACACTGACAGCGCTCATGACCGCCGAGCAGATCATCGACCACCAACGATTGGTGCGACGTGTTCCGGTGCCGGACCACATCTATACGTATGCCGCAAGGCTGGTGCGCAGGACGCGGCCCACGGGAACAACATCACCAGCGTGGCTGAAGCCGCTTGTCGCGTGGGGTGGTGGTCCTCGCGCGGTGCAGAATTTGATTCTTGGGGCGAAAGCTCGCGCGGCGCTTTATGGCAGCTACATGGTGCGGCTTGAGGATGTCAAAGCGGTCGCTTCGGCGGTGTTGACGCACCGTTTGATCACGACGTTTGCAGCACAAGCGGAGCGTGTTTCGGCAAAAGATATTGTGAAACGTTTGATTGACGAAACACCGGATGCGTAGCATCGTGCGACAGGTGGGATAGGCTTCCAGCCTGTCGTAATTAAAACGAAAAAAGACAGGCTGGAAGCCTATCCCACTCCGAGAAATTTCCGATGAGCACCGAACGCAAACAACGTAGCTTCGTCGACCCGGCTGTCATCGCACAGCTCGGGTCGTTGCCGCTATTGTCGCGTAAGCCGATGCTGGGCAGCGTCTCGGGACGCCATGCCAGCCCGCATCGCGGCGCGAGCGTCGAGTTTGCTGAGTACCGCAAGTACGTTCCCGGCGACGACCTGCGACGTTTGGATTGGCGAGCGTACGCCCGATCCGATCGCTTCTACATCAAAGAGTTCGAAGCCGACACGAACTTGCGAGTCGTCTTCGTTCTGGACACCAGCGGATCGATGGATTTCGGTTCCGTCGGTGTTACTAAGTTGCAGTATGCGAAACAGGTCACAGCGGCACTGAGTTACTTAGCGATCCAACAAGGCGATGCTGTCGGCTTGGCGTGTGTTGCCAAAGGCATCGTGCAAAACATTCCGCCGCGACGTAACCCGGCTCATTTGACGACCATTTACGACTCGCTCGAAGACGTAAAGCCGCAAGGCGAAACGGGGCTGGTGGAGATTCTTCACGAGCTGGCTGAAACGGTTCGGCAGCGAGCGCTCGTGATCATTCTGTCCGACCTGTTCATCGAAACTGAACTTCTGAGGGGCTGCTTTGAGCATCTGCGATTCCGCAAGCATGATGTCTCAGTATTCCATCTGCTTGATCCGGAGGAACTGGCCTTTGCGTTCCAGCGACCGACTCGGTTTGTCGATATGGAAGGCGGCACGTCGATCTTCGCTGACCCTGCCGAGATCGCTGATCGCTACCATCAAGCGCTCGCTGGATATCTTCAATCGCTGCGCCGCGTCGTCCTGGAAACAGCGGTTGACTATCGCCGCATTTCGATTGACTCGTCGTATGCACAAGAGCTGACTCAGTTCTTGGTTGATCGAGCCCACGCGAGGAGTTCGCGTTGAGTTTCTTACAGCCATTCATGCTGATTGCTCTGCCGCTGATTGCGCTGCCGATCATCATTCATTTGATCAACCAGTGGCGTTATCAAACGCGGCGCTGGGGCGCGATGATGTTTCTGTTGGCGGCTAATCGCATGAATCGTGGCTATGCACGCTTACGGCAATGGTTGATTCTGGCGATGCGAACACTCGCGATTGCGGCGTTAATATTCGCCATCGCCAGGCCACTCGCCAGCGGTCTGTTAGGCATCACCGGCGGCGGCAAAGTCGACACAACGATCGTGCTGCTCGATCGCTCGCCCAGCATGCAGGAGCTTGGCGTGGGTGGTGTATCAAAACTTGAAACCGGGCGGCGGCAACTTGCCGAGGCACTCGGGACGCTCGGTTCCGATCACTGGGTCACGATCGATTCTGCGGGCAGCGCTGCACAGTCGTTTGAATCACTCGACGGGCTGATGAACTCCGCTGTGATGCAACCATCCAGCGCGACGGCGGAGTTTCCGGCGATGATGCAAGCGGCGCTCGACTATCTTGAGACCAACAAGCCAGGTGCCACAGAGATTTGGATTTGCTCGGACCTACGCGAGTCGGATTGGAATGCGGCGAGCGGCACTTGGACTGTCGTGCGAGAAGGTTTTGAACGTCTGCCGCAGTCGGTGCGTTTTCATTTGCTCGCTTATCCGCAAGCGTCAAATCAAAACTTAGCGATCCGAGTTACCGATGTGCGTCGCGAAACAATCGTGAAAGGCGGAGCTTCGGAAAACAATTTGTTGCTCTCGATGCGATTGTCTCGATCGCTGGAAGGCGAGGCGACCGGAGAGACAGCCGGAGAGGCGATCGAGCTGCCACTGCAAATTGAAATTGATGGGAAGCGAAGCGAATTATCGGTGCCATTGACCGGCAATCAAGCCGAGATTCGGCAACACTGCGTCGCATTAAGCAAAGATCAAATCAAAGGCTGGGGACGAGTCTCGATTCCTGCTGATTCGCAGAATGAAGATAACGAATATTACTTTGTCTTTGACGAGCCACCGACACGGCGTGTCGTCGTGGTCTCAGAAGACCGCGAAGCGACGCGGCCGCTGGAGATTGCTGCGGCGGTATCTGCTGATGGCAAGTCGAATTCAACCGTCGACGTGCTCGCGCCCGACCAGCTCGACTCGCTAGTGCTCGACGAGGCATCGCTGCTTTTATGGCAAACAACACTGCCGGATTCATCGACAGCACCGGCCGTGAATGAGTATATCAACGGCGGCGGCCAGGTCGTTTTCTTTCCACCTTCAAAATTGTCATCGGGCTCGAGCGGCGCTGTCGATGGCCGGTTTCTTGGAGTCGGTTGGCAAAGTTGGGTCGGATCGGAGAACAAAGTGATGGTCGAGAATTGGCGTGGGGATCAAGATTTGTTTGCCGCGACCAACAGTGGTGCAGGTTTGCCTGTGGGGCAATTGGAATTGTCTGGATACGCAAAATTGTCGAGCGACGCTGAGCTATCGACATTGGCGACATTGACCGGTGGCGATCCGCTGTTAGCGAGAGTCTCGACGTCGCGCGGCGGCGTCTATTTCATGACTGCGTCTCCAGATCCGAACGCGTCATCGCTGGCCAGCAGCGGGATTGTGCTGTTCGTCGCGGTCCAGCGAGCGATTGAACGTGGGCAAGCAGCGTTGGGAAATATGTCGCAGCGGACTGCCGGTGACTCGACCGAGCCAACGGTGAATTGGCGGCAAGTGGCCGGACGGAGCGAAGCACTATCGACCGAGTACGGTTCACAAGCAGGTGTTTACCAAAGCGACGAACGTCTGTTTGCGATCAATCGCTCGCTTGCAGAAGATCAGAAGGTGCAATTGGATGATGGGAAAGTTGAGAGTCTGTTTGCCGGTTTGCCGTTTTCAAGAGTAGACGATTCGGCAGGCAGCTTGACTGGCATTGTGCGTGAAGTTTGGCGTCTGTTTTTAATTTCGATGATCATTGCGTTGTTGGTGGAGGCAGTGCTCTGCATGCCTCGAAGTGGGATAGGCTTCCAGCCTGTCGCCCGTCCCTCTGTATCCTTCATCACTCCGCCATCAAAATCCCAATCATGAACGAAAATACCATAATTCGTCGCCGCCACTTGCCGCATATCGACGTGGAAGGAAAACCATTTTTTATCACAGCTTGTTTGCAGGGCAGACTTCCCGTCACATCGGTCACGCATATTCGCGACTATCGCGATGCATTAAATCTAAAACCACGTCCAGCTAACGTATCCGAAGCAGACTGGGAGCTAGTAAAGCACAAGCTTGTTTTTAAGTTCATAGATTCTATTCTTGATGGCGAATCTCCCATTCAGCACTTGCGAGATGACCGCCTAGCGGAGGTTGTTCAAAATGCATTCTTGCATTTTGCCGGCGAGCGATATCAGCTCTTTGCCTTTGTTGTAATGCCAACTCACCATCATTGGTCATTTCTACCGAACGCAGCTTGGGCTGCGAAACTTATGGCCAGTCAGATGAACAAGAAGAACAAACGTACGCCACGCGAATCGATTTCACACAGCATTCAAAGTTACACGGGGAATCGATGTAACGAACTGCTCGAAGAAACCGGTCCGTTCTGGCAAACCGAGACGTTTGATCACTATGCTCGTGATGAGTCCGAGTTGAGCAGGATTGTTCACTACATCGAACAGAACCCGGTGGTGGCGGGTTTAGTGAGCAATGCCGAAGAGTATCGTTGGTCGTCGGCTGGGTTGAGAGCGCGACTTGGGATTGAGGTTGGGCAACCGATTTTAGAGAAGCGTAGTGGTACCTGAGAGTTATTGAGAGTACGACAGGCTGGAAGCCTATCCCACATGTCACAAACAAACCTTGCATTTCAATGGACGACGCTCACGATCGCGATCTCGATCGTGACGCTGATCGTTGCTTGCGTGCTGGGAGGGTTTGCTTGGCGGCGAAGTGGTTATCGCAAGGCGATTCTCTGGTTGGAGCTGATCCGTATCGCGATCGTTGCCTGTTGTGTGATGTTGCTCAACCAGCCTGAGACGGAAGAGTCGTTTAAGCCTACCGACATGCCAACGCTTGTTGTCTTAGCGGATCAATCCATCAGCATGGAAACGCAAGATGTCGGGCTTGAGGACGCAGGATTATCGCCCATGGTAACGCGACAACATGCTATCCAGCCGCTGCTTGATGCTTCCACGTGGGAAACTTTAGCGTCAAAAATGAAAGTCGTGACGACGCCCTTTGCGACTGACAAGAATCGCGCGAAAAGCAATCTGTATCAAGCGATCACGGATGCTCGCAACGAACATTCCAACTTGCGAGCGATCGTCTTGGCCAGTGACGGTGACTGGAACGATGGGTTGCCGCCCGTCCAAGCCGCGATGCGACTTCGCCAAGAACAGATTCCGATTTTCGGTGTTCCTGTCGGCAGTCAATCTCGCTTGCCAGATCTCGAATTGCTCAGCTTCGATGTGCCGACGTTTGGTGTCGCGGGCAAGAACGTGCGGTTGCCGTTTACGATTGAAAGTTCGTTGCCGAGAGACCATGTTGCGGAGGTTGAGTTAAAGACGTCCGATGGCGTAGTCATCAAACATCAAGTCCGCGTGGCAGCGATGGGTCGCACATCGGATGCGGTATTGTGGAAGCCAGAGAAAGTCGGCGACTACACGTTATCGCTCGTCTTACCGCCTAATCCCGAAGAGCGTCTTCTGGATAACAATCGCAAAGAAACGCCGATTGCGATTCGTGAAGAAAAGTTGAAGGTGTTGGTGATCGAGTCGCTTCCTCGTTGGGAATACCGTTACTTGCGGAACGCTCTTTCTCGCGACCCAGGCGTTGAAGTCAGTTGCCTTTTGTTTCATCCGGGCTTGAGCAAAGTGGGCGGCGGCAATCGCGATTACATTGCCGCGTTTCCGGATGCGCTCGAAGAACTCGCGCAGTATGACGTTGTCTTTCTTGGAGATGTCGGTGTCGAAGAAGGGCAACTGACCGAAGAACAATGTCGACTGCTCAAGGGTCTTGTCGAGCAACAAGCCAGTGGATTGGTATTCATGCCAGGGTTCAAAGGGCACTCGATGTCGCTCGCGACCTCGCCGCTTGAGGCGCTACTGCCGGTTGTGTTTGACGAGTCGCAACCAGCGGGCTGGGGTTCAAGAACAGCCAGCCATTTTGCGTTGACTGAACTGGGGCGACGCAGCTTGCTGACCAAGCTAGCCGATACAACGGATGACAACTTGCAGGTTTGGGAAAACCTTCCTGGGTTTCAATGGCATGCGCCGGTGATTCGTGCAAAAGCGGGCACCGATGTATTGGCCGTTCACCAGGAATCATCGAACGAGTATGGTCGCATTCCGTTGCTGGTGACGCGGACGTTCGGAACGGGCAAGGTACTGTTCATGGGAACCGATGGTGCTTGGCGTTGGCGGCGTGGGGTCGAGGATATGTATCACTATCGATTTTGGGGCCAAGTGGTGCGCTGGATGGCTTATCAGCGAAATATGGCCGAAGGCGAAAGGATGCGTTTCTTCTACTCGCCGGAGCAGCCTGAAGTCAGGCAAACCGTTTCGTTGAATGCAAATGTCATGCAAAAAAATGGCGAACCGCTCAATCAAGGCGACGTGACCGCGCGGATCATCGCTCCCTCGGGTCGAACTGAAACGGTGCGAATGGCCAGCAGCGGTGATGATTGGGGAGCATTCGCCGGCACGTTCACTACAGCGGAACCGGGACCGCATCAAGTTACGCTGCGCTGCCAGCAAAACGAAAGTGAGTTGGAAACGTCGTTGTTTGTTCAAGGGGCGACGCTTGAGCAGCTCGGTAAACCAGCGAGACCAGAGGTTTTGGAGGAATTGACGCGAGTTACGCGTGGAAAGCTTCTAAAAGGGAGCGACTACAGCGAGATTTTGAAGGCAGTTTCGGAACTTCCTGACTCAGAACCGGAAATTCGTAGAGTTCAACTGTGGAGTCATCCGCTGGTGGCCGCTACGCTAATTGGATTGTTAGGCACTTTCTGGATCGGCAGAAAGATGGCGGGGTTGGTTTAAGTCGCGCCCTCGTCCCCAGGCTCCGCCTGGGAACGCGCTGCCTTGCAGGCTCCGCCTGCTGAGTTGGGTTACGGGGAAGGACCGTGAGGCGGAGCCTCGAAGACAGCGTGTTCCCAGGCGGGAGCCTGGGAACAAGAACATAGGACCATCACAAAGATTGAAACGATGAGCACGTCACTTGAAGTTCCTGATTCGCTGACACTGCAATTAAAAGCTTTTCGCGGGCGTGTCTGGACAACCAAGATTGCCGAAGCAATTCTGCTAAGCCTTGTTGGTGTCTTGCTTTCGTTCCTGACGGTCTACGCCTTCGATCGTTTTCTCGATACGTCACAAAGTGCTCGGATTGGAATCTTCTGCGCATCGCTGGCGTTATGGTTGGTTGTTCCTTATGCGCTGCATCGTTGGGTCTGGCGGAATCGTCGCCTTGATCAACTCGCGCGACTACTTCGCGTGCGTGAACCGAATGTGGGCGATCAACTGTTAAGCGTCATTGAACTCGCTCATAACGAATCCGAACAAGCACGTTCACGCACACTTTGCGCCGCTGCGATTTCGCAAGTTGCCGAAGCCGCCAAGACTCGCAACTTCAATGACGCAGCACCACCAACCTACTTAAAGAGTCTCTGCGGGTTGCTGGGGATCAGCGGGGTTGCGTCGGTCGTTTTAACGATCCTGTTTCCCGCAGCAGCAAGCAACGCGTGGGCGAGATTCTCAACTCCGTGGAAAGAGACACCTCGCTATACGTTTACAGCTATTGAGCCACTGGCGGCTAGCATGATCGTGCCGCATGGAGAAGCGACTGCGTTCAGCGTACAACTCAGCCAAGATTCAAAATGGCAACCCACAACAGCGAACCTGCAAATCGATGACCTGCCAGCGGTCGAGGCTTCGCTGGTAGGCGCGGCGTATCCATTCGAATTACCGCCACAAACGAACCCAGTCTCACTGAAGCTGCAAATCGGCGACTTCATGCAAACGATTCAAGTCGAGCCCAAGCTACGCCCAGAACTCGTTGGTTCAACCGCAACAGTCAACTTGCCAAGTTACCTGGAAAGGCAAGAACCGTTTGAGCAAGACGTCCGCAGCGGAACACTGAGTGTCGTGCAAGGCAGCACCGCAACGGTACTGGCTACCGCGTCACGCCCGCTTGCCGCTGCCACGGTTAACGGTGAATCGACCGAAGTCAAACAAGCTGAGTTTGCGACTGGTGTGGTCAAGTTGGAGAAGGACAAGCAAGCGATTGAGCTCTGGTGGAAAGATCATGATGGCTTGGCGGGGCGTGAGCCATTCAACTTGATGATTCAACCTTCGCTCGACGAAGGGCCTTCGATTTTAGCGCAAGACCTGCCTCGTCAAGCTGTGATACTCGACAGCGAACAAATCAACTTCCAGGCGCTGGCTGCCGATGACTTTGGGATCAAACGAATAGGGATGTCCTGGAAAGGGATCGATGAACGATTGATCGCTAAACCAGCCCAAGGCGAGAAGTTGCTAACCCTGGGTGGGCCGATACAGACGTCGTTGCAAGTCCCGGCAACGTTCTCGGCGACGGGTCTAGGCATCGCACCGCAGCCGATCGAAGTTCGCTTGTGGGTCGAAGATTACTTGCCCGGTCGCGAACGAGTTTATGGACCGCCGCACATTTTGTTCGTGTTGACCGCTGAGGAGCATTCGATCTGGATCACCAGTCAGATGAGCAAATGGCATCGTGCGGCATTGGATGTTCGCGATAAAGAGTTGCAGCTTCACGAAGAGAACAAACGGTTGCGCTCAATGTCACCCGAAGAGCTTGCTGACGAAAACATGAGGCAAGAATTGCGCCGTCAATCGGCCGCTGAATCATCCAATGCAAGGCGATTGGCGGGGCTCGCTGGAATCGGTGAAAACCTGTTACGACAAGCGTCCCGCAACCCTGAGATCGGTGTCGGGCACTTGGATCGCTGGGCCGAGATGCTGCAGATCTTAAACGAAATCGGTACCAATCGCATGCCTTCGGTTTCTGATCTGCTTGACAAGGCATCGTCGGAAAAACAACTTGCACGCAGTGGAGCGAGCAGGCCAAGCGGCCCTAAGGCTGGCATCAATCGTGCGACTCCGGCGGGAGCGTCCAAACCGCAAGAGGAAAACAAGAAGTTGGCCGATGCACCCAAAATGCCGTCGATCTCGGACTCGGAGTCGTCGGTGCAACCGCAGGAAGGTGAAGTCGCCGGCCAGGATAAAAAGAAAAAACACAACGGCAGCCGGCTGACGCTCCCCAAAACAACGCTTGCCGGACCGCCCCAGAAATCTAACGGTAAACCCAAAGAAGAATCCGAGGATGAAGAAGAATCGCCCGTTGACCAAGCGATCGACGAACAGGCTGATCTGCTCGCTGAGTTTGAGCGGATTGCCGATGAGTTGAATACGGTTCTGGCAAACTTGGAAGGCTCAACACTCGTCAAGCGACTCAAAGCAGCGTCCCGCGAGCAAAATCAGGTTGCCGAAAAAATCGGTTCGCGTATTGATTCCGTGTTTGGGCGCGCGTCCAGGATCAGTACTGACGATTCCTCGATGCTCAAGGAGCTGACCGGCGTTGAAGAGAAGAGTAGCCAAGTGATTTCTTATATCATGGATGACATGCAATCGTATTTTGAACGTCGACGGATGAACCAGTTCAAAGTCGTCCTGGAGGAAATGAAGGAATCGGAAGTTCTCGAAGCGATTAGGACCTTGGGCGAGGAGATTCCGAAGGAGCACGGGATGTCGATCGCGCAAGCCGAGTATTGGTCGGACACGCTCGACCGTTGGGGCGAAGATTTGGTTGACCCGGCTTGCAGCGGTCAGTGCCCTGGCTGCAAAACGTCTGATGCCTTGCCCCCGTCGTTGATCCTCGAAGCTTTAAAAATCTTGGAAAGTGAAGTCAACTTGCGCGAAGAAACTCGTGTGGCCGAACAAGCTAGACCCGGTATTGAAAAAGAACTCCATGGCAAAGAGTCAACGCGGCTGAGCGAAACGCAGACTCAGTTGCAATCCCGAACCGATGCGGTCGTGGAGGCGATCAATGATCTGCCCAATGGTGCCGATCGATTCGGCAAGGAGATCACGCTGCTGACTTCCGTTAGCCGAGTGATGGGAGAGGCAACGTCGATCCTGGCGTCCAGCGATACAGGCTCAGCCGCGATCGCAGCGGAAACCGAAGCGATCGAGTTGTTATTGCAATGCAAGCGAATCAATCCGAAAGGCGGTGGCGGCGGTGGCAGCGATCCAGGCGGCGGCGGGACGGGAACCACTCAAGACTCCGCACTGGCACTGCTGGGCAGCGGACTGAATCAAAACGAGCGCCGTGAAGCGCGAGACGTGACTCAAGCGACGGGCGAAACCGGAAAAGTTTTGCCAGAAGAATTTCGAGCTGGTTTGGATGAGTACTTCAATCGACTTGAGAAGGGAAAGTAAATCGCCCATGACTTCAAACCGAATCCTATCGACTCTAAGCTGGACGGCGCCAAGTCGAAGGTGTTGGCTTCGACGCGAAATCGTTGGTGTTCAGGCTTTAGCCGCCTTTGGGCCTGTCTTGAGCAACCGCCGCGCACGCAGGCTATCGCCAAGCGGCTCACATTGGCGTATCGCTTATTGCATCTTGCTAATCGCAGCGGCTAGCGGTTTGTCGAGCAGGACCGCAATGTGTGATGACGTAGAGTTCGAAGCCGCAGTCGCTGTGGAGGGAATGCCCGGACCAGACGATCCGCAGATGCAAATTTTGGCTCGATATGCCCGCGTGAACTGTGCCTTGGCACGGCGCGTTTGCAAATTGTCGGATGAACAGGAAAAGCAACTGGCGGCTCTCGACGACGCTTGGCTTAAAGCCGAGTGCGAAAAGCTTTTGAAGGCACCGAAAGAAAATGCTGCTGCTGGCTTCGCTCGCATGTTTGGTTTCGGGGTAGGAGGGCAGGCTCCGGTTCGAGCTGTCGCACAGCCAGAACAAATCGTTGGCATGGTCAGTCAAGAAATTGACAAAAGAATCAGGTCGTGCCTGAACGAGGAGCAAGCTAAGACGTTCAAGCATGAACTAGACGCTCGTATAAAGTTTCGGCGTGATGCACACGCCGAGGTCATCGTTGGAATTTTGGACAAACGCCTTTTCTTGACGGATGACCAACGGCTCGAACTGAGAGCCGCTATCTCCGGAAGCCTGGGAAAGGATGTTGCCTGGAGCATTTATTTGATGAATGAAAACTACCTTCCGACCATCTCCCGACCAGCCATTGCCAAGGTTTTGGACAAGGAGCAATTGGCTGCGTTGTCCCAATGGAGAAACGCCGATTTCGAGTCTTTTCAATTCGAGCAGCAGGTGATGGGGCAACAAGAACAGTTCGTGATCGAGAAATGATTTGATGAATCATCCTGTGCTGCTTTTTACTTGCGCGATCTTGCGCCGCAGAATCTTCGTGATCGTGGCCGCGATAATGACTTTAACTATCGGCTTTGGACGGCAATCCGCCGCCCAGGTACAGGCTCGGCAAGACATTCTCGCCATGTATGTATTTAACGGAGTCGACGAAGCGACCTTCAAGAAACAATTGGACGATCAGGCGAAATTGGTTGTCGCCCGAGTCGTCAAGATTACCGCGATCGATGACGTTCAGCGACAAAAGCTGATGCTCGCCACCACCGGCGATCTCCGACGATTTTATCGCGAACTCGAAACGGTGCGCGAGAAAACGAAAGACCTCGACATTCAAAATCAAGAGCAAATGCAAAAGGCATGGCAGATTATGAGCCCTGTCCAACAACGCGTGCACGCGGGGATTTTAAATGAGACGTCATTGTTCGAAAAACTTTTAGTGACAGTGCTTACGGTTGAACAACGAACCGCCTACGACGAATACTTGCGGAAAAGAGAACGCAATCTCTGCACAGCCGTACTGCATGCGACAATTGCTGATTTGGAAAAGTCATTACCGCTAACGGTTGAGCAACGCACGAAGCTATTAGAAATTTTGGAAGCGAGTCCATTTCCGAAGAAAGTACAAAACGGCTCGTTATACAATGTCGGCTGGGCCTTGCTGGGACGACTAAACGACACCGAAGTCGCGAAGATTCTTGATGATCTGCAACTCAAGACGTTCAAGCGAATAACGAAGCAATTCGAAAATCAGGCAGGTGGCTTAACATGGTAAGGCTCCTGTGGAATTTTGCCCCGTTGATCTTCATCGGTTTATGTACCGAGTTCGCATATTCACAGGACGCGCTAGGGCCGAGTCCAATCATTGCGGCGCAAGGTGA
Organism: Planctomycetaceae bacterium; assembly: GCA_043775635.1. GTDB lineage: Bacteria > Planctomycetota > Planctomycetia > Pirellulales > Pirellulaceae > UBA6163. Next base: position 8,995 of record JAYVSE010000140.1, on the reverse strand, counting down.
TCTGATCCCGCGAGATGTCCGCGAGATCTATGATCGCGGCTTGGATTATCTTCTAAAGTCTCAATCGCCAAGCGGTGGTTGGACCGACGGACAAGCCGGACCTGGTACCGATGGTCTGGCGTTAATGGCTTTGCTTGCCTCAGGCGAAGACCCGAACTTTGGTCTCTACAGCCAGCCGATCCGAAAAGCGATCCGAGCGATCGTCCGTTCGCAAAGTGGCTCGACGGGCTACCTAGGTAACAGCATGTATCAACATGGCTTTGCAACACTCGCGCTAGCAGAAGCCTATGGTGCCGTTGACGAGACTGATCTTTGGGAGACAGGAAAACCTGTCGCTGGAAAAGAACGCAGCATTGGCGAGTCGCTTGAACTCGCAGTACGTTGTTCAGTAACGTCACAAGCGAAAAACCCGCTCAGCGCTTGGCGGTATTCACCATCGGCTCGCGATGCGGATACTTCGGTCACCGGTGCCGTGTTGATGGGGTTGCTGGCGGCCAGGAATGCTGGGATTGAAGTTCCAGACAAATCGATTGATGGCGCGATCAAATACATGGCGTCATTGACGGGCGACAGTGGCGCGGTTGGATACTCTGGAGGTCTTGGTGGGTTCGGGCAATCAATTGCTCGCACCTCGATAGCTTCCCTCGTTTTTAGCATCGCCAAACGCAAGGATCTGAAACAGTTCGAAGCAACCAAAAAGTATTTAGCGGCCAATAAAGACGAGGAATCGCATTACGAAGAGTACAGTCGATACTACGAAGCTCAAGCCTTGTTTCAAGCAGATTTGGAGACGTGGGAAAAGTGGAATCGCTCGCTCATTCGCCAATTAAAATCTTCGCAAAACAGTGACGGCAGCTTTAATGGTCAGTTCGGTAACTCTACAAGTACAGCGATGAACTTGCTTGCCATCGCGTTGAATTTCCGCTTTCTTCCTGTATATGAGCGATAAGCAAATGGTGATTCATCACATCCTCTCCCCCTCGTCCCCAGGCTCTGCCTGGGGACGCACTGCGTTGCAGGCTCCGCCTGCGAATCCCAGTGAACAGGCGGTGCTAGCCGAAGGAATCGCTGAATTTACATGCAGATGTGTAAGGCCCGAGGCTAGCGCCTACGGCTCACATTCAAGGACTGGGAGGCGGAGCCTCGGAGACAGTGTGTCCCTGGGCGGAGCCCAGGGACAAGGCGTCGACTTAAGTAGCGGAACGGCGCGAGCCGTCCGGTGCCGTTTCGAAAAATCCCGCGAAACACCGGGCGGCTTGCGCCGCACCGCTAACAAAATACTTCGCATTTTCGTTAAATCCACGCCATTCGGAACCTGTGGACAAGCGTGGTGTGCTTTCATCGCTTTTGTGGTTGTAAGTAGTTGTGGCATCGCAGCCGAACCGAATATGCACATCCGCTTGAAAGATGGCAGCTTCGCCAGCGGCAAGCTTGTCTGCAGTGCTGAACCACAGCATGTCGGTTGGCAATGCGACGGTTTTGAAAATGCATTCGAATTCGACATCGACGCCGTACGTGCCATCACTCGTGTTGTCAGCCCAGAAGAAGAGCAGACGGCGACACCCGAGGAAGGCAGCCTGCTATTTGAGTTAACCGGCGGAAACCAAGTCGCTGGAAAGTTGCTGTCAATGGATGACCAGTGGCTGACCGTTGAATCGAAGTTGCTCGGAACGATCCAAGTTTCGCGACTTGAGACGAAGTCCGTTCTTTCCATTGGCGAACCAAGCCATCTGATTTATGCCGGCATCACTGCCGATGGACGCTGGAAAGCAGTTCAAGCTGAAGATGATTGGCAATTGGCAGCGGGTTCTATCACTACAACCAAGCAAGGCGTTACCATTTCTGGGCAAATCGATTTGCCTGCTAAGTCTCAGATCAAACTTTCGCTCTCGTGGCGTGGTGCGCCTGAGTTTGTGTTGTCGCTGGGCTCTAAGGTCGTGGGAAAGCTGACTCGTGTTGCCGATCCAACCGCGACCACAAAAATCGAAGTTTGGGATAAACAATTGATGCTGGTTCGAGAAGTCGAAGGTAGCGCCGATATTGCCATGTTGGCAGACTTGAGCGAAGCGAACTCCAAGATTGATCTCACGGTTTACTTTGACCAAGACCAAGGCACCGTCGCCGTTGTCGTGCCGCATGGTAGGCCAATGGAAGCTTTGACGCTGCCACCCATGGCCCCATTCGTTGGCTCTGCTGTTTCACTAACCAACCTTGGACCGTCCGTTACTCTCGAACGACTAGAAGTTCGCCGCTGGGATGGTGCCTTGCCCAATGCAATCGAGTCGGATGAGCCAATCGTGATGGATCGCAATGGCAGCAGCATCGCGGGGTTGATTGCTGGATATGATAGTGAAGCTCAAGAATTGACCATCAAGTCATCCGATGGCAAAGAATCTAAACTGCCGATCGCAAGTCTACGTCGTGGCGGCGTCGAATCCAGAGAACTGGATGAAGACGACAAGCAAGTCGATCGCAATTTATTGGTCGATATTCAATTGATGGATGGCACTCGGCTAAGCGGCAATTGGCGAGCGTCTGCCGAAGATCGGCTTAGTTTCGACGCATTTGGACTTGGCGGAACCATACGCATCTCGCCCGAGCAGATCCGCGAGGTTTTAGGTACATCGCAGCGTTACCGGATAGATGAAGCGATTGAAAAGTCGGGCACGATGAAGATTTTCGAGAACCAACTTGCTGGCCACTTGCTGGCCAATAGTCCCGACGGCAGTCGCACGGGACTTCACTGGCAACCGCACGGTAGCTCACGGGCGAGCGAAATTAGACTCGACGCAAGCGGCTCGATTTCTTTTCCGAAATCGACAGGTCCTGTAACCTCCAGAAGGAAATTGCGGGAAGCTCCCAATCCCGGTGTCATGGCACCGCTGCTCCAACTGTTCGGTGGCGGTAATCAAGCCAATCCGCCGGAGAAGAAAGCCAATGATGTCGCGGCCGTTCGCGAGGTCGCCATCGTGCCTAACGATGCTCTGGAAATTCGGTTTCGCAGCGGTGATGCCATTGGCGGTAAGGTCGTTCGAATCGAAGAACGCGGCATGACGTTCAGTTCTTCCCAAACGAAAACCGACTTTGCGACCCACGACCAGATCGATCACATTTGGCTAAACAAGCTGCGATCTAAAACTGAAGTCTCGCCGGAAAAGCGAGAACGCTTAATGACGGTCCCGCGTTCGATGAAGAAAGATCCTCCGACGCATCTCTTTGTTTCCGTTACCGGCGATTATCTGCGAGGTCGCTTGGTTCGACTCGATGGCGAAACGATGACCATTGAAGTTCGTTCCGAGTTGATTGATCTCCCGGTGGCTCAAGTCTCGCAAGTGGTTTGGCTGCACGACCGAGATTGGAGTGAAACGAAAAAAGTGCCTGCGGGCGAAGGCCAACCAGCAGCCGAGATATCAAACAAGTCGAACGAACGCCCATTCCAAGTCCACTCCATCACGAACGACGGTCATGGACTGAGCATGCGACCACTACGAGTCGTTGGCGGTGCTCTTCAAGGGAAAAGCGACTTGCTTGGCGAGACCTCTGTCGCAATCAAGGAACTTGGCCAGTTGATTTTCGGTCGAGATATCGAAGAGCAGCTTGTTGCCATGCGAACGGACCCGTGGAAGTTGTCGTTAGCCATTTATCCACGTGTCTATCGAGAAGACGAATCGGACGCAGGCACGGGCGCACTGCAAGTCGACAAATCTCCGTTGATCGGCAAGCTTGCACCTGAATTTGCACTCCCAGTGGTCGATGGAAAAACATTTCGCTTGAGCGAGCAACATGACCGAATCATGGTACTTGATTTTTGGGCCAGTTGGTGTGGACCGTGTATCCAAACCATGCCGCTGGTCCATGAAGTTGTTGACGAATTGGGCACCGACAAAATCCACATGCTTGCAGTCAACATTCAAGAGACCGAATCCAAGGCTCGCATTGCCATGGAGCGCATGCAAATCGACTGCGATATTTTACTTGACAGCGATGGACAGACCGCAGCCGCGTACAACGCAGTTGCAATTCCTCAGACCGTCATTATCGATCTCAACGGAAATGTAACTCACGTTTTTGTTGGCGGCGGTGCAAAGTTTGTGAATGAGTTTCGCACGTCACTAGCAGCGGTGATCGCGCTCGACACACCACCTCCAGCCACCAAAGAAATCGTTGAAACATTCGAAGGAAATAAGTACAACCGTGATTACTGGCAGGTCAGTCCCAACATGGCCTCTGTCCAAGTTCAAGTCCAGGATGATGCCGTGCTTACCACTGTGGAAGCCGGGTTTCAAGGGTTGGCGAAGAGTGTTGACTATGCGGGGGCATTAGTCGGTGATTTTGAAGTTCGCTGCGATATCGAGATCGTGGACGTTCCTTTATTTAAAGAAGGCTGGATCAACCTTGAGCTGGTTGCGATTGGAAAAGATGGGAACTTTCATTCGATGATGGGAATTGACGGTAACAATACGACGCAAACAGAAGCATCTCGGTTCGGCGCTTTGTATATGCCTAGTGCATCCGTGGATAAGGCGACGCGAAAGTATACGTTTGTTTCTCATAACCAGACGAGCAGCAAAGGTACGCTTTGCCTTCAGCGCATCGGTGATGAACTGATTTCGGGTGTGATTGAGGATGGAGTTTTGCTTGAAATTAAACGATACCCTTGTGATCGCACTCCGATGACGCTTCAAATTCGAGGTTTTTTCGGAGAAGAAACCGTCGGCCCCGTAAAATTCCGCATTGATAATCTCAAGGTCCTGCCGGTGACTGCCCAATCGCAGCCGGTGAAGAGGAATGAGGAATGAGGAATGAGGAGGTTGCTGCTCGCTTTCTGCACACGTTAAATATTTGCGATTGCGATTGTTTTGTAAATCCACAGGTTTTAGTCCTAAAACAGCGGAGCTGTGACATTGGATAGCCAGGGGTGCAAACCCCTGGAAGCATCGCAACAAACGCGTTGGGAATCGCGGAGCGATGGCATTCGAGGCGGAAAATGTCATCGCTCCGCGATTCTTAGCGATGCGTTCGCGATTGAGGGACCAGGGGTTGGCACCGCAAGGACTTTACCACCATTGTAAGCTATCGCAGGTTTCAGACTACAAATCCAAAACGGTGCCGAGTCACCGACCGTCAATTTTGCTACGCTTTAAAATTGAACTTATTTTTCGGATGGTTTTAATTGATCAAATGATCGACACAGGGAAGGCAGAATTGTGACTGACGATACGACGCAGACGGCGAAATCCCCCGATGCTTGGACGGTAATGCGGCTGCTGGGATGGACCACGGATTTCTTTCGCAAGCGAGGAAGTGAATCTCCCAGGTTAGATGCCGAAGTACTTTTGGCTCACGCCAGGGATTGTTCGCGAATCGCGCTTTACACCGCCTTTGACACGGAACCGAGCGAGGAGCAGCGGGAAGCGTTTCGCGAGATGGTTCGACGTCGAGGCGATGGCGCGCCGGTTGCTTACTTAGTTGGATATCGTGAGTTTTACTCGCTACGAATGCGAGTCAACGAATCGGTCCTAATCCCGCGTCCCGAAACGGAACATGTGGTGATCGAGGCACTCGACCAAGCGAAAGCCATGCACGTCATCGACCCCACGCGAGTTTTGCGGATCGTTGATGTCGGCACCGGTAGCGGTGCGATCGCCATTGCGATTGCAAAACATTTACCCTCGGCCATCGTGACGGCAACCGACCTCTCTAACGATGCCCTGCAAATCGCAAAATGGAATATCGACCAACATGAGGTAGCTGATCGCATCACGCTTGCACAAGGTGATTTGCTTGCTCCCGTACCGGCGGATGGCTCGATCGACATCATTGTTAGCAATCCACCCTATGTGACCGAAGCTGAATATGCGCAGCTCGCTCCGACAGTTCGCAATCATGAACCACGCAGTGCTCTTGTCGCAGGACCATCAGGGACTGAAATTATCGCTCGGTTAGTCGTCGATGCCGCAAGCCGATTGCGAAGCGGCGGCCAACTTATCATCGAATTCAGCCCCATGATCGCTGACGCATCGGCGCAGTTAATCAAACAGACAGGATTTTATGAAGAGCCAAAATTCATCAAAGATCTTGCTGGCCATCGACGCTTGATTTCAGCGCGACGTATTTAATTTAGACTCAGGTCGGATCAGGCTTTTCCTGGGATTGCTTGATTGCTTCCAGACTGAACAACCCAATCGGTATTTCATTCTCGAAGTAACACCAATCGCAAACGTCAGATATTGGCACTTCCACTCGGCTACCTAACTTCAGGTCACCTAAATCAACCGGATCGTTCGCGAGCTTTCCATGAATGTAGTTTGGCTCTAATCCAATCACATCGACCCAGATGAACTCAGTATTATCTTCAATGGTCAATTTTACTTTGACCGCAAATTCTGATTCTTTGCTTCGCTTCTGTTTGAACGCTTCAACAAAATCGGGCCAACGTCGCTTAGCCGTTTCAACGGCAGCCATCATTGCGGGGTCATCGTCAGAGATGGAAATGACGGGGACATTCGTGGGGCTCGCAAACTCTTCGTGAGCGTTTGGTCGGCTAAGCCGCTCCACCAGTTCTTCCGACCATACGTTGATGGCGTTCGATTCCGGTCGAAAGATTGCCAACGTATCTTCGTCAGCCAGTTCAATGATTAGCTTGGCGATGCGTGGATAATACTCCGACGGATCCTTGCCGTCATTTTCCGACGAGATCAAATCAACGGACAACCACGCTTCATGGTCCGCGACAGCCTTACGCAACCGTAGTTCTCCAATGTCTTCGACTACTTCATTGGTGTTGTTCCAGTACGGGTTGGCGTGATTGTGTACTAGATACATCCCGAACGGAGCCTTGATCACAAACAGCGGACTTTCACCGACGACAAAGCCATCGGCTTGGTCTTCGTCGCCGCTTGAGTAGTTGCCACCCCAAGCTGACTCGACCATCTTTGCCAAAATCATGTTTTCCAAGTACTTCGGTTGTTTCTGCAATAAAACAAACGCGATCATCGGCTTTTCGGTTCCTTCTTGATCGTTCTCGTTCGCCTCTTTCATTGCCTCGTCGTCCACGTGATTTCGCATTTCCATGAATCCTTTCCAGCAGTCATACGCCAAGAACCCGAAGAGACAGCCATAACCGACCTGTTTCCATTGAAAGTCGATCAAAAGCAAAACCACTCGAGATAGGAAATTAATTCCAAAAATGACGAGCCCAGCTTTGATCGCCCAAGGCTGTTCCTGCCAAATGAAGATCCCGATCGCCAAATACACGGTCCCCGCGACCAGCATTAATTGTTGTGCTGTCCCTGTCGCTCCTACGTAGCAACAGAGAATGCCGATCGCGAAAGCCCAGAGACTAGGTGAGGTGAGTCCAAAACGTGGACGCTGGAATAGTCGTTTCAACGGTTCGGTCCTGGTGAATAGTGGAATCGCGTGACTAAGCGGAACGGGAATTCAAAGATCACGGAAATTGTATCGCCATCTAATAGTTGCCAAAGGGTTAAGGCATGAATCTAATGGTCAACAGCAGTGATTTTTGCTCACGGGCGAACTTCGCCGTTCGTGCTACACTGTTCGTTCATTGGCATATTTTTCAACACGGTTCAGGCAAAATTGGAATTCAACTTGAGCGCTCGCATTCATATTGTCGGAATCGGTGACGACGGACTCGACGGGATCACACGTCAAGCACGCAGTGTCATTGAAATTGCCGAAGTCATCATTGGCAACAAAGGTCTCATACAGCGACTCGGAACTGCGACGGCACCAAAAGCGACACGAATCGTGATCGGCGGTGACCTGGACGAATTGCAGGCGACGCTTTCGACTTATGCAAATCGCAACATCGTCCTGCTTGCTGGCGGCGACCCGTTGTTTTATGGTATCGCCCGGTTTTTGACGGAAAAATTCGGCAAGGATCGGTTTGAAGTCATTCCGCATGTTAGCAGCATGCAGCTTGCCTTTGCCCGAGTCAAAGAAAGTTGGGACGATGCATACCTGTCGAATCTAGCGACACAGTCGCTAGACCGAGTCGTGGACAGTATCCGCACCGCCGAGCGGGTTGGTTTGTTTACGACCGAAACGATCTCGCCCAGTGTGGTGGCGACCGCGCTTTTGGACCGTCGAATCGATTATTTTACCGCGTACGTTTGCGAGAATCTCGGAACGCCTGACGAAGTCGTCACTCAAGGCGAGCTAAAAACCATTGCGCGTGAATCGTTTGGACCGCTGAACGTGATGGTGCTTGTTCGCAAGACTGGCAAGGCTGATCGACCTAGCGGCACTGGCGTCGCAAGGCTGTTTGGCAATCACGATGATGTATTCTTGCAATCGCGACCCAAACGTGGATTGCTGACGCCTAGTGAAGTTCGCTGCATCGCGATCGCGGAGCTTGACTTGACCAGCAAAAGCATTGTCTGGGACGTCGGTGCTGGCAGCGGTTCGTTGGCGATCGAAGCAGCTAGAATCGCGACGGAAGGAAAAGTCTATGGAATCGAGATGGATGCCGAAGACTACGGTTTGATGATCGAAAACGCAAAGATGTTTGAGTGTTCCTCGCTGATCCCTATTCACGGCCAAGCGCCTCAAGCCTGGGCAGACTTACCAGATCCCGACGCGATTTTTGTTGGCGGCAGCGGTCGTATGGTCGCCGAACTTGTTCGAGACGCAGTACCGAGACTAGCGGTTGGCGGTCGCATCGTCGTGAACGTTTCCAGTCCAGAAAGTCTGGTTGAAACACACCGAGTCATTGAGGCTGCTGGACTGCGCACGGACGTTCGCATGATCAACATCGCCCGCGGCCAATACCAACTCGACCGCCTCCGCTTCGAAGCGATGAACCCAACCTTCCTAATCATGGGCGCGCGATCGTGAAGAACTAATCAGGCTCCCTTCTCCCCCGGTACTTCCGGGAGACTGTTGAAATACTAGCAAAGGCTAGACGTTGTCTACTGGCGATTGGGCACCATTTTTTTGGATTCAAGTTAGTAGCACCACGCTTTCTGATGCC
>JAYVSE010000139.1:0-3815 GCA_043775635.1 Planctomycetaceae bacterium | reverse complement strand
CGCCTTTCGCTCCGCGAAAGAGCGCTCTTTCGCGGAGCGAAAGGCGACACTGGTCTCTGAGCAAGTGGCCGACGTCATTTCTTCTTCGCCATCTGGTTGTGACATCGCTCGACGGGTACAAGCCCTACGCCGTGAAGGATTTTTCTTCAGCAAATTAAACGGTTTTAGCGGTACGGCGCGAGCCGTCCGGTTTCTCTGAAGCTTGAGGCACCGGATGGCTCGCGCCATACCGCTAAATTAGCCTTCACGGCGTAGGGACAAGCCCCGCTCGCGGCGCGATAATGGAACTAAACTTGCGCTAAGACTTCCTGATTAATTACGTCAGCGCGGTTGCTTTGGGATAGGAACCGAGCACATCCAAGCGAAGCGTAATCGTCCGCAGGCGTGCGAGAGCGGCCGCAACTTTCAGGTCCGTCACATGGCCCACGGTTTCAATGAAAAACAGGTATTCCGCACTGGTGCCTGGCATCGGAAATGACTCTATCCAGGTTAAGTTCAATCCTTCTTGTTTGAACATTAGCATCACGTCGGCAAGCGCGCCAGGGCGATGCTCGACTTGAAATAGGATTGCGGTCTTATCGTTGCCAGTCGGTGGTAACGGCTCGCGACCGAGGATCGCAAAGCGAGTCACGTTGTTGGCGTTGTCTTCAATCGATGCATCGATTACGTCAAGGCAGTAGTGTCGACCAGCTTCGATGCTCGCAACGGCTGCGGCACCCGGCTTGCTAGCGGCAAGCTCGGCAGCAGCAGTGGTGCTGCTGATTTCGATCGCCATTGCTTTGGGAAGGTGACTGGCAAGCCATCCGCGACATTGCGATAGCGCCTGTGGTTTGCTGTAAACTTCGGTGATCGACTCGCGCGGACTACGGCTCAAGAGGTTGTGATGGATCGGTAACAGAACTTCACCGCAGATTTTTACGCTGACACGGACAAACATTCCGAGCGTATCGACGACGCGTCCATCGGTGCTGTTTTCAATCGGCACCACCCCCATCGCAGCATCTCCGCGGAGGATGGCGTCAAAAACGGCAGAAATTGACGACACGGCAGCCATCGGATGTGCATCACCGAAAACCTTGATGGTCGCGAGATGGCTGTAACTGTATTCCGGGCCGAGATAAGCGACTCGGCGGCGATGTTGGTCTGCGAGCGCAATCGAAGACGCGTGGCGCAGCCACTGGGCAGCACGAGCCTGGGAGATGGTGTCTGTGGTTGACGGGTTTTCAGAAAACGCCGAAATCGCCGGGGACTCCTTCACATCGACCAACCGGCTATCCGACTGGCGAACCAAATTGCACCTGGTCACCAGAAGATCGAGCAACTGTCGATCGATATCCGCGAGCATGGCATCGGCTGCCGATGGGCTGTCCACGCGAATGTTGGGGATCGATGAGGCATCCGGGGAGGGCAGGTTCAACGGAGTAACTTTCGTAAGCGAGGGTGTGACTCAGGCTGTCATTCTGACAAATACGTGCGAAATCGTAAAACCACCCTGTGAATAAAGTGGCAGAAAACACAATTCAATGGGGGCGGCTTTCGGCTGGTTGTGCACAATTGTCCATGAAAAAAACGTCGGAAATGCGAAAGAAACCGATAAAATTGGTTACTTTGAAAATTGATTTACGCATCTGGCACGGATGTTGCCAATAGAGATGCATCGCAAGTGGTGATCCACAACAAATTATCCCGTCAGACCGGCTCAAACCCATTCCATTGGAGCAAACTTTCATGGCTCAAGGCGAAAAAATCATCGGTATCGATCTCGGCACCACTAACAGCGTGGTCGCAATCATGGAAGGGAGCGAGCCGAAGGTGATCCCTAACGCTGAAGGCAATCGTTTAACCCCCAGCGTCGTCGCATTTAACGATAAAGACGAAACGATCGTTGGTGAGCCCGCCCGCCGTCAAGCTGTCACGAATCCGCGTCGAACGGTTTATTCCGCAAAGCGTTTCATGGGGCGTCGGCACAGCGAAGTGCAATCCGAAGAGAAGATGGTTCCGTATACCGTCGTTGGTGGCGCAAACGAGTATGTGAAGATCAAAGTTGGCGACAAGGAATACACACCGCAAGAAATTTCGGCAAAGGTCTTGCGTAAGCTGAAAGAGTCTGCGGAAAGCTACTTGGGACACAAAGTCAGCAAGGCCGTAATCACCGTCCCAGCGTATTTTAATGACAGCCAGCGTCAAGCAACCAAGGACGCAGGCCAGATTGCCGGTCTCGAAGTGATGCGAATCATCAATGAGCCGACTGCCGCTGCCTTGGCTTATGGACTCGACAAAAAGAAAGATGAAAAGATCATCGTTTTTGACTTGGGCGGCGGTACGTTCGACGTCAGCATCCTTGAAGTCGCTGATAGTGGCGACGACGAAAACGGCAGTCGTGTGTTTCAGGTTATCAGTACCTCCGGTGACACGCATCTGGGAGGCGACGATTTTGATGAAGCGCTGATTCACTACGTTTCTGGTGAATTCAAAAAGGACAGCGGCATCGATCTGCGGAAAGATCCAATGGCGCTGCAGAGACTCCAGGAAGCGTGTGAAAAGGCTAAGAAAGAGCTCAGCACATTGCCCGAGACCGATATCAACTTGCCGTTCATTACGATGGACCAGTCAGGTCCGAAGCACTTGACCACCAAGATCACTCGCGCCAAGTTTGAAGAGTTGATCGATGAACTGGTACTACGCTGCAAGAAGCCGCTGTTACAAGCGCTCGAAGACGCCAAAATGAAGCCATCGGATATCGACGAGATCGTGCTTGTCGGCGGCAGTACACGTGTTCCAAAAGTTCGTGAACTTGTTCGCCAGGTCTTTGGTAAGGAACCTCACCAAGGCGTTAACCCTGACGAAGTCGTTGCCGTGGGCGCTGCGATCCAAGCCAGCGTTCTGGCGGGCGATCGTACTGACGTGCTATTGCTTGATGTGACACCGTTGACCCTCGGAATTGAAACCGAAGGTGGCGTGATGACAGCGCTCGTCGAGCGCAACACGACGGTCCCGGTAGAGAAGAAGAACGTCTTCAGCACCGCTGCCGATGGCCAAACCGCTGTTACTGTTCGCGTATTCCAAGGCGAACGCAAAATGGCATCGGCAAACCGATTGCTGGGCGAATTCAACCTCGAAGGTCTGCCTTCGCAACCACGTGGCGTGCCACAGATCGAAGTCAAGTTTGACATCGACCAAAACGGAATCCTCAGCGTTTCTGCGAAGGAACTTGGCACTGGAAAAGAAGCTAAGGTCGAAATCAAAGAAGCGTCGGGCTTGAACGAAGCTGAAATTGAGCAGATGCGAAAAGACGCGGAAGCCAATGCGGACGACGATAAACGTCAGTTCGAACTTGCAGAGGCTCGGAACAAGGCAAGCCAGATGATTTATCAGTCGGAAAAGCTGATGAAGGATAACGCTGACAAGCTCACCGATGGCGATAAAGAGCCGATGAACATGGCCATTGAAAAGGTAAAGAAGGCTGCAGCAGGAAGCGAAGTTCCGTCGGTGAAGCAGGCTACCGACGAACTCGATTCCGCACTCAAAGCATTCAGCAAAGTGTTGTACGAGCGGGCCGATGGCGGCTCCGCAACATCCGCAGGAACGAAGAGCGGAGCAGCAGCATCGTCAGACGACGATGCGATCGACGCTGAGTTTGAAGTGAAAGACTAAATTTTGAAAACGTGGGATAGGGCTTCTAGCCTTTTTATACCCAAAACTTCAAAAGGACCTTTGGCCACCACCCAGCTTGCCTGGGAACGAAAATGCGAAGCATTTTGTTAGCGGTGCGGCGCGAGCCGCCCGGTGTTTCGCCGGGTTTTTCGAAACGGCAC
>JAYVSE010000138.1:0-27375 GCA_043775635.1 Planctomycetaceae bacterium | reverse complement strand
ACCCTGAATAGCTTCACTATGTCTCTCCGACGTACGCACGCTCGATTGCCGAAGGCAATCGAGCGTGCGTACGTCGGGTGCGGCGGTGATTGAGAATGGATTATTAGCGAAAAACCCAACGATCCGCACGGCAAGCCTGCGGGATTCCCAACTAAAATAGTGCCCACCCCACGCTTTTTAACGGACCTGTATCGATGACCCACTCCATGATTCCAAGACGTTCCTTTCTAGCTCAATCATCTGCGATCCTCGCCGGCACGATGGCCGCACCGTCGATACTTCGCGCAGAGACGCGACTTCAAGAATTGCAAGTCGCATGCGTTGGCGTCAATGGAATGGGTTGGTCCGATTTATCGAGTGTCGGAACGCATGCGAAAGTGAAGTTTGTTGGTTTTTGCGATATCGATACGAACCGTTTCGATCAAGTTAATGCCGCTTATCCAGGCGTGCCGCATTTCGCTGATTATCGCGAAATGTTTTCGAACCTCGGAGACAACATCGATGCGGTCATTGTTTCCACCCCAGATCACATGCATGCATCGATCGGCATGATGGCGATGGAAAACGGCAAGCATCTCTATTGTCAAAAGCCGCTCACACATACGGTCTGGGAATCACGACAGATGCGATTACTGGCCGCGAAGAAGAATCTGACCACGCAAATGGGTAACCAGATTCACTCCGCAGCAGAATACCGATTAGGTGTACGCCTGATTCATGACGGAGCGATTGGGAAGGTTCGCGAAGTTCATTCTTGGGTTGGCGTCCAGGGGCGTCAATATAACCAGCGCACGGATCGTCCTGAGTCGGCTTCGGTGCCAAGCCATGTTAACTGGGATCTTTGGATTGGCGCTGCTCCGATGAGGCCTTTTGCCCCTGATGTCTACCATCCGTTCAAATGGCGAGATTGGCAGGATTTCGGTTCCGGTGCGCTGGGGGATTTCGGATGCCATCTGCTTGACCCCGTCTTTGGTGCCCTGGAGTTGACCGCACCAACAAACGTGAAAGCTGAACACGCGGGCACGACCAATGAAGTTTGGCCAGGCCCCGAAACGGTGACTTTTACATTCCCAAGTACATCGCGAACGACAGGGGACTCCATTCGTGTGATCTGGCGTGATGGAGGACTCAAGCCGCCACGAGAACTGGCACAACTTCCAGAAGGCAAAGAGTTACCGCCTAACGGGTCGATCTTCATCGGCGAAAGCGGCGTGATGTTACTTCCACACGTCGGCATGCCGTCACTCTATCCCGAATCGCAATTCGCAAATTATGTGATGCCCGAGGTTGCTGGTACCAGCCATTGGCATGACTGGGTAGACGCGGTCCTGGACGGCAAAAAAACAACGGATGGCTTTGATTTTGCCGGCCCAGTTTCGGAGGCCGTTCAACTTGGGAACATTGCAGCCAAATTGCCTAGCCAATCGCTTGAATGGAATGCCGAAAAACTTTCCATTGAAAACGATTCCAATGCAAATAAACTGCTTACTAAGGAATATCGAAAAGGCTTCGAGGTTCGAGCGGTGTAACCCTCCCATGTCGCGATGCCATTTTCCAACGCCACTCTTCCGTGTTAGTCTATTGATCACGTGCGGCTTCACCAAAGGAGTGCCTCTTGGGAATTCGCGATGACGCTCTAATTTCGCGAGATTATTTATGAGAACCGTATTTGCCACCGTTTTTCTTGTCGGACTGGTCGCTTCCACCTCCGCTTTCGCCGAGACGAATTGGCCCGAATTCCACGGCCCCGGTGGCAGCGGACACGCCGACAATGCTGACCTACCCGTCGAGATCAACGAATCCGTTGTTCGCTGGAGAACGCCAATTCATGGCAAAGGATGGTCATCACCGGTGGTCTGGGGTGACAAGATTTGGCTGACGACTGCGACCGAAGACGGCAAAACAATGTCTGTCATGTGTGTCGATCGAATAAGCGGGAAAATTCTGCACGACAAAGTGCTGATCGAAAATGAGTCTCCAGCGTTTTGTATCCCAGCAAACAGTTACGCCAGTCCCACTCCAGTGATCGAAGAAGGTCGACTGTATGTTCACTTTGGCAGTTATCTGACGGCCTGTTTGGACACGTCAAATGCGGAAGTCATCTGGGAACGTCGCGACATTGCGTGCGATCATCATCGCGGGCCCGCCTCATCGCCGATTTTGGATGATGGGAAGCTGTTCGTGGCCTATGACGGCTTTGATGTTCAGTATGTCATCGCGCTGGACGCTAGAACCGGCAAGACGGTTTGGAAGCGCGATCGCGAGATCAACTACGGCACCGATAATGGCGACAATATGAAGGCCTATGGCACTGCTCAAATGATTGAGGTCAACGGGCAAAAACAGCTAGTCTATCCGAGCGCTGTGGCAACGATCGCGTATGAACCCGAAACGGGTGAACCGTTGTGGACCGTTTATCATGGCGGGATGAACGTTTCGTCGCGTCCAATCTATCGCGATGGACTTCTTTTCATCACCAATGGATCTGGTTCCATGGTCGCCGTTCGACCTGAAGGGAAAGGCAATCTTACGGACAATGGCATCGTCTGGTCTGACCACAAGTCAGTGTCCAAGAAAGCGTCAATGCTCGTGATTGATGGCTTGATTTATATGAACAGCGATGAGGGGGTGTTGACATGCCGTGAAGCGAGTACTGGCGACTTAGTTTGGCAGGAACGTGCGGGAGGAAGCTTTGCCGCATCACCCATCTATGCCAGTGGTCGCATTTACTTCTTCAGCATGGAAGGTGTCATTTTCACGGTTTCTCCGACCCGCGAATTCAAGCGATTAGCGAAAACGGAGTTGGGAGACGGATTCTTGGCTTCACCCGCAGTCGTGAACAATGACTTGATCCTCCGAACCAAAACCGAACTATTCTGCATCGCCAAGCCGTAGCTTCAACGCATACAGCGGTGGCTACATGACCAGCGTCACCGGCCACGCATGGCTCGTTGGAGCCCTCGCTTGGTATCGCGTTCCTTGATCGTTTCGCGTTTGTCGTGCAGCTTCTTGCCCTTCACGAGTGCCATGACGCACTTGGCGATGCCACGTTCGTTAAAGTAAACGCGTAGCGGAATCAGCGTCAGCCCTCGCTCCATCGCTCGACCTGCGAACGCATCGAATTCGCGCGCATGCACCAGCAGCTTGCGCGGCCGGCGAGGATCATGATTCCACATCCCGGCGTTTTTATAATGAGCGATGTCCGATGATATCAACCAAAGTTCTTTTCCTTTGACCCGAATGTACGCTTCGTCGATCGAAAGTTTGCCTTCACGCATTGACTTTACTTCGCTGCCCATCAGGTGCATGCCGCACTCGACGCTGTCCATAATTTCGTAGCGGTGCTTCGCCTTGCGATTGTCGGCAGCCATTTTCATGACTGGCGATGTTTTCTTAACCGCTGCTTTCTCGGTCTTTTTCTTAGCCATGAGGTAAACAGATCGCTGGGAGTCGACTTGAGAGTAGAACCGTTGTCCCCATTGTTTTCCGAGCAATGGGGACAATTGCTCTACTCTAAACCCTAATCCTTGGGCACGATACCTGAAACTATCTTGCCGCTTCGGTTAACATACAGAATCCTCGAATCAAGCAAAGTTCAAAATAGCAGCCATGGTTTTTCGCCTACCCGTCGTCTTGCCGCCAGAAATGCCCGTTGGCACGGAAACCAGCGGCTCCGGGCGACTACCCAAATGGCTAAAGCGGCCCCTTCCTCAGGGCAACGCCAACCATATGACCGCCGGGCTGCTCGATGAATTGCGGCTGGAAACCGTTTGTGAGAACGCCAAATGCCCGAATCGGATGGAATGCTACAGCCAGCAAACCGCAACGTTCATGATTCTGGGCAACGTTTGCACTCGTCCCTGCGGTTTTTGTTCCGTTCATCGAGGACGCCCACCGCAACTTCCCGAAGCGGATGAACCCGAACGAGTTGCTGAGGCGGCTGCCAGGTTGGGACTACGTCATGTGGTGATTACAAGTGTGACGCGAGACGACTTGCCGGACGGCGGGGCCGAACATTTTTATCAATGCGTGGTTGCCGTGCGGGATCGAACCGGTGCAACGACCGAGGTGCTAACCCCTGACTTTGTCCATTGCAAGCCATCGCTAGCACGAGTGATCGAGGCAGCTCCGGAGGTTTTTAATCACAACATGGAAACGGTGCCGCGACTTTACCGGCGTGTTCGTGGGCCGAAAAGTGACTATCGTTGGACGCTGGAAATGATGCGCCAGGTCAAGCTTTACAACCCGCATGTTAAGACCAAAAGTGGGTTAATGCTGGGACTTGGCGAACAACGTGGGGAGTTGCTCGATGCGCTGGCTGACTTACGGGAATACGGGGTCGATTTCTTAACGCTTGGCCAGTACTTACAACCTGGCGAAAAATACTTGCCCGTGGTTCGTTACGTTGCGCCAGAGGAATTTGAGGAAATCGGCGAATTGGCCCGCGCGATGGGGTTCAAAAAAGTCGCCAGCGGTCCGTTCGTTCGCAGCAGCTATCACGCGCGAGACATGGCAGAAACATTCGTCTAAACTTGGCTGGTTCCGCCCCGCTACGACGGGGTTTGTCCCTACAGCGTGAAGGCTTTTCTTCAGCAAAATGAATATTTTTAGCGGTACGGCGCGAGCCGTCCGGTCTCTCTGAGGCCCGCGTCACCAGATGGCTCGCGCCATACCGCTAAATTATCCTTCACGGCGTTGGGACAAGCCCCGCACGCGGCGAGATTATGGAATTAAATCTGGTCCAAGACGTTATTCCTGGCCACCCGCGTGCGAGGGAACCGATTTGGGCAACGTCTCTGGAACGATGACTCGCTCTGGTTCGTCGATCACGTAGTTTTCCGTGGCCGGATCCCAGCGCAAGTCGTGGAAGTCATACGGATCACCAACTACTGGCGGACGAGCGAAATTGTAAAACGGTGGCGGGCTCGTGCATTGCCATTCCAGCGTCACTGCACCCCACGGATTCGACGGCGCTCTACGCCCAATGGACAGCGATGTGAGAAGCACAATGCCTGCGATCAACAGTCCGATACCGAGCAAGAATGCACCGTAACTACTCCACTGATGAAGCGTCGTGAACTCTGGATCGTAGGTTGCGTAACGCCGTGGCATGCCACGGCTGCCTAAGACAAACTGCGGGAGAAATGTCATGTTGAAGCCGATGAAAACGATCAAACATGAGATCCTGCCACCGAGTTCACTGAACATTTTCCCTGTCATTTTCGGCCACCAATGGAATAGGCCGCCAAGGAACGCAATCAACGTTCCACCCATCATCACGTAGTGAAAGTGAGCGACAATGAAATAGGTATCGTGCAAGTGCAAGTCGACGGACAAAACACCTAGGAACAATCCCGTCAAACCGCCAATCGTGAACAAGAAGATGAACGAGATCGCGTAGCACATCGGTGTCGTCAGACTGATCGAACCCTTGTACAACGTTGCGACCCAGTTAAACACCTTGATCGCGGACGGCACAGACACCGAGAACGTGAGTGCACTAAAGATAATCGTCGTCAAGGCACTCATCCCGCTGGTGAACATGTGGTGTCCCCAAACGAGAAAGCCGAGCAATGCAATCGCAACGGACGAGTAAGCAATGAACCGATAACCGAAGATATGCTTATGGGAGTGAACGGCAATCAACTCGCTGATGATTCCGAAGGCTGGCAGAATCATGATGTACACAGCGGGGTGGCTGTAGAACCAGAAAAAGTGCTGGTAGGTGACCGGGTCACCATTGTATTCAGGATCAAAAATCCCGATGTGCATCGTTCGCTCAGCGATCAGGAGCAGCAGAGTGATTCCCAGAACAGGTGTCGCGAGCACCTGAATGATACTGGTCGAATAGGTTGCCCAGAGGAACAGCGGCATTTTGAACCAAGTCATACCCGGCGGACGCATCGTATTGATCGTCACGATAAAATTCAAACCGGTGAAGATACTACTGAATCCAAGCACAAACGCACCGGATGTTGCCAGAATGACCGACGTGTCCGTCGTCGTGCTGTACGGCGTGTAGAAAGTCCAACCCGTATCAAGACCGCTGCCAAGCAATGCACAAATGAAAAACAAGGCACCTGCTACCCACAGGTAAAAGCTGCACAAGTTCAGTCGTGGAAAGGCAACGTCCTTGGCCCCCAGCATCACAGGCACCAAAAAGTTACCTAGCGCGGCAGGGATGCTTGGAATGATGAACAGGAACACCATAATCGCGCCGTGAAGCGTGAAGACTTGATTGTAAGCACTGTTGCTGAACAACAAGCCTTTCGGGTCCATCAAGTGAGCACGAAGCACCATCGCCAGCATGCCGCCGATGAAAAACGCGGACAAAATACCAATCAGGTACATAATCCCGATTCGCTTGTGATCGAGCGTAAACATCCAACTGAGAGCGCCAGATGTGTTCTTCAAATAGTTATCGCTATCGGTAGCGTAACCAGGATTAAGAGCGGTTGAATTCGACATAATTAAACGGGACCTTATAGGCGTCCTGGTAAGCTACCGCGAAACTGTTCAGTTAGTTGTTAATTGTAAGGTGCAGCCAACCATATGGCTGCATAAAAATTTATGGCTTTACGACCGCAGGGTCTACAGTCGGAGCCGGGGTGGTTGCTGGTGCTGTCGTCGATGGAGCCAGCGTTTTCAAATAAGCAATGATGCTATCAATGTCATCATCGGTAAGCTGCCCTTTGAAGCTTGGCATCACGGGGCCATAACCAGCCACAATTTTGGCCTTTGGCTCCAAGATCGATTCTCTTACGTAGTTTTCGTCAACTTTGACGGATTCACCGCTCACCAGGGGATGTTCGGAGCCAAAGAGTGCTTGGAAAGTCGGTCCGGTCCGTTTTGTGCCATCGATCGAATGGCAAGATGTGCATCCACGACGCTGGTAAAGCAGACCACCATAAATCTCTGGTTTTTCCTCGCCTCGTCCGCTGTACTTCTTTATCCAAGCATTGAGATCTTCCTGCGTATCATGGACAACGACCAGTGATTGCATTGCAGAGTGATCTTTGCCGCAATATTCAGCACAGTATAAGTCAAAGTACTTGTAGCCATCCTGAGTGAATTGGTATCTCTCGGGATCAAAAACTCCAGCGAACTTGTCCTTCGAGTCTTTCAGTGCATCTGCTAATTCTTGCTCGCTTACTTTTTCGCTAACGACCGAGGGGTCAAACCACATTTCGTTGTAACGTCCCGGAACGATATCTCGCTTGGCCCGAAATGCAGGTATAAACAAACTGTGAATCACGTCGCTTGAGCGCATCGTCAGTTTTAGAGGACGATTGACGACCATGTGGAGTTCAGGGTTAAAGACTCCGTTACCATAGTCCATCGTCCAGCCCCACTTAAACGCCTTCACACTGACGGTGTCACTGCCCTCGGGGGCTTTTCGTTGGTCGATAAAGCCGATCGAACCGCGAGCGAACATGTAGACCAATAGAAAGCAAGGCAGAACTGACCAACAAACTTCAAGTAGCGTGTGATGTGATATTTGGCTTTCCGCTGGCTCACCCTTTTTCTTTGCGTATTTGTAAGCAAAATAAAATAAGCAAAATGTGATCGGAATCATGAATAAAATGCAAATCCACAAGACGTGATCGTACGTCGTGTCTACTTCCGCGCTAAAGCTCGAGGCTGATTGAGGGAACCAGAAGCTGGCTTCGACGTCCGCTAGTAATGAACTGGGAAATGCAATCATTTCAAATTATCTGATGGAGTGAAACTGAAAACGGTCGATCGTGATTTTTAGTGAGCGGTTGGCGCGGGAGTCGTGAGGATTGTCGGGTCAATGGACAACGCATTTCGTCGCTTACCGATCCAATAGGGGATCAGCGTTACCAACAAAATTGCCACCGTGATCAAAGCGCCAAGCCTCATTAATCTCCAGGCGACCAAAACATAACTGCCACGTTCCGCGTCATAGCTGAAACACCACATGATAAACTGATCCACGGGCGTTCCAATCGTTCCCTTCGAGGCATCGAGCAACGAAAGTTTGATCTGATCAGGCGGAAACGCAACGTCAAGTGAATAACGACTGATAACGCCATCTGGCGATACGAAAGCCAGCATTGCTGGATGGTAGTATTGTCCTGTTTGCTTATCGAATGTGTAACGGAAGCCCAGTGAGTCCGCTAATCGCTTGATCGACGTCTCGCGTGCTGTGCAAAAGTGCCAAGCGTCTGCCGCACCCGGCTGGTTGGTCAGCATGCTGACATATTTCGTTTTGGTTTCGCGAATACGTTCTGTTGATTCTTTGGAATTGATGCTGACGGTCAAAATTTGAAAATCACCGCCGAGCGCGAGATCAACTTTATTGAGCGTTTCCACCAGTGAGTTCAACTGGACATTGCAAAGCACAGGGCAATCGCTGTAATTCAGCGTGATCAAAACCGGCCGGCGCGAATCAAAATAGTAACCGGTTTTTACCGGTTGACCCATCGAATCCGTTAACGAGATATCCAGCGGGATCTGCCCACCCAATTTCTGATCGACTGTGACATTCTCGACCTCTTTCGGTGGCCCGATATTCAATTGAGCGACTGCGGGCAAGCACGACGAGAACGCCGTCAGCAGAAACCAACAAACGAAAACACCGGTTTTTTTCAAACCTGGCGACCGAAGCAACCGAGGCCAAACCGACCTATGCTTCGTCATTACTGTTTGATTTCTTTTCATTGTTCTTAGACGTTGCAGCACTACTAACCATCTTCTTAATCGCTTCGTCAACCGGAATGGTGATCCGTCCATTGGCTTCATCTACGCCGAATAAACTGATCTGTTTGGACTGACCTGCAAGCACTTCGATGCTTTCACGGTAGGTACTAGTCGCCATTTTTCCTGCATCAACGTAGCCTAACATGCCAAAGTACAGGACTTGGACGCCCAGTACGGTGATGATTGTGATCGCAACGGACAAAAGTCCAACCACGATGATTCGCTGAATCGGTAAGTCGTCGTACTGTGCCATCGCGAGTCTGTCGGTTGATGAGGAACGGAAAATCAATCAAAACGTTGATAAACAAAACGCAACTTAAATGTTTTCAAACGCAAGCGATTCGGGAAGGCGAGGATCACGCACCGCAAGCACCTTCAGGTTATTCGATCGAGTGAACCACAACACGCCACCGAAATACAGACCGATCATTCCGGCCGTCAACAACAGGCTTGTCACAATTCCGACAAAACCACCAACGGAAGAATCGGCTTCGGGCATAATAATCCAGTAGATGTCAAAGAAATGCATCGTTAACAGGTAAACCGCCCAGCAACAAACCAGGGCTGGGCGACGCCTCACATGACGTGACATCATTCCTAAAAACGGGAACATCCAGTGCATAAAAATGAGGGCCAAGCCAACCCAGCCAAATACGCCCGTCATTCTAGCGTAGATCCATTCCGTTTCTTCGGGAATATTGGCGTACCAAATCAACATGAATTGACTGAATGAGATATACGCCCAAAACAACGTGAAACCGTTGATATATTTACCCAAATCGTGGTAGTGTTCCACCGTCACTTCGTCACGGAGCGCTCCACGGCTTTGCAACAAGTAGGTCACCACCGTGATCGTACAATGAGCCGCCAGAACGCTGCCAGCGAAAATGTAAACGCCAAACATGGTGCTGAACCACATTGGCGAGAGACTCATCACCCAATCGAATGCGGCAAAAGTGGTGCACAGCGAAAAGACAATGACCGCAGGACCGCTTCTCGCCTGCATTCTTTCTGTCAGTGTGACCTCGCCGGTTTCATCCTGGCGACGGCTAAGCTTGAAATAATAGATTGCTAAGCTTGACCAAATTGCGATGTAGATCAATGATCGCACCATAAACCATGGCGCATTCAGATAGTCGTCTTTCTCTCCCCAAGCGTCAAGCGAAACACCCGTCTGGGCGGCAAAGTTGGGGTTATCCCAGTCGTATACAGTACCATCGCCCAACAGGGTAGCGAGGACGGGAAGATACATGATCGCTAACGCTGGAATCGCGATCATCATCAGTTCAGCAACTCGCCGCACGACAACGCTCCAGCCTGCTCGACAGAGGTGTTGAATCATGACAAAGAACAAGCAGCCCAGGGATATCGTCAAGCAATAGAAAAATGCCGTCAGATATGCCATCATCGTAAAACGAGTACTGGGCCCGGCTGCCAGTCCGATGAGCATTCCAACGATCAGCATTGCAACTCCGCTTAACGCGAGAGGCAATGCGAGATTCCCCAACGACTCCGGCAGTTGGAACGATGGGTCATCGGCTGACTTGTTTTTCAAGGCGTGATCGGTCATGACAAACTGTCCCGCGTCAGGCGGGTCGATATAGGAGTGTGGTCAAACGGGTATCAATCGAAACCGACTATACATTTTTCTACAAAGACTTCTTTGCTGCTGTGGCTGCTGCGGCAGCTTCAGCCTTCTTGCGTTCCTGCTCGGCTTGTTCAGCTAAACGCTTTGTCGCTTCATCCTGCAACTTCTTGACTTCGGTTCGCTTGTCGGCAGGTAAATCTTCCAGTGTTGCATTCTGGCTCGCTTGCAACGCGCGAACATAAGCAACGATCGCCCAGCGATCACGAGTTGGAATCTGCGATGCATATCCCGGCATCTTTCGAATACCATTGGTGATTGTGTTGAACAGTTTCCCATCTGCATATAGGCTTGCATACAACGTGTCTTGATGTATCGAAGACGGTTGGACCCAAGCGGAGGACAGGAGCTTCTGGGCACGCCTGTTCACCAAGCCGTTTCCTCGACCGTCATTGCCGTGGCAGACGGCACAATAGATTTCAAAACGTTCACGCCCCCGAGCGATCACAGCAGCCGTTAACGGTAGCGGATTTTCCCTCAACCATGGCGTTGTATCAACCACGGCGGCTGGAGCAGTTGGCGCTCCTGTACCTCTGGATGCTGGCGATGCCGCAGAAACATCAACCGATGAAACGTCCTCCACCAGCTTTTCCATGGCTGGTTCCGTTGCTACTTCATCAACCGACTTAACCGGTTCACCCACTGGTTCGACTGGGACATCGGCTGGCCCGCTCGCGGGTGCTACCGCCGGTTCAACTGCTGGCTCACTGGCTTCGTCGGTTGCTGGCGAGTCCTTCGTGCCTTCTTCCGCTGCTGCTGGTACATCGCCTTCTAAAGAACTCGGGCTTTCTTGAGAACTCGGCCCTTCTTGAGAATCCGCGCCCTCTTGTGGACCAGGACCATCGAGCAGCGCCCGAACCAAGCGACTCGCACGGGGAGCGTCCAACTGCGTGAGTTTATCCATGTCGATTCCGGTGTAGAAATCGATCGCCTCATCAAACTGCCCTACCGCCACGGTTCCAGGAACATCTGGCCGCATTGAGCGACCGTCTGCGAACAACGTCGACGTTACCTGAGAATCTTTGGCGGGCGAAAAATCCATCTCGTAAAACACATGGTAACGAGGGCTATCGCTGTTCGTAACCCGCATTCTTGCGATGATCAACGGAGGCAACGTTGAAACCAATAACAGTAAACCCAATGCGATAAAAAATGGCTTAGGAATATGAGCACTGCTGGTATCGTGATAGATGTCGGAGACGTGACTGCTGCCGAAATCGCCGAACAACTTCGCAATCCCTGCTTTGTCATACTTCGGATCGGATGCTTCTACAAGAAGAAAGAAACGATCGTCAGTCGCCCGATCAAACCTTGGGTCGGTGAAAACTGGATTACTAAATTGAGGCAATCGATTCAGCGCCAGCATCCCGAAAAATGCACCGAACGCAGCCAAAAGTACCGTCAATTCAAAACTGACCGGAATGAATGCCGGCATCGAAATAAACGGCTTACCCGAAATGATGTACGGATAGTTGATCGAGTTCATCCAGATTTGCATCGAGACGGCGATGGTTGTACCGGTCAAGCCAGCACAAAGAGCAATCCATGGCAGAACGGTAGCTTTGATTCCGAGCGCTTTCTCGATTCCATGGACGGGGAAGGGCGTGAAGGCATCGGTCTTTACATAGCCTGCATCTCGCACGCGGCGGCATGCTGCTAACAACGGTCCCACCGAATCAAATTCGGCGTAGGTCCCGTGCAATTGTGGTTCGGATTTGTCAGTCATACAGATCAAGGACGCTTGGAGTTAACGGCTCGCGGTCGATAACAAAAACGGTTTCTAGTAAGTGAGTGAATTAGTGATCGCTATGATGAAGTTGACCTGCGAGAGTCGCCTTCACTTCGGCCATGTTGATCACAGGCATAAAACGGCAAAACAAAAAGAACAGGGTAAAGAACAACCCGAACGAACCGACCAACATGGAAACGTCGACCCAAGTCGGACTGAAATATCCCCATGCACTTGGCAAGTAATCGCGAGACAAACTGGTCACGACGATCACGAACCGTTCGAACCACATGCCGATGTTGACAAAAATGGAAATCACCACGATTCGCCAAGGAATGGTGCGATTTCCTTTCAACCAAAACAGTTGAGGACTAACGACGTTACATGTCACCATCGTCCAATAGGCCCACCAATACGGTCCGAACGCACGGTTAACGAACGCAAACTTTTCTTCACCCACTTGGCCATACCAAGCGATGAAAAATTCGGTTCCGTAGGCCAATCCAACGATGGAGCCTGTTGCCAAAATGATTTTACACATGTTCTCCAGATGGCGAACCGTGATCAGCTTTTCCAGATTGAAAATCGTTCTGGCCGGGACCATCAAAGTTAGCACCATCGCGAAGCCGCTAAACACGGCCCCGGCGACGAAGTACGGTGGGAAAATCGTCGTGTGCCAACCGGGAACTTGGCTGACTGCGAAGTCAAAGGAAACGATTGTGTGTACTGACAAAACAAGGGGAGCGGCGAGCGCAGCAAGGATCGCATAGGCCTTCTCATATCGCATCCAATGACGCGATGAACCGGTCCATCCAAGAGCCAGAATACCGTACGCCATTCGACGCCACTTGTTTTTCGATCGATCGCGGAACGTCGCCAAGTCAGGCACCATCCCCATGTACCAGAACAGCAGCGACACGGTGCCGTACGTGCTAACGGCGAACACGTCCCAGAGAAGCGGGCTGCGGAATTGAGGCCACATCCAAAGGTTCAGGCTTGGATAAGGTGCCAGCCAAAACGCCATCCAAGCGCGGCCCACGTGAATGCCAGGAAACGTTGCCGCGCAAATCACCGCAAAAATGGTCATCGCTTCGGCAGCTCGATTAATACTGGTTCGCCAATCTTGTCGAAACAAAAACAGAATCGCGCTAATCAGCGTACCTGCGTGCCCGATACCGACCCAAAACACAAAGTTAACAATCGGCCAACCCCAGAAAACCGGATTCATATTTCCCCACACCCCCACACCCATATAAAAAAGGTACAGAATGCAGAGGCCCAGCCATGAGGCCGCCGTTGCCGAGATCGCAAACCCAATGAGCCAAGCCTTACTTGGCGGGCGTTCAGCGATTTGCGACACCGCCTCGGTGATCGAATGATAAGTCGAATCACCCAAAACCAGCGGAGCACGCTCGCCCGGCCGTTCAACGGTGTTATCGAGTCCTTGAGGAATTGCAAGTGACATAAAAAAGCCAAGCCGGAATGTTCAGGAATCTATTGCGTTCGGTTCAGCAGCGAATCACCATCGCTGCGACTACTAAGACGTTGCTGCCTTATCTTCTTCGTGATCATGATCGTGTTCATGTGTGGGCGACTCGTCATGAGTATCGCCATGGCCATGTCCCGCACCGTGGTGTTTGCGCTCGCTGTACTTCTGTAAATCGGCGAGCTGGATTGATGTCATCAATCGAGCGGGCGTATTGCGAATCTTGGCCAAGTACAGGGTTCGTGGTTTTACATTCAGCTGCGACAAAACCCCGTAAGCTCGTGGATCGTTTTGCTTCTTTGTAACGACGGCGCTTTCATCGTGAATGTTGCCGAATTCAATCGCACCACTTGGACAAGCCATTTGGCAGGCGGTCTTGATTTCACCGTCCCGAATTGGTCGACCGCCCGCTTTGCGAGCATCGATCTTGCCCGCTTCGATGCGCTGGACACAATACGTACACTTTTCCATCACACCGCGACCGCGAACGGTCACGTCCGGGTTTAGAACTAGCGCCTGCAGCTTACGATTGGCTTTTTCAATCGCGCTCGGATAGGCATCGATGCCGTAGCCGACGCCGACTTCGGAGTTGTAGTTGAAGTAGTTAAAACGACGCACTTTATAGGGGCAGTTGTTTGCACAATATCGCGTGCCGATACAGCGATTGTAGGCCATCGCATTCAGCCCTTCTTCGGTGTGAACCGTCGCTGCCACCGGGCAAACCTGTTCACACGGCGCGGTTTCGCAGTGCTGGCAAGCCATCGGCTGAGTCACAACATTGGCATGATCTTCATTGCCTTGGAAATAACGATCAACACGAATCCAGTGCATTTCGCGACTGCGAATGACCTGCTCTTTGCCAACGATCGGGATGTTATTTTCGCTTTGGCAAGCAACCACGCAGGCGTTACATCCAAAGCACTTGTTCAAGTCGATTGCCATGCCCCATTGTGGCAACATTGGCTTTTCTAACTCGATCGCATCGATCGGCTCCTGCCAAGGCGAGCCTGACGGACCGACTTGAGGAACGTGAGGTCCTTTATCCGAGGCAAAATGTTCATTCTTTTCCAGAAGTGCCGTTGTCCCTTCGCGGATTAAATCAAAGCTGCGAAGCTCGGTTTCCTGCTTGCCCAGATCGTCGATCGCCCAATGATCTTGCGTCGATGCCAAGCGATAATCCGTATAACGAGGCCGTCCCTCAACCTTTGTCGCCAATCGCATCGAGTCCATGGTACGAAGCGGCGAAACGTCGACACCCACGACCGCGACGTCATTGTCAAGAAAACCGCCAACCATCCCGGCACGTGTTCGCCCATAACCGATGGCGACGGTCACCACTCCAGGAGCACAACCTGGCATTTCATAAACAGGCAATTCAAGTGTCGCATCTCCTCGGCGAAGCGCGACTTTTGATCCATCATGAACCGCCAAGCCACGTGCCGTTCGCGGACTCATGATGGCCGCATTGTCCCATGTCGTTTTCGTTAATGACTGCGGCATTTCCTGCAGCCAGCCGTTGTTCGCAAACCGACCGTCATAAATACCATCCGCAGCAATGAACAATAAGTCGACATCATCTTGATCGACGTCATATGTAACCACGGGCCCAGCAGTCGTCAGCGGATCAGCAGACCCTTGATAGGCAGGCTCGGCCACTGGCATCACGACCGACGTATCGAACCCATCATGCAACAACTTTCGCCATTGACGTTCACTTAGCGATTGACCTGCAACCGCATCCGCCGTGCGGCGAATGATGTCCCGACCCTGTGTCTCGTCGGCTCCAAGCATTGTGGCAAGCAGTTCAACAACCGTCCGCCCGCCCAACAGCGGCAGTATTTGCGGTTGACAAATTCCGTAGGTGCCATCGTCGCTGACGCAGTCCCCCCAAGACTCCAGAGGATGCGACAACGGCAACGAGTAGTTGCACTTGGCAGCAGTCTCGTCGTCATACTCGCCCAAATAAATCGTATTTTTGACACTCGCAATTGCATCGAGCAGTCGCACATCGCCAGGAGCTGTAAATCCAGGATTATCTCCGAGAATCAGCAACGAATCCACCTTGCCGCTACTGACTGCCTGAACCAATTCGCTGAGCGAGACCGCATCGCCAAGCCCGCTATCAACCATTGGTACAAACCGCTGCACTTTACCGAGCGAACCCAACTTACTGTTGATTCGAATCCCCGCTGCGACCGCGTCAGCACCCAGCGTTTCACCGACGATCACGACCGATGCTTCTCCCGAGTCTTTTAAATCTCGACAAACAACGTCCAAAAATCGACCTACCTTGGCCTGAGGCTCCAACTCGTCAAACGGAGTCTGATCATCGGGTTCCACCGTAGAAACATCGCCCGCAACCAACTTGTCCAATCGACGCTCAACTTCGCTGATCATCGCTGCCATTTGACTTGGACGCATCGCCAGACGCGCATCCGCGACGACGCCGGAATTGGTGTAGCCACCCTCAACTACATACAGGCGACTCATGTCCTTACCAGGATCGCGCGTGACCGCAAACTTCTTGGAATTGCGAACACACCCTGGGCCTGCACCAAGAAAATCTGACTCAAATGACAGCACGACGCTGGCCTTATCCAACTCCAGCAACTGCTTGGATGACGAGCCGATCGCATTTTTGGTCGCGACCCTCATCACATCGCCATGCACTCCGTCGAAGCGACAAAGCGTCATCTGCGGCAAACGATCACGAAGCGCTTTTAGCATTCGCACGACCGAAGGTGACTGAGTCGGAGAAACCAGTACGGCAAATGCTTTGCCACCATCGGCCTCGGCACTCTTTACCAAATCAACCGCATACTGGTCGGCGTCCGACCACTGCACCGCCGTTGCTCCCTTTTCACCACGACGCAGGACGACGCCGTCATCTCCGCGAGCGCGATCGGGATCGTAAAGACCAAGAATAGAGGCCTGAATGTAGGCATCCGTTCCGCCGCCACAGGGATGCTTGGCATTCCCTTCAATCTTGATCGGACGCCCGTCTACATTCGTGACAAGCAAGTTATAAACGCGACCTGCGAGCTCAAAATTGGTCGAGCGGCTATAGGTTTCGCCTGGCAATCGCCCCTCAGGACGCAGCACGAACGGCGCGATCGTTTCGGTTGGATAGCGACAACCAACGGCACCGGCGACCGACATTGACGCGGCCATCAATTGCAGCCAGCGACGACGCGATACGCCTTCGGGATATTCCGATGCAGCGACCGGAAATTCGCGGTGCAGAAACTGCTTAAAATCGGTGCTTTCATGAAGCTCCGACAAACTTCGCCAGTAGCGATCGCGTGGCTTGGCGGACGTTTCTGCAGCAGCGGTTGGAGTCGAAGTCATGGCGTACTAAAGACAGAATCGGCAACGATAGGAATCACGTCCCGGCGGAACGCGCAAACAAAAACGTACAGTGTGCGAGCAAACCAGCTCGCGGCTAACGATGGCAAACGGCGCAGTGAACTTGAGGGTTAATATGCTTTTCATCAACCAACTTCTCACCCATCTTGACCTTGTCCTCGCCCATCGGAGGCTCCCAATCAAGCTTGGTCACAAACTCGCTGGGCCGAATATGTGGCGCTGGGTTTCTATGACATTCAATACACCAAGCCATCGACAACTGCTTAGCCTGGTAAACAACATCCATTTGGTCGATACGTCCGTGGCACGTTACGCAGCTAACGCCCGCGTGCAAGTGAGCTGAATGATTGAAGTAAACAAACTCGGGAAGATTGTGGACGCGTTGCCACGCTACGCTGCGGCCAGTCTCCCAGCTTTCGTGAATCGGAGCCAGCTTGGCGCTCGCTTGGTGAACTGCGGCCAGCGCCGTGACACCCTGCTTGTTGGCTGGGCTATGACAATTAATGCAGGTTGCCGTTGGTGGCACCGCAGCGTGGGCTGCATCAAAAACGGTGTTATGGCAATACCGACAGTCCATTTTCAGTTGCCCCGCGTGGATCGCATGGCTGAATGGCACCGGCTGCGTTGGTTGGTAGCCAACGTTCAATGTTTCGGGATCTGTAATCAGCCCGCCTAAGACGCCAGCATAAACACCACCGCCTGCTGCCACTGCACCGAGTAGCAACAAGAAACGATTAACCCACCGAGGGAATAAAAAACGGTCCATATTTTCCCGCGTCCCGCGTACTGCCGGACCAAGAGTGTGGAATGAAAATTAATGTACCCAGACGACTGCTGGGCCGACAGTATCGCGACCAATGGCAACTTGTTACAAGGCCATCAGCCGCCAAGCGACATTGTGTCGCAGTAACAATCTTGCCGTCGCCTCATGCGAGACTGATTACACAGCCCTGCAAATCCGCCAAGGGTTAGAACCGCCAAAACCTACGTCGCCCAACCAATCTTCATTTTGTTTGGCCCATTTTGGTTTTCATGGCGCTGACGATATTCTGCAACTGCGATAAAACGGCATGGATATTCGCAGTTTACCGCTTCCAGAACGGGTTCCACACGCATGTCAAGCCAGCCAAACTTCGGCGATCGACTCGATGACGCAATTCGTAATTCAAGCTCCGTCGTCTGTGTTGGGCTCGATCCGCGTGTTCACCAGTTGCCGCCATCGCTTCGCCCTCAAGATCCGACAAACACAGCTTTGGTAGCAAATGCCTACGAAAAATTTTGTGTCGGTATTATCGACGCAGTCTCAAAACATGTCGTCGTGATTAAACCCCAAGCCGCTTTTTTCGAAGAGCAAGGCCCCGACGGGATGGCGTGTCTTAGCAGGGTCATCAACCACGCGTTGAAAAGTGGCTTAATGGTTATTCTGGATGGAAAACGCAACGACATCGGAACGACGGCCGAAGCCTATGCGAGAGCTTATTTAGGCAGCCGATCACCCTGGGGGTGCGACGCCCTGACCGTTAGCCCTTATTTGGGAAAGGACAGCTTGGATCCATTCGTTGCGCAGTGCGATGAGCAGCGGGCTGGGATATTTGTATTGGTGAAAACGTCCAATCCCGGCGGTGGCTTCCTGCAGGATCAAGTTACCAGTTCACAGCCAATTTATCGGCATGTTGCGGATTTGGTCACGTCCTTGAACGCCTCTCGCACCGGTCTATCCGGCTACGGTCCCATCGGTGCCGTCGTGGGCGCGACCTATCCCGAACAACTACTCGAATTGCGAGCGGCGATGCCAGCAAGCCCGATTTTAATTCCTGGCTTTGGTGCCCAAGGCGGTGCGGCCAGCGATGTCGCTGGCGGCTTTGACAAGAATGGTCGCGGTGCAGTCGTCAACAGTTCACGGCACATCCTGTTTGCCTATGACCGGGCCGAATACCGCGAGAAATTCGGCCCCAAAAATTGGCAAGCCGCAACCGAAGCTGCCGCTCAGGAGATGAACGATGAACTGAATTCGGTTCGCAGCATGCGGTGAATCAGCTGATCGCAACGACCAAACCTACTGGGCTGTTAAAAATTTGGAGTTGTGGCTAATCGGCGTCTGCGCAGACTTTGTTCCTTTTGCCAGCGTTTTGTTCGAGACCAAGGATTCGTCTTGATTCTGTTCGATCCTGTTCTCTAAGGTCACGAAATCGATCTCAACGAACCGCGAATGCCACTAGACTTTCGTCCAGCGACCGGCAATCTCTGCGGGGTGATTTAAGGAAGGATCGCATCATGCGAGAACTGTTGCACCGACATTTTGGCGGGAGCCGACGAGCGGCTGTCCGTGTTTTGCTCGCTAGTTCCCTTGTCTTCGGTAGTTTTCATCATTTGGACGCACAAGGTTTTGGATTGCCAGACGGTGCGGCTCCGCAGCCACCAAGCCTTCAAGCGAACCCGAACACGGCGACATCTGAACCCAACGCGTTTGCGAATGCCGGTGCGGGAACGCAAACGCCGCCGAATGGAGCCAGTCCGAATGGAGCCAGTCCGAATGGAGCCAGTCCGTCTGTGTCCAGCGCCGCACGAAAAGGCACCCCAAGCAATCGCCCGTTGCCACAGGGTAACGGCCAAGAGATGCGAGAATATGATTTACGACCGTATACAGGTTACCTTACAAAGCACGATCGACCCCAGCAGGCTGTGGTTGACTGGGTGCTGCGAGAAACGGGAAGCGACGTATGGTTTTCAGAGCCATTTGGTTTTATGAACGCCAGCCGAGATACTCTTTCCGTTTATCACACACCGGAAATGCATGGCGTCATCGGTGCGCTGGTCGATCGATTCATTGCAGGGGAAAAAGATCCCCAGGTGCTCAATCTGCGGATGATGACTGTCGGCAGCCCCAATTGGCGAACACGGACACACACCTTAATGCAGCATGTCAGCGTTGATTCAGCAGGCGTTCAAGCTTGGCTTCTGACGAAGGAAAACGCCGCCATTGTGTTGTCAACGTTGCGACAACGGACCGATGCTCGCGAAATTCAATCGGTCGACTTGATCACGCACAACGGACAAACGGAAAAACTGGCGAGCACACGAGGACGCAATTACGTGCAAAACATTCGTCAGGCGCCAACGGGCTGGCCGCCCTACGAACCGCAGACGGGCGAAGTCCAGGAAGGCTATCGTTTCGAAATCAGTCCCTTACTTTCGGTCGATCGCAGATCCATGGATTGCGTGATTCGCGCCGAAATTGATCAGGTTGATAAACTTGTTCCCGTTGACCTCGATCTTCCCCTGCCCAGTGGCGAACAATATCGCGCCAGAATCGAAGTCCCCCAGGTCGTCAGTTGGCGGCTGAATGAACGATTTCGGTGGCCGACGGACATGGTGTTGTTGCTATCCTGCGGGGTTGTGGCAAGTCCAGAAAGATCAACCACAACATTGCCGATGCTGAATTTGAACAGTCTTACGGGCACCACCGCCGGACGCGCTGATGCGCTGATGTTTATCGAATTTCGTGGCCGAGCAACCGAGAATTTGCCCTTGGCAACGCCCCAGGTCGCTGATCGCAATAGCGCAAGTAATCGGGGCCGCTATTAACTTTAGTTCGAGTTTTGCAATTTTTGCATATCAAAAAGCTCGCAAAGCGAG
Organism: Planctomycetaceae bacterium; assembly: GCA_043775635.1. GTDB lineage: Bacteria > Planctomycetota > Planctomycetia > Pirellulales > Pirellulaceae > UBA6163. The sequence continues at coordinate 6,789 of JAYVSE010000138.1, read as the reverse complement.
CATTGTAGAACAATTGTCCTCAATGGTTACGTACCCTAAATCGAGCGCACCCACGGAACAATGGAGGACAATTGTTCTACAATGAGCCGTTTCTCCGGGCTCGCTCCCTGGCGGAGACGTCGGTTACAATGCCTTCGATTCGGTCGTCTTGGATGTAGGTTTTGCGGCTGAACGAAAGTACTTTTGTATCCGTTTTCCGGTCGAAGCGATCGCTGGGATTGGTTGACGGTTTTTAGCTTTTACACGCGATCGCATCTATAATTCCGACTGATGAACCCAACTGAATCGCGGCGAGTCGTCATTACTGGGCTTGGTGTCGTCAGCCCAATCGGCAACACCCCCGTGGAATTGATCGCGTCGCTGCGCTCCGGGCGTAGCGGAATCGCTAGGCTGACGCAGATCCCAACCGGCGTGCTTCCTATTGACCATGGTGCCGAAGTTGCCGCTTTTACTGGGGCAATTGAAGACTACGGTCCGCTATCGAAAGAACTACAGCGAACGATCCGTAAAGGATCGAAGTTAATGTGCCGCGAAATCGAGATGGGGGTTGCGGCCGCGCAATTGGCGATCAGCGACGCCGCCTTAACGCCTGAAAACCGTGATCGAGATCGCACTGGCGTGATTTTTGGTTGCGACTACATCATGACGCTGCCAGAAGAGTTCGCTGCTGGCATCAAGGCTTGCTTAGACGAGAACGGTGATTTCCATTTTGACCAATGGGCCAACAAGGGCTTACCGGAAGTCAACCCACTTTGGTTGTTGAAGTACTTGCCAAATATGCCGGCCAGTCACATCGCAATCTATAACGACCTGCGTGGCCCAAACAATTCAATCACGCTTCGCGAGGCTTCACCAGCCGCTGTCCTATCGGAAGCATTTTCCACAATCTCGCGCGGCCATGCAGACGTGCTGGTGGTGGGTTCAACCGGTTCTCGCATTCATCCGTTTCGATCAATGCATGCCTCGATGCAGGAATCGCTGGCCCCAACCTTGGAAGATGTGACGAAGACCTGCCGTCCGTTCGATATCGATCGTCAAGGGGCAGTGCTGGGCGAAGGCGCGGCAGCAATGATTTTAGAAACCTACGAACATGCCATCGCACGCGGTGCAAAAATATTTGGCGAAATCCTGGGCAGTGGCAGCAGTACGGTCAGCTCAACAACGGGAACCGACTTCTATCGCCGCGCTCTCGTCAACGCTTTACGAATGGCCACTCGGGGTTGCGACTTGACGAAGGTCGGGCACATTAACGCTCATGGCTTGGGAACGGTCGACTGCGATAAGCAAGAAGCAGATGCGATTCTGGATGTGTTCGGTGCCGCGCAGCCGCAGATTCCCGTCGTGACAGCCAAAGGTCATTTTGGCAATTTAGGCGCTGGTGGTGGGATGGTGGAAGTTATTGCTAGTGTGATGACATTCGGATCAACTCTTTTCCCAACATTGAACTGCGATAGTCTCGATCCAGACTGCCACATCAGCGTCGTAACGAATAACTCCGTACCCGCTGGCGGCAGTTTCGTCAGCCTCAATGTTACGCCTCAGGGACAAGCCTCTGCGGTACGAATCGCCCTCGTTGCGTAGTCGTTGCAGTTCCACTCTTGTTATAAATCCCGCTGGGCGAGCCAGCGCGGACTTAAGTAGCGGAACGGCGCGAGCCGTCCGGTGCCGGTTCGAAAAACCCCGTGAAACACCGGACGGCTTGCGCCGCACCGCTAACAAAATGCTTTGCATTTGCGTTAAGTCCACGCCATTCGAGCTTGACTTAGTGGTGAAAAGAATGAAAAAGCTAGCAAACCATTAATCGCCGCATACTGCACTGCAACGAACCGCAATGCCTACGGTATCGAGGTTCGTTGCAGTACTTTGAGATGGCCGTGAATTCCTTGTTCTAGCCTTTCAATCGCGATTCCACCGACGCGAGCTCGGTGGCGATCAGCGAGAAGTGCCGATTTCATTGAGAAAGTCCGGAGCCGCCGAACCTAAAGGAATAACCGGTAAAGAACACATGCCATTGCAACCGAATGAACTGAGCGGGTGTCGAAATCTCAAGTCGGCTTGATTTTTTGTTGGAGCACGCCTGAGCTTTGTGCGACCCTGGTCATGCTGAAAGCTATGGTTGAATACGAAGAGCTACGGACAGGGAATCAGGACGTTGAAGGACTGACGCATGAAACCGGCAATTAAACATTTGACCACGACTAGTAAGCGACTGGTTCTCTCGGCAACGATTGCTTCAAGTCTTCTATTCGTGGTTCCATCGTGTAAACTCCCGGCGCTCCAGAAGCCGACTCCGGGAGCTACGATGCCAGACAGCTTCAACGGTCGGACTGATGCGGAAAACTCAGCTTGCGTCGACTTGCATCAGTTTTTCGACGATCCAATGCTCACGAGTCTGGTAGACCAAGCGATGGTCGATAATCAGGAACTAAAAATCCTGGCTCAAGACATCCGAATCGCTAACAACGAGGTTTTGGCTCGGTCCGGTGCCTACTTGCCCTTCCTCAGTCTTGGGGCAGGTGCTGGGGTGGATAAGCCTGGACGCTTCACTCGTGCGGGTGCTGTGGAGGATCAATTGGAGATTCGTCCTGGCCAGGGATTTCCAGATCCATTGCCCGATTTCCTGGTCGCAACCAACGTCTCCTGGGAGATCGACATTTGGAAGCGGCTTCGCAATGCGAGAAGTGCCGCAGCGCTCCGCTACCTCGGCACTGCGGAGGGCCGGAATTACGTCGTCACGCGTTTGGTGGCCGAGATTGCTGACAACTACTACGAGCTTCTGGCGCTCGACAAACGGCTTGAGACTTTGGACAAAACCATCTCACTTCAAGAGAAAAGTCTTGAGTTCGCGAAGTTTAACAAGGAAGCGGCCCGAGGCACTGAGTTGGCCGTTCAACGTTTCCAGGCTGAGGTTCGCAAGAACCAGAGCGAAAAGCTGATCATCCAACAAAAGATTGTCGAAGCCGAGAACAGAATCAACTTCCTTGCTGGTCGATACCCGCAGGTAGTCGAACGCAAAACAGTGGATTTCTTCGACCTTAACTTGAACGCGTTGAAGCTTGGAGTGCCTTCTCAATTGCTTCAGAATCGTACTGACATCCGTCAAGCGGAACGCGAGTTGGCCGCAGCGGGACTAGAAGTGAGCGTCGCCCGAGCTCGGTTTTACCCGTCGTTGATTGTGAGCGCCGGCGTCGGCTATCAAGCCTTCAATCCCAAGTATCTGTTCAGTACTCCCGAATCTTTAGTCTACAACGCCGCTGGTAACCTAGTTGGGCCGTTGATCAACAGGAGGGCAATCCGAGCGGATTACCTCACCGCGAATGCCGAGCAATTGCAGGCCGTCTACAACTACCAGCGGACCGTTCTGAACGCCTTTACCGAAGTCATTAACCGCGTGACCAAGGTCGAGAACTATCGCCAAAGCATTGAAGTCAAAAAACAACAACTGGAGTCTCTGGAGGCATCGGTAGACGCTGCCAACAAGCTTTTCCAGGGCGGGCGTGTTGAGTATGTGGAAGTGCTGCTTGCTCTGCGTGACCAGCAGGATGCAAAAGTAGTTTTGATCGAAACGAAACAGCAACAACTGTCTGCGATCGTCAATGCCTATCAAGCTCTCGGCGGCGGTATTCGCAGGGGCTCAAACTCCGGAGAAACCGTGATCTCATCAGAAATCATTTCTGACGAGCTAATCTCAGATGTGGAAATTGCCCCGATCATTAATTCGTCAGAAAAAGGCGCAAGTGAAATAGTTGCACCTGAGTCCGTTTCGCCAGATAAAGGTGTACCGGAGAAAGATGCTGTACAAAAAGATTCGTCAGCAGGCGAACAACCGGAAAAAATCGTCCCTGTCATCATCGCACCATAGAATCAAGCAACCGACGGAATCTCCATCTCCATCGCTACCAGCCCGCCCGATCTGCGGAAGCAGGACCGTACCATAGCCCATCATAAATGCATCGGGCGTTCTTTTCGCTGATCCCATGCTTCGATACCGGACGGCTCGCCGTCCGGTGCCGTTTCGAAAAACCCCGCGAAACACCGGGGCGGCGTGCGCCGCACCGCTAGGGGTTAGGATCAGTGTTCTTTTTTTGAGGTCATCTTTTCTGCATGTGCCGGTTCTTGACGGTGGATTTTACAAAATCTTCGCGTATCCTAACTATTTCACGCCACGCGATGCTGCAACAGCTATACTGAGGACCAACAAGATTGCAGCTCAATTCCGCTTTTCGCAGGATACAGTCTGGCCATGTCTAATGACCAAAGCCCAATGTCACCGGTGTTTCGAATTGATGTTTCGACGGACTCGTCTGCAACGGACACGTCATTGGGCCGAAGTGATATCGTTCAAATCGAATTGCTTCGCCAATTGGTTGCCGGGCAACAACGCCAAAACGAATTACTCGCAGAGTTGACTCAGTTCACCGCTGGCATGCACAAGCAACGTGCCGCAGAGCTTCAGCAGTGGAAGGACGCCAATCCAGGGCTAGCGAAAGCCTGCCGCCGTGCCGCTGAAACGCTGAACCGAGTGCAAACACGATTTCTTGAGTCAATTACCGAGGAAGTTGACGACAATGCCGAACACCTTGAAGACGGCGACTTTATGCTGCATGAATTCGTGGACCGCTTCGGGCCTCGTTTAGCCCACCTCAATGGCGTTCTTCAAGTACTGGCACAACTCAGCGATGCTGGCAACAACACGGGAAAAACAAAGTAAAATCGTCGACGTCTGGTAGTCTTCAATTTATAAGTGTCGCCTTTCACTCCGCGAAAGAGCGCTCTTTCGCGGAGCGAAAGGCGACACGGGGCTAGCCTACCGGATTCCCTCCCAATTTTTTCTAATCTTTTGCGTCGGTTTTATGAGAGCTGATCTTGAGTCGAATTCGAAATTTTGTCTAAAGTCGCTGGGTGAATGGATTTTCGATATTTGTTTCAATGCCGGTTAAGGAGGACCCAAATCATGGAACGGTTCAAAGTACTCTCGCGAGTTGCCTTCGGGTTGACCGCCGCGATTGTTTTACAACCCACGGCTAACGTTAACGCGGAAACCGGTAAGGTCACCGCAGCTCCGCCGGTACCGTCGGTCGTTGCGGTGGTCAATGCTGATCCCATCACGAGCGAACAATTGGCCGCAGAGGCATTGCGCCGCTATGGTGTCGATATGCTCGACAATATGATCAATCGCCACTTGATCTTGCAGGCGTGCGCTGCCTCCAAGATTGAGGTCACCGAGGCCGATGTTAGCGCGGAAATTCATCGCATTGCAACCAAGTTCGGATTGACGATCGACAGCTACCTACAACTTCTCCAAGAAGAACGAGATATCTCCCCGGAACAGTACAGCCGCGAAGTGATTTGGCCGATGCTTGCGCTGCGCCGCTTAGTTGATGATCGAGTCCAGGTGACTGACGAAGAATTCAATCGCGCCTTCTTGGCTCGTTATGGCGAAGCAATCAAGTGCCGCATGATCATGGTGAGCGAGCAAAAGTTGGCGCAGACTTTACGTGAACGAGCGATCGCTGCTCCCGATGAGTTCGGTGCACTTGCCAAGCAACACAGCCAAGACGAAGGCAGCGCCAGCGTGCGCGGATTGATTCCGCCCATCCGGCGATTCAGTGGCGATTCAAGGCTCGAAGACGCTGCATTTGCACTCGAAGAAAGCCAAATCTCGGAAGTGCTACAACTGGGTGATCAATGGATTGTACTACAAGCCGTTCGCCGCTTGCCGGCGTCTAGCCCAAGTGCTCAAGCGATGCCCGCGATTCGCGATCAGATCATTGACAGCATCCGCGACGAAAAGATGAAAGAAACCTCGAGCGAGCTGTTCGCGGAATTACAAAAGAAAGCACAAGTGGTGAAGGTGCTCGGCGATGAAGACGCAGCACGGCAGTACCCAGGCGTTGCTGCGATCGTCAACGGCCAGAAAGTGACGGTTGCTCAAGTCGCCGCAGAATGCGTCAAACGACATGGTACCGTTGTGCTTGAAGGTGAGATCAATCGAAAGCTTCTTAATCAAGCGCTCGCAAAAGTAAGCAAGGCAGTATCCCCCGGCGACCTCGATGTCGAAGTCGCACGTGCTGCAGCTAGTTACGGCTACGTTCGCACGGACGGAAAACCTGATGTAGCCGCATGGCTTGAAGCGGTCGTGGCCGATGGTGCTGCCTCCGCCGACTTGTATGTCCGAGATTCCGTTTGGCCAAGCGTCGCTCTTGGTAAACTTGTTGAAGGACAAGTCTCTGTTACCGAAGACGACATGAAGGAGGGGTTTGACTCCAACTTCGGGCCTCGTGTCGAAGTACTTGCGATTGTGATGGCGGATCAACGTTCGGCTCAGAAAATTTGGGACATGGCGAGAAACAATCCAACGGACGAGTTCTTTGGCAATTTGGCGGAGCAGTACAGCGTCGAGCCAGTTTCACAAAGCAACTTTGGAAAAGTGCCGCCGATCCGCAAGTTTGGCGGACAGCCCGCGATTGAAAAAGAAGCCTTTGCGCTCAAGCCGGGTGAATTGAGTGGCATCATCGCCACCGGAGATAAGTACATCATTCTTCGCTGCCAGGGGCTAACCGACCCGGTCGTCAAAGATTACGACGCCGTCAAAGAAGAGCTATTCAAATCCATTACGGAACGTAAGTCTCGGCAAGCAATGGCCCAGAAATTCGACGAACTGAAGGCGAAGGCTCAGATCGACAATTTCCTCGATGTTGTCAAAAAGACTGAAAAAATTGCGGCTGCGGTTGCACCAACGAAGACTCGCTAACGCTTTGTCCAAGCTGGAGAATTGAAGTCGGATGG
>JAYVSE010000137.1:0-22215 GCA_043775635.1 Planctomycetaceae bacterium | reverse complement strand
AACCGTGTGGGCAACGCCCCGCGCGAGGCTCGCGGCCCGTTGGGCACGCGGTTTAACGATTCTTTCAAGCGGCATCAATTAGTTCTCGAACCACTAGTGTTGGGTGTCAGCCTGCAACTATTGACTAGCCACCCAAATATAGCGATGTTAGGGTATGTTATCAATTTTCGATAAACTACCCTAAATTTGTTCGAAATGGATCCTCGAACCAATCCCTATGCCCCTGGTGCCGGGACTCCCCCGCCTGAACTGGCTGGCAGACACTTCGATTGCTCAATCCTCTAAACGCGTTCATTGTCTTCAAAGAAGTTGCTGACCAATTCAATTTTCCACTGTGCTTTTTCAGTGCCGGTGCCTGGCAAGTATTCCATTACGATTTTGACCGACTGCTTGTAGTTACCGGTGGTGTCTTTCCAAACCGTTTGCGTTAGCTCGCGGCCAAATTGCACGTAGACCTCTGACGGTTGCGCGAGTTGCCAGTTGGGCTTAGTACCGAGCTCAATCAGTGACGGAATCGTGTCCTGTTGCTTGAACTGCTTCATCATGGTGACCGCTGTTTCGCTACGCTGATAGTAATCGGCGAGCGGCATCGAATCCGGTTGTCGGCGGGATGGGGCGACCTGCAATTCGATCGCCAATTCAAGGTCTCCTTGTTTTACTAGATCTAACCAATTCAAGGCGAAGCGTTCCGCTTGGAGGCTCATCTGCTTGGTTTTGAAGTGACGTTCGGAAATCCCCCAAATGCCAAACAACACGGCGCAGAACATCCCGATGTAAGCTGCAACGACTCCGACTGGTCGTTCAGTATCGTAAGGACGAATCGCTATTAATGCGAATCCAATGGCGGCAAATGGGACGACAATCAATGGCGCGCCCAGCACCGCAACAAAGCTTCCTAATCCAATGAACAAGGCGACGAAACCGGAGACTCGTATCGGCGTCGCTTTTATTCTTAACTCTGGGGCGTCCTCGGCGCTCATCAGAGGTGTTGTGAAAATGGATCGTTCTTTGACAACTTCGGGCATGACGCACTCAAATGGATGACAAAAGTGTAAAGCAAGGAGGAAACTTGGGGATTTGGGCTTGGAACTCGGTAGGTACGAAGGTGAACACACAACGGTTCGCTGACGTCATAGGGATGGTCACAATGCTTTTTTTTGCATCTCGATAAGCCGCAGGGAGCCGCGACCGAGTTGCTCCACAGTAGCAATGGCCTCGGTAAACGGGATTTCTAGCCGCTGCACGCGACTCAATTCGACAATCACGACCGTTCCAGACCAAGGATCAGGTGAACCAGGCAGAAATACCGTCGCCCAGCCTGTATTTTGGCCTGTATTTTGGCCTGTATTACTGGGTGTTTCGCAGGACTCGCTTCGTTCAACCTCCATTCCCAATCGTTTTCCTTCGGGCATCGACAGCAGGACCGGTTTTAGCTGATTGTGCAGAACTTCGCCGCCGATATTTCCCGTCAACTGCTCTTTGAAGATCGCATATCGTGGAAACAGCATCAACAGATATTTTTCTACCGACTCAGTGAATCGCTTTCCGATCGAACGTTTCGCAGCAACGCCTGCGGCAAAACAAAGTAAAAGCAGGACTAGAATGGCAGCTGTTAGCAGTAAGCTGTAGCCAGCAGGGCTTTTTACGGGCAAATATTTATGCACCGCTTGCGCCACGGCCCAGACGATTTGCAGGGTTTGTCCAACGAGTGCACCGACAACAACCAACGGCAACAGAAAAAAAATTCCGCCGATCGCCGTTGTCTTCAATACACCAAAAGAATGGCTTACTCGATCTTTCATTCGCTTCTCCAAACAAGGTCGACCGTCTATCGTAACCAGTATCGCACTTCGCCGCCTGGGCGAGCTGAAAACGGTTGGAAATAATGGTTTACGATGTCTGATTTAATCCTGATTCCGACCGCATTCGAACGCGGCATTGTTGAGCGGTGCCTGCAAAAACGAAAATCAGTGGACCTGGAATTAGTGCGGGGCTGGAATATCGAACTGTGCGGATTCGGGTTGGTAGCAGCGGCGGCGTGCACAACCCGAGCGATTTCGCGGTACCAGCCAGCACGAGTTTTATTGATCGGAATCGCAGGTAGTTTGAATGATCCGCTTCCTTCAGATGTCGGCGCTCTGGGTACGGCTTGCATTTTCGATACGGTGACTTGTCACGGCATCGGCGTCGGTGGATGCTTTGGTTTGGACTATTTATCGGCCGATGATATGGGGTGGTCGCACTGCGAGGCAAACGATCGCCACGCTGCCATCGGCGATACGATCCGAATCTCGCCGATCGCAGTGGGATCGCATCAAATCTTCATGGCTGATAAGGCTCGCCATCTACTCAGCGTGGCCACTGCATCAGCCGATGAATGCGAAGCAGATCTACGGCGGAAACGATTCCCTGATGCGATGGCTGAAGATATGGAAGGTTTTGCCGTGGCGTTGGCCTGCGCAATCATGGACATACCGTTGCAAATCGTGCGAGGTTTTTCCAATCGAGCAGGCGATCGAGACCATCGCCGCTGGAAGACGGAAGGAGCCTTGCGCGCTGCCGTGGACATCGCGGTTGACCTGATGGGTAAAAAATGGTGAGCACACTTGAATCGCTTCCAATACGACTTGGAATCTCAACCTGTCCGAACGACACCTTTGCCTTTCATGGGTTGTTGACGAAGGCCGTTGATTGGCGTGGACTTGACTTCCACGTCGATTTGCTCGACATCCAGCAATTGAACGAGCGATTGTTCAGGGGTGAGTTTGATTTTGCGAAAGCTAGTTTTCATGCCGCGTTGCTATTGGCTGATAGGTGCAGTGTCATGCCCAGCGGGTCGGCACTTGGCGTTGGCGTTGGGCCGTTGTTGCTTGCCGCACAATCGGGTGTTCAGCCTGAGTTTGGCGAGCACCAACGGACACTCTGCCCAGGCGAACACACAACCGCTTCGCTGTTGTTTCGGTTGTTCTATCCAGGTCATACTCGAATTGAGCAGACTGTATTTTCGGAAATAATGCCAAGCCTAGTTCAAGGAAAAGCCGACTTTGGCGTTTGCATTCACGAAGGTCGTTTCACTTGGCAACGCCAAGGACTAGGTCTCGTCGAAGACCTGGGCACTCGCTGGGAGCAGGAGACGAACCTTCCATTACCACTGGGAGGTATACTCGGCCGGCGATGCTTGCCGAGTGATGTGATTCAACGAGCACATGCGGTGATTCGTGATTCGATCGACTTTGCCATCGGCAATCAGGCAGCGGCTTTGCCGACCATGCGAAAATACGCGCAAGAATTCGATGACGAAGTCTTAATGCAGCACGTTCACTTGTATGTCAACGCTTGGACCCGTGACCTGGGTAACGATGGCCGACAATCGCTTGCCGAACTTTCCAAGCGAGCAGTCGCAGCCGGGCTGATATCGCACGGTAAGGAACTGTCGGTTTTTGAATGCGGGTAATCGAGGAACAACGCAATATTCCGTCATAAATTCATGGCGAAAAAGACATTCACCATTTTTGAATTATACGTCCAGGTTTCGCACGTCGAGGGCATGCTTCTCGATGAACTCGCGACGTGGCTCGACCTTGTCACCCATGAGGAGGCGAAACATTTCGTCGGCAGCTCCGGCATCGGTTAGGTTGACTTGAACGAGCGTACGATTGGCCGGGTCGAGCGTTGTTTCTCGAAGTTCTTCTGCATTCATTTCACCGAGTCCCTTGAATCGTGTGACTTGCAAACCTTTCTCGCCCGCCGCGCGAACTTCGGCAAGTAACTCGCGAAGGTCTTCGAGGCCTCGGCGGTTGTCTTCTCCCTTGATCAGTTCAAATCGTGATGACGTGGACCCAGTGCGATCCGCAGGGACAAGGTCATCGACCGTAAAGCCGAGTGGTTCCATGTCTTTCAGAGCCCCGTTGATCGTTCTGACTTCGTGAAGTTCGACCATGTGGGCTGTGCGATTGCTGGTTGCTTCCATTGCTGTTGTCGGCGAGGCAGCTTGGTCAACGCCATCTTCGTCGGACGGGGCTTGATCGATATCGAGCGTCAATCCCTTCTCAACGATAAAAGCTTCTGCGGTTTCAAGATCGTAAAACCATTGATCCTGATTGCCCCAGATCAAATGCAGCGTGGGCAACTTACCCAGGACAGCATCGTATCGCATAACGTGAGTGCGAAGGCTGATGCCGCGCCGCTCGATCGCGATGATCGCCTCTTCCATCGTTGCCAGTGTGATGCACAGACGCTTCATCGAATCGCCTTCAGCAGAACGACCGTCTTCGCAAATCAACTTGGTTTCGGTGAGTCCGCGCTCGAGCATCTGCGTCTTCATTTCCTCGTCGGTTTGAACGTAGTAACGCTCTTTACCTTTGACGACGCGAAACAGCGGCGGACGGGCGACATAGACATGGCCGCAAGCCACCAGTTGGTACATCTGACGATAGAAGAAGCAGAGCAGCAGCGTACGAATGTGGCTGCCGTCGACGTCGGCGTCCGTCATGATGACGACTTTGTTGTACCGGCGTTTGGAAAGATCTTGATCGAGACCAATGCCCGTACCGATCGCTTGAATCATCGCTTGGACTTCTTCGTTTGCAAGCACCTTATCTTCGCGGCTCTTGTATGCGTTGATAATTTTTCCGCGAAGTGGCAGGATCGCTTGGAACTCTCGCATCCGACCGCCTTCGGCAGAGCCACCGGCGGAGTCACCTTCGACGAGGTAGACTTCGCACTCTTCCATCTTCTTGCTGATGCAGTCGCGAAGTTTACCGGGTAGCCCACCGCCACCGAGGGCGTCCTTGCGTTTGCGAAGGAGATCTTTCGCTTTGCGAGCGGCTTCGCGGGCTTCGTAAGCAAGTAGCGCTTTCCGCGTGATGGCTTTAGCGGTTTTCGGATTTTCTTCGAGGTATTTGGCGAGCAGTTCACCGATGCTGCCGTTGATGATCCCTTCGATTTCGCCGTTGCCAAGTTTGGTCTTTGTTTGGCCTTCGAATTGTGGATGGGGGACGCGGACGCTGATGACAGCCGTCAATCCTTCGCGGAAGTCATCGCCGCTTGGCGTGGTGGTTTTGTAGAGCCCTTCCTTCTTACCGTAGTTGTTAATCGTGCGCGTCAGCGCGCTGCGAAAACCGCTAACGTGCGTGCCGCCTTCAATCGTATGAATGTTATTGACGTACGACTGAACATTCTCGGTAAACTCAGTGCTGTACTGGAGGGCGATCTCGTATTCGACGCCTTCGCGTGAGCCTGTGAAATAGATCACGTCGGCATGGAGCGCATCGCTGGCGCGGTTGAGATGCTCGACAAACTCGACGATGCCGCGCTCGTATTTAAAGTCACCGCCTTCGCCGTTTCGTTCATCGAGGAACTTGATATGAACGCCGGAATTGAGGAACGCAAGTTCTTGCAGTCGTTTGAAGATCGTGTCGAACGCGTACTTCGTGTTTGTAAAAATCAGCCCGTCAGCTTTGAACGTTGTTTTGGTTCCGTTTTTCTTGGTCGGACGGCCTTGCTTGACCTGTCCGGTGGGAACGCCTCGCTCGTATTCTTGGGTCCATGTGAACCCATCGCGACTGACTTCGACTTCGGCCCATTGGGAAAGGAAGTTGACGACGGTGACGCCGACGCCGTGCAGACCACCACTGGTTTGGTACGCACCTTTCTGGAACTTGCCTCCGAACTTGAGAACGGTCATCACGCCTTCCAGCGTGCTAACATCACGTTCTAGTTCTTCGGAGAGTTGTTCGTGTCGTGTGACAGGGATTCCGCGTCCGTCATCTTCGACGGTCACACTGCCATCGGTATGGACAACGACGGAGACCGTTTTTGCGAAACCAGCCATGGTTTCGTCGATCGAATTGTCAACGACTTCGTAGACGAGGTGATGTAACCCGCGCAGGGTTGTATCGCCGATATACATGCTGGGGCGTTCGCGGACGTGTTGGAGGTCCGAGAGGTGCAGCAGGTCTTTGTCTGTGTATTCGGTGTTGGCTGCGATGCGTCCTTCGGAAACCGAAGCATCCGTGACGGTGTTAGCAGGGTCGGCAGGCAATTCGTGGCTAGGTTCTGGCGAAGGGACGTCGCTCATTCAGATCGCTTCAGTTGCGGCAAAAAAGCCCGAAATTGTGCTCTCGGGAGGGACTCGGATTGTAACCGATGCCCCTCGCCGCGTCGACCTGACTTGCGGGCATCCAACGTTGGATTCAGGCCGGATTTAAGTAGCGGAACGGCGCGAGCCGTCCGGTGCCGGTTCAAAAAACCACGCAAAACACCGGGCGGATCGCGCCGCACCGCTAACAAAATGCATGGCATTTTCGTTAAGTTCATGCCATTCCTCCTTAGTTCCCCGGTGCACTGCCAAACAGCGATTCTGACCAATGGGTGGGGAACTCTCGCAACGTTTGAGCCAGCCGCTCCGTCCACCAGCGCGTGACTTGCTCAACCTCATAGGCCTCAAATCGTCGCCAAACGCTGGATCTTGTTGATGCAAAAATGACTCCGACGTCGATTGGGCAGCCGACATCGGTCACACTGGCCTGAGTCGCATCGAATGCGAGCAAAGCGAGTGCTGTTGCGCTGCGCAAGTCGGTCTCGTAGGTCAAAAATCGGTCAAGAATCGGTTTTCCATAGGGCGTTCGGCCGATGATAAAATAAGGCGAATCCGCTGCCGCTTCCACCCAATTGCCTTCTGGGTAGACGTAATAGAGCTTCGGTTCGTCATCGCCAGGCAGGCATCCGCCGATAATAGCGTTGAGGTTAAACGCGAGGTTCGCTTGTTGCAGCGACGGCCCGTCTTCCAGCCGTACTCGCCGCAATTGCTCACCAAACAAATTGGCGACTTGATACAGCCGGCTCAGGCTTTCTGGATGAGCTAATCGCTCGTCCAGGTAAGTGACGGTTTTGTCTCGCACGGACCGTAAACCAGACGTCATCGTGAATATCGATGCATTGCCGTGACGCGAAACCGCGAGTTTCGCCTTGTTTACTTGCTCATTGCCACGCACAATTTGGGTATCGGCAAGCATCACGACCCCCTGGCGAACTTTAATTCCGGCACAAAAGGTCATGATGGTAAGGCAATCGAATAAAAACGCGTTGAGTAGACGATTTATACGCTTTCGCGAAGCGTCAACGGCGTGGATAATTGAGCGGTCATTAATTAACTGAAAATGTCGTCCGAAGCTCGCAATTATGCAACCGGTTAACATCCCAACCGCTCATCTCTACAACCACCCCCAAGGGGGGATTTGTGGCTGACCAGGATATAGCGAGGACGATCATCTTTGATCTCGTCCAGCTCGAAAAGCTTGGTGCGGAGCTGGAGCGCCGATGGCGTGTCAATCCGACGACTCGCGTTACGGACGTGCTGACGCATATCGATCCTGAGGATCACATGCTCTACGTCCCGCAATTGTCGAAATTGCTCGAAGACTTGGTGAAACACGGCGAACCTGCGGCACCGACTGGCGACGCCAAGTTAGACCAAACCATTGATACTGGTGAGGATCTGCATCACTCGTTGATGGCGACGGCAGTTATTGCCGATGCAAATTCCAGCGGATCAAAGCCTCCATCAGGAAAAGTCTCTTCGGGAAAAGTCGCATCCGGCAGCGGTGGTGGAACTGTTTCCAAAGATTCTGAAATGCCAGAACGGATCGATCAGTTTCGAATCATTCGAGAGTTAGGTGCGGGTGCATTCGGCGTGGTTTTCTTAGCCGAAGATGAGTCGCTCCAACGCAAAGTCGCCATCAAAGTTCCCAAGGTCAGCGACCCCGCGAAATCGGCTAGCTACATCAATGAAGCTCGCAAGGCTGCGGCGATCGATTGCGTTGGGATTGTCCCAATCTATCACGTTGGTACAAAAGAAAACGGTGTTCCGTTTGTTGTCCAGAAATTAATTGACGGCCCATCGCTTCGTTTTCTGCTTACTAGATACGGGAGCCTGCCTCCGGCGCACGCGGTGACAATCATGCGCGATGTTTCCGTCGCGCTTGCGGCGGCACACCGCTTAGGTATCTTTCACCGGGACTTAAAACCTGACAATGTGTTGATTGACAGTAGCGGCGTGCCTTGGATTGCCGACTTTGGATTGGCAATCTCAGAGTCGGAGCAGACAAAGCGCAAAGGCGAAATCGCTGGCACACTGATCTACATGTCGCCGGAGCAGATTCAAGGGCGAGCGGATTGGCTTGATGGCAGGTCGGATATTTGGTCCCTGGGAATCATGCTTTATGAACTGTTGCTCGGTAAGCCGCCGTTCACGGGCAAGAATCGCCAATCGTTGATGGAACAGATTTGTCATCGCGAGCCAAGACCGTTGCAACAAAGCTCGCAAAGCTTGAGTTCAATTCATCAAGTTTTCAAAAAATGCTGTGCGAAGAGTGCTGGCGATCGCTATGCAAGTGTTGAGGAACTGACGGCGGAACTCAACGAGCTAATCAATGTAGGACTGTCAACACAGCCGATTGATGGCAGCGAACTGCGTTTAGAACAGCCGATCAGCCAGTATGCATCGCACGATCCCAATGCGACTCGCTCGCGGGGATCGACGGGATCTGCGGCGACGCAGTTAAGCAGTCATGGCGGTTCGACTCGCGGTAGCGATGGCTCTATGACGCAGGGTTCTTCTGGCCAAGGATTTTCTAGTCAAGGCTCGATTGGGATGGCCTCGGCCTCAAACCAATCGATCGGACAAACGTCTCAGCAAACAGTGGTTTCATCCAAGGCTGAACATTGGACTCGCTTGGTGATGATCGGTGTAGGCGTCCTGTCGCTCGCTGCCTTTGGTGCTCAGCAATGGTACTCGCGCAGTTCGAAGCCTGTGGTCCCTAAAGAGCCAACGATCGGTAACATTGCATCTGCGGACGTACCGGTTGAAACCAACTTGCCGAAAGTTGGCATCGATGCGACTGAGATGATCGCAACCAACGCATTGAAAATCACGGAAGCGAATGGAACAGAGACGCTGCCTTGGATTGTCGCTGCCGATGGTTCGGGAAGCCATCGCACCATTGCCGATGCAATTAGCAAGAGCGAACCTGGAGGTCACATCCATGTAAAGCCTGGGACATACACAGAAGCGATCGTTATCACGCAACCGATTACGCTCGTTGGCCAAGGCGATCAAATAGACAAGTGCGTCATTTTTAACACAGAAGACTCGCCAATCGAAATCGCGATTGCACTGGGTACGGTACGAATCGCCAACTTCGCCATTCGCGGCGATGGAAAACAAAGCAAGCAGGAATTCAACGCCATTGAGTTGACAAGTGGGAAGTTGCGGCTTGAGAAATGCAACGTGAAGACGAGCACTTGGAATGGGATCAAGGTACTCCCTGGCGCGTCGCTAATCGCAAGTAGTTGCAAGTTCGAAGAAAGCAGCTTCTTTGCCATTTCGGCCAAGAGTCCAATTTCGATGGAAGTGAGCGATTGTCAGTTTCTAGAGGCCGGTGTCCAAGTTGTCGAAGGTGTGGCAACGATTAAGCGTTGTGCCTTCGGCGGAAATGAAGGTGTCTATGTTGAGCAAAGTAGCGGCAACCCTAGTAGCGTTGATGACTGCCACTTCACGAACTGCTTCAAGTATGGCGTGCTCGCGACAACAACGGGGGCGATCAATGTTTCAGAGAGTACATTTAACACCTGCAAAATTGCAGTACAGTCCGGGGATGGCGAGGTCGTCGTTAGTCGCTGCGAGCTTTCGGGTTGCAACTTTGGTGTAAGCATTAGTGGTGGATCAGTCCTGATCCAGGAGCAAACGTTAATCACTGGCGGGGAATTTGGCTGCGGGATGAAGGGCGGCGAATTCCGCGTGGTTGACTCCACAATATCTGACCTTTCTGGGTCAGGAATCATCGTCGACGGGAGCGGAAGCGTTGAATTGCGAAAAGCAAAAATTTTTCGATGCGGCTCTCGCGCGATCACGATGAGTGCAGGCAAACTTTTAGCCGAAGACTGTGAATTCTCCACCTGCGAAGATTGTGGTGTACTGCTCTCTGAGGCCTTCGAACGCGGGCGGATCGCCAAGTCTCGTTTCTTTAACAATCCCGGCGGAGCCCTACTTCTGGAAGCGGGCGAGCTTGATTTTGAGGACTGCGTGATTTCCGGGAGCGAAATAGGCATTCTTGCCTTGGCCGATCCCAGCCAGCCAATCGACCTGAAATTGACCCGTGTCGAATTTGAGAAAATTGAGGAAATGGCCGCACGGTTTGAAAATGCCGTGACGGTGACCGTACAAGGCTGTATTTTTACCGATGTTCCACCGGCCAAACGCTTCCAAAAGATTGGAATTGCTGAAATTAATGTGATTGATTGAACTAGCCAGGGAACGAGAAAACGGAATACTGGCGATCAGCCCACATAATTTTAGGTAATTTGGTTGAACTTAGGTTAGGTTTATTGTTACAATCTGATTTGTCGTGTCCGAAGGTTTAGTTTCACAGGGACCCATGATGTCTTTTAGAGCAATTTCGCGGTTTTTGATCGCAACGGCAGTCGGTTGCTGCTCAATTCCAATTTCAAACGCCAGTGCAGGCAGTGGTGATCTGTTGATCACGACAATGGCTCAGGACGAGGCACGCAAGATTCCTGACGATAATACGGCTTTCTTTAGCCGCGCCGATCGCAAAGTCCGATTTCAATTGGTGAAGTTTTCCGGGGACACCACCAGCGAAATGCTGGCCGGTACATCGGTAACAGTCATCGACCCGAACGGAGCAAAATCGACGCTAACGGCTGATGCGGAAGGGATCGCGACACTTAACGATGCGAAGCCCGGTTTGCATGCGATTGTGGTTACTGGCGAAAATGGCCACACCGCACTACCCATCGCGCTTCGCGAAGGAAACGCCCCTGCTGTCGCAGCGAATAATGCTGAAGTTGCAGCAATTCCGCCCGTTAAGTTGCCTCTGATGGATATTGACCCCAGCGAATTGGTGCGAATAACGAGTTCTTACTTGCCACCCGGCATGGGTGGATCCTATGAGGATATCGACAGTCAATTTGTTTCATCGGGTGAAACAACCCAAGGACTACAATATCGCGTGCGTCTAGGCGATGATGGCACACTTAGTGGCCAGGTCTATTCTTTGCTTCAAAATGGACTGTCGACCTCTGGTGTCGAGGGAACCAACATCCTGATCTATCGTGGCAATAACCTCGTTGGACGGACGGTCGCTGACCAGTTCGGCAAATTCTATGTGGGCGGACTGAGACCTGGTGTTTATGGTCTTTGTGGAATCGGAGCTGGCGGCTACAGTGCCTTCGGTTTTGAAGCCTACAACGCGGCTTCTGTCGCCCAAAACGGCAATGGCCAGACTCTAGTTTCCATTCCCAACGAGGCAACCGATTTGGTTTCATCCGTTGCAATGCAAAGTGGAAGTACGCTTCCTGTGGTTTTGATTCCGCCATCCATGGTGCCAGCAGTGGTTCAACAGATTCGAGATGCCTACCCACCGACCGGCGACGCTTTTGCTGGCGGCGCTCCCATTAGTTCAGGCATTCCTGGCAGTGGTTTTGGCGGGGGTGCAGGACCAGCCGGCGGTTTTGGTGGGGGTGCTGGTGCTGGTTTTGGCGGGGGTGCTGGTGCTGGAATTGGTGGTGCTGGTGGTTTGCTTGGCCTCGCGGCTATTGGGGGAATTACTGCTGCGGTGGCGGGGTCGAAAAATAACAGTAGCCCTAATCCTGTGGTTGGGGTTGCGACCAACGGCGGGATGTAGACAATGCATAACTAAGCATAAATGCTGTGGTTGCTTGACCGAATGAGTAACAATCAACGATATCTGCGAAGTCGATTTTCGACTTCGCAGTTTTTTTGTTTGGTCTCGATTCCCCTCCCTCGTTGAGCGACCGCCGTGACCACTTCGCATGATGAAATTGAAGAAATGGCTTCGGGCGGTTCATGCTTGAACCACACAACGAAGGTAATCGTTAATCAAGCGATTGTTGACAAACTTTTATTGTCGCAATTGCCAGGCATCGGACCGTTGATGCTGGCGAAGTTGCTTGACGCATTTTCGACAGCAGCCGGAGTATTGAATGCGTCCGAAGATTCACTTCGTGTCGTTCCGGGGGTTGGTCCAAAGTTGCTGCGAACCATTCGCCACGCAGCAGACCACGTCGATGTGAATCAAATCTTGAATTGGTGTGCGGCTCATTGTGTAACCATCCTATCCAGTGACCAACCTGAGTATCCACAGCTTCTTTTGTACTTGCCTGATGCTCCGCCGATCTTGTTTGTTCAAGGTGAACTACGTCCGAGCGACGAACTTTCGGTTGCTATCGTCGGTACTCGCCACGCGACCGTTTATGGTCGTCAACAAGCTGAACGCATCGCCTTCGGTCTCGCAAAAGCAGGCATCACGGTTGTCAGCGGCATGGCTCGAGGGATTGATACCGCAGCCCACCAAGGTGCCCTCGATGCAGGGGGACGGACAATCGCAGTCTTTGGCTGCGGGATAGGTCACATCTATCCGCCAGAGAATGAAGGGCTTGCCAAAGCGATCGCCGCCGATGGGGCATTGGTCAGCGAATTCTCGCCCGATGCGCGGCCTCGCGGCGGCATGTTCCCTCAACGCAATCGCATCATCAGCGGAATGACTCACGCGACACTGGTGATTGAAGCACCGGAGCGAAGCGGTTCATTGATCACGGCTCGAACGGCCAGCGAACAGGGGCGCGAAGTGATGGCCTTACCAGGCAACGTTAATAGCCGCGCAAGCCAAGGAACGAATTTGTTAATCCGCGACGGTGCCAAATTGATACGCAATGTTGAAGATATTCTTGAATGCTTAGGACCGCTTCCGCATAGCGTGCCGATGGCTGATGGGCGAGATATACGGCGTCCAGCAGAAGTTTTATTGAACGATCAAGAAAGACTTGTTCTGGATTGTATTCAGTGCGAACCAACGTCGATCGACCGCGTCGTTTCGACTACGCAACTTGCAACGCATCACGTGTTGGCGACCATCAGTGTCTTGGAAATGCGAAAACTAATTCGCCGATTGAGTAGTCAATATGTTTCTCGCGTTTAACGATTGCAGGCCGAACGATCGCAGGCCAAAGAGGGCCGCACTTTGAGTGCTTTGCAACGAGATGTCATCAGCGTCCTTGGCCCGGAAGGTCGCATTGCCAAACGCTTAAAACATTACGAGCATCGGCCACAGCAGCTAGAGATGGCGTACGCCGTTTCGAAAGCCTTGGAGACTCACCAACACCTGATTGCCGAAGCGGGCACAGGAACAGGTAAGAGCTTTGCGTATCTCGTTCCCGCAATCATGCACGCAACCGCCGACCAAGAAAAACCGCGAGACAAAGATCGCGAAGCACCGCCGCGCCAACCACCGCCGCGTGAAGCAGCGCCGCGACGTGTGCTTGTCTCAACGCATACGATCAGCTTGCAGGAGCAGATCATCGCCAAGGATATTCCGTTGCTGAGCAGCGTGATGCCGCGCGAGTTCAGCGCTGTGCTCGTTAAAGGACGTTCGAATTACGTTTCACTTCGACGGTTGCAGAACGCGATCACGCGATCGACAGCACTATTTGCTACCGATGAACAGACTTCTCAGCTTTCGGCGATTAGTACTTGGGCAAAAGAGACTCATGACGGCAGCCTTGCGACGCTGGCGATCAAGCCTTCTCCGGCGGTGTGGGACGAAGTTTCCAGTGATACCGGCAACTGCATGGGAAAGCTGTGCAAGACATTTGCATCTTGTCATTATTTTCAAGCCAGGCGACGTGCCTCCAGAGCCCAGGTTTTGATTGTCAATCATGCATTGTTCTTCAGCGATCTTGCGCTGCGGCGCCAAGGTGCTTCGCTACTTCCTGACTACGACACTGTGATCCTTGACGAATGCCACACACTTGAAGCCGTTGCAGGCGATCATCTGGGCATTCGGTTGACCAATTCGCAATTTGACTACCAACTTAACAAGCTCTACAACGATCGAACTCAAAAAGGCCTGCTCGTTACCTATGACCTGCGAACGTTGCAAGCCGAAGTCGATCGCTGTCGTTATGCAGTCGCAAACTATTTCGCCGATTTGCTTGACTGGCTGGATCGCGGAGGAAATACCAATGGACGTGTCGCGGAGAAACAAGTCGTCGAAAACGCGATCAGTGAACCGATGGCACAATTGGCGAAACGAATCAAAACCTTCAGCGACTCGCTGAAAGATGAATCTGAAAAGAAAAACTTCGCATCGGCCTCCGATCGGCTCACCGGGTTATCCGATGAATTAAAGATGTGGAACGATCAAGGACTCGAATCTTCGGTGTACTGGATTGAGAAGCAAAACACGCGCCGAGGCGACGTACGCGTTCAACTTTGCGCTTCGCCGATCGATGTCGGTGCAACGCTGAGAAACGAGTTATTTCAAAGCAAAATGATCAAAAGTGTGATCATGACCAGCGCAACCCTCGCGGTCGGCAACGATGACAAGTTTGCGTTCTATCGATCGCGCATCGGTCTTTCGGGTGGCATGTCGGTCCGTGTTGGCAGTCCGTTTGATTATGCAAAGCAAGCCGAGGTTTTGATCGTTAAAGGGCTTCCTGATCCGTCGGCGGAACGCGTGGCCTTTGAGACCGCATTGCCGAACCAGATCAAGCGATTCATTTCGCTTACCGATGGACATGCGTTCGTACTATTCACCAGCTACGATTTATTGAAACGCTGCGCAAGCAGCTTGATGTCCTGGCTCGCCGAGCAAAACATGCTGCTACTTAGTCAAGCAGGCGAACAAACACGATCACAGTTGCTTGACCGTTTTCGGGCAACACCGCGAAGTGTTCTGTTTGGCACCGATAGTTTCTGGCAAGGAGTTGACGTCCCTGGTGATGCATTACAAAACGTCATCATCACCAAACTGCCCTTTAGCGTTCCTGATCACCCCTTGCTGCAAGCTCGCTTAGACGCAATTCGTGCTGGTGGTGGGAACCCGTTTCGCGACTACCAGTTGCCCGAAGCGGTGATCAAGTTTCGGCAAGGCTTTGGCCGCTTGATTCGCACGGCCACCGATCGCGGCATGGTCGTTGTGCTTGATCCGCGTGTGAAATCCAAACCCTACGGTCGGACGTTTCTGGAGTCATTGCCCGAAATGCCAATTCGAATCGTCAATCCTTGAATGTGTACGTCAGCCTTTCTAGGCTGATGTGAGTTTCGCCATGTCAGGCTGGAAAGCCTGACGTACAGCGACCAACCTTTCGGCGAAACCATCCAAGACTGTTCGCACCCATCATCCAAACGCAAACGGCCGCCATGACCCGGGCTGGCCAATCACCGATGGTTTGGTACAAACCCCAACGTCCGTCGGTCACGATGTGTGCAAGAATCGAACCATTTTCGTCAAATGCAATTCGTTCTATCACGCGTCCTGAGCCGTCGATCCAGACGGTCGGACCACCGTTGGCGGAAATCAAAACGGCGCGTCGACACGTGACGGCAACCAATTGGGAGCATCGTAAATGGTGCTCAACAATCGAAGAAGAATCGAACCAACCGTCATTGGTAACACTGACAATGACATCAGGCGCTAAGCTTCGTTCCGAAAGTTCTGCAACTTGCCGTGGTACGACTCGCTCAACCGCTGTTTCAATGCAAACATTTGGTGCCATCTTGAGACTACCGACTTCGATTGACATCGGACCTTCGCCTTGCGCGATGCCCATGCCAGGCGGCACAAATCGATGGATGAACGGAAGGTAATCGATCAGCGGTATGTATTCACCGAACATCACCAAATGAGCCTTTCCATACCACTGGACAACTTGCCCTCGATCGCCCACATGGACCACGCCGCTATACATTCTTGGCGATTCGCTATATCGCACGACTGAACAACCGACGATCAAATGCGGACTGCTGGGCTGTCCGGTGATTCGCTGAATCGCTGATTGAACCTGCGCACTTCGACGTCGAAAATCGCTTCGGCGCTCTTCAATCAATGCAGCCATATCTAAATCAATTGCCGCATCCTTAGATTTCGGCTTGTCGATTTCCAACCATGGCAATGATCCGGTATACATCGACTCTGGCCAAACAACGGCATCGAGATACCCGCGTCCCTCGGCAGCTTTTTTCGCGGCTTCGATCGATTGCTGAAAATAGGCGTCGAAGATCTCTAATTCACGCTGCGCGTCTTGAATGAACACAATCTCTTCATCTCGCCCAATCACGGCGATGGTACTACGTTTGATTTGAACCTTGGCAGCGTCGTCCGCTTGCCGCAGTCGCCAAACTCCATATCCCAAGTTGATCGATACTAGGAGCAAAGCAAAAATAATTGGTCGCCATCGAACGGTACGCGTTTCGATTTTCGTCGACAACGCATGATAGATCGATGAATTCACAAACAGGATCAGGAACGTAACACCATAGGAGCCGAATGCGTCGGCAAGCTGTATCATCGGCGCAATATGGACTTGTGTATGACCAAGCATGACGGCTGAAATCCCTGTCAGCAGGTAATTGCGAAGGCACTCTAGGCCCGTACCGATGACCGGCGTTGCAAGCCAAACAGGAAAGCGATGGGAGCGCGCGACTTGCCCGACCAGCACGATCAGTGCATACGAATAGCACGCCAAGTAGAACGCAAATGCGATCAAAGCCGCGTACATGGCCGGGTGTGCATGCCGAATGCCCTGCATCGTCAGCGTCCAATAGACCATCGCGATTAGAAAAAAATACCGTTGGTCACGACGCGATCGCGACGGCCGCGACGCATACGCAAGCCACGGCACGACTGCGATCCAAGCCATGACGCTGATGCCGACGGGCGGTTGCGATAGCCAAAGCAAGACGGCTCCCATTGCCGCCAAACACCACGGTGGAAGTCGCTCCAACCAGGAAAAATTATTGCTAGCCTGAACTGAATGAGCGTTCGAATTATTCAATAGCGTCCTAGCTCTGCTTTGATTGAAAATTAGCATCGTCTCCAAGATGCCAAGGCTCCGGGTCTCGGAGAGACTGGCCTGGTCACCCATTCTAAGACAAATTGAGAATGTTCTGCAGCGCCAATTGATTTTGTTTCTCGTCGAACAAAGCTGGCGAAGCAAAAGCGTCGAACTCAAGCTATAGTGAGTGCGTCAAAATGTTTAATTGTGCCAGCAGGCTCCAGGTTACTAGCACATCCGATGATTCGCCGAGGACAAGCCAATGTCTGCCGTTCTAAAAACGATGACGCCGGGAGAATACCTAGCCTGCGAACGAAGAGCCGAATTTAAAAGCGAGTACTTTCGCGGCGAGGTTTTCGCCATGGCGGGTGGGTCGGCGAAGCACAGTTTGATCGCGGCCAATTTTATTCGCGAAGCTGGCAACGGTCTAAAAGGGAAGCCGTGCGTCGTTTACAGCAGCGACTTGCGGATCAAGGTCTCTGAAACTGGGCTTTACACCTACCCAGATGCGTCGATTGTCTGTGGTGGGCCTCAGTTTGACGATGAGGTTCGCGACACGGTATTGAACCCAACCATGATCGTGGAAGTGCTGTCTGACTCAACCGAAAAATACGATCGGGGACGCAAGTCAAGCCAATACCGAAGCCTGGATTCACTGACAGAGCTGGTTCTGATCTCGCAAAACGAACCCTGCGTCGAGCGATACGTCCGCCAGGACGGTGGCGGATGGTTGTTAATGGAGGAAAAAAATCTCGCCGGCTCGGTCCACTTTGATTCGATCGCATCTGCGATTCCGATGTCAGAGATTTATCGAAATGTCGTTTTTGATGTCGAAGCCCAGGAAATGGCGTAATTTACCTTGTATTTTGCCATAACAGGCGCAAATGACTTCGCCTGGGATGCGAGGCACGTTAGACTGGTGGGCTTGGATTTTGCGAGACAAGCCGCCTGGCAACGGGCGTTGTGATGAACAACGACAAGGATTGTGACTTTGAATACGCCATCGAGCGGTAACTTGGGGTATGTGGGCGTGTTGATTGCGGAATCGGTGGAGGCGCTGATCAGCGAACATGATCGGGATTTTGACAAACGTGCCTCCCAAGTTCGGGTAAAGACGCCCTCTCTGGATCGCAACGGTGAAGCACTCTGTTTTGTTTTCAAAGGCAAAGGCGGGCGCGACGATGGATTTAAGTTTGAAATCCAGGTTCGAACCGATGTCTCTGACTCCGCCAGAGATCGTAAACGCGGTGTGATTTCGTCTCTAACCGCAACCTCATTATGTGAGTGCCCGACATTTAAGCAGCATTCCAAGTGCTACCACACGCTCGCTGCAGCATGGTGGTTGCAGGAGCAACTCAGTCGCCGAGGTGCTGATGAAATCGAAGACTTCTTCGCTCTCTTGACCGTTGATCCGACGTCCCTGGGCAGATCACTTGTCGATCATTTGCTGTCGATGGCGGTGAAAGACAAGGTCGAGCCGATCGACGGTTTGGAATCACGAATTCAGTGGCGAGTACGGTTAAATTCAAATCGCTACTGCCAATTGGTTTCGATCGTCCCCTACGAACAGCGGCCACGCAAAGGCGGTGTTGGCTGGACCAAAGGTAAGGAGCTTCGCGGCTATGAACTTGAATCCCGTCCAGAACTTTTTCAACTGCCGATCGATGCGAAATTGATGTCGCTGGTATCGATGAGCGGTACTACTTATGGAAAGACTGACTTCGCGTCCTATGAAGCGATGCGGCAGTTGGTTGGCCACTCCAATGTTGCTTGGGATGACGGCGAAGCGACCTCGATCGACGTGTTGCGAGGCGACTTGACATTGGTCATCGAAAACATGGAAGAACGCCAGCGGGCGAACGGTGGCTCGGACGACGATGACGATCGCAACCCGTGGGACAAGGTTGTGTCGACGAGCAAGCTGATGTCCAAAAAGTATCGTCTCCGATTGGTCGTTCCCAACGTTGATTGCAAGCTCAAGGGCGACGATGTAGAGATCCAAGTCGGATACTCTAGCCCTTTGCATCCAATGCTGATTTTTGCCGCGACAAAGCAATGCAAGTTAGTGATATGTGACCTTCGCGATTTGCGTTCGGCAGCGATGTTTGAATATTTGTTAACAGAAAACTTGGACGAAGTCGTCCTGGATGGAGCGTCTGCAACCAAGCTTGCGGCCGCTTGTAGCAAGTTGTCGGCGCTGATCAATATCGAATTGCCAGATGAACTGTCTGGACCATTAGAAGCTTCGAAGGCAACGATTGTCCTTGAGCTACGACCCCGAGCAACGGCAGGTTTGTGCATTGCCATTCGCATGGATGAGCCTCGCTTTCCCGCCAGCCATATACCAGGCACAGCGCCTAGTATTGTCCGTTGCCTCATCGCTGACGGACCATTGCGGTTAGAGCGAAATTTGGCTCAGGAATCCGAGCTCGCATCCGCTGTAATTTCGCGATTTGGGATTGGTCAGTTGCAACCCGATGGACCGCTGTCATGGATCGCACCGACCGATGAAGCCGCCTTGGATTTGCTCGGACGTCTGTACGAACCTTCTGAAAATACGCCGCCTATTCTATGGCCAGAAGGTCAGACGATGAAGGTCCGCGGCGAGATCACACCATCCTCGCTTCGCGTCAAGCTGGACGATCGAAAAGACTGGTTCGGTTTGACCGGATTTGTAGAACTCGATGGCAAGCAGGTGTTGCTGTCTGATTTGTTGGTCGCCGTGCAGGAGAATCGCAGTTTGGTGCGGGTTGGCGATCGCGAATTTGCTCAAATCAGCGATGCCTTCCGTCGTCGACTCCAACAACTCGGTGATGCGGTTGTATCCGATCGCGGTAACTTGCGAATCGCCGATGCGGCAGCGTCTATTGTCAGCGATCTGCTAGGCGACGATGTTTGCGTTGAGGCAAGTACTCGCTGGCAAGAATCGATCGCGAGAATGAACACGATCCGTGATTGGGTACCAGAAATACCCACGAGCCTACGTGCCACGCTTCGTCACTATCAAGAAGAAGGCTATCAGTGGCTAGCCAGACTCAGTCGTTGGGGCGTGGGTGGAATCTTGGCCGATGATATGGGGCTAGGTAAAACCGTCCAGGCTCTTGGCGTCTTGATCGATCGCGGTCCCGATGGGCCAGCACTTGTGGTGGCACCGACAAGCGTTGGTGATAATTGGATGCGAGAAACGCAACGATTTGCACCGACACTTCGAGCAAGGCTGTATCGTGAACATGATCGTCAACAGTTGCTCGACTCGGCAGAACCAAACGACTTGATCATCGTCAGTTATCAACTATTGCAGCGCGATGCAGAACGGTTTGCGTCACGCGAATGGAACACTCTCGTTTTAGATGAAGCGCAGTTCATTAAGAACGCACAGACCAAAACATCTCAAGCGATTCGCAGCATCGACGCTAATTGGCGACTCGGATTGTCAGGCACACCACTTGAAAATCATCTCGGCGAGCTTTGGAGCTTGTTCAGGACATTAAGTCCTGGGTTACTGGGCTCTTGGGATCGTTTTCGAACTCGGTTTGCCGAACCGATCGAACGTCACAAGGATGATGATCGGCGAGAATCGTTAGCGAAGCTTGTGCGTCCGTTTATCCTCCGACGGACCAAGGCAAATGTCTTGACCGAACTGCCGCCACGAACCGAAGTGACGCTGTTCGCTGAAATGGGGCCAACAGAACGCAAGCGTTACGAAGATGCTCGAGTCGCAGCAATTGCTGAACTCAGCGGTACGACAGTCAATGATCGCGGCGAAGGCGACCAACGCATGCGAACGCTTGCATGGCTTACGAAACTGCGGCAACTGTCCTGTCACCCGCGAATGGTCGACAAAACCTCGCGGCAAGGATCAGCAAAGCTGAGCCTGTTTCTCGAAACGGTCGATGAACTTCGCGATGGCGAACATCGTGCGCTGGTCTTCAGTCAGTTTGTAAAACATCTGGATGTGGTTCGCGAATCGCTTGATGAACGCGGCATCTCGTATCAATACCTTGATGGCTCGACACCTGCACCGGAAAGACAACGACGTGTCGACGCATTTCAGAATGGTGAAGGCGACCTGTTCCTGATTTCACTCAAGGCGGGCGGAACAGGCTTGAATCTGACTGCGGCGAACTATGTCATCCATCTCGATCCGTGGTGGAATCCGGCGGTTGAAGACCAAGCGACGGACCGCGCCCACCGAATCGGCCAAGAACGTGCGGTTACGGTTTATCGACTTGTCGCGAAAGGCACGATCGAAGAGCAAATTCTCGAACTGCACGCCAACAAACGCGAACTTGTTGCCAGTGTGCTCAGTGGTACGGATCAAGCTGGACGACTAAGCACGGACGAAATGATCGATTTGATTCGAGCGGGGGTTTAGCTGGTTTTGGCAATCTTGGCATCCATGCCGTACTCCGTCATCGCTGCGTCGATCGCTGCGACGGAACAACAAACCTGACAATATCAAATTGTCTGCGCTGTGCGGAAACACTAAAATGCACATCGGACGCTGAAAATGAATGACCCTGATCGCAGTCTACGAATAACCTCGAACCCTGCGATCCTGAGCGGAAAACCATTGATTTGTCGGACTGGACTATCAGTCGAGTTCATACTGAATCTTCTCGCTCGCGGTGCGACGAATCGAGAGATACTTACCGAATACAACGGCTTGCGGGATGAGGATATTCAAGCTTGCTTACTATTTGCTGCGAAATCCCTCGCAAACGCATCTTTTGTGCCATTGATCGCGGAACCGTCGTAAATGCGGTTTCTTGTCGATGAATGCACTGGGTCGCGGGTAGCTGCTTGGTTGGCTGAGAATGGGCACGAAGTGTTCTCTGTGTATGACGAGGCACGCGGTTCAACCGATGATGAGGTCTTGACGAAGGCATTTACAGAGACCTGGATTCTCATCACAAACGATAAGGATTTTGGCGAAGTGGTGTTTCGCGAACGCCGACCTCATTATGGTGTTGTCTTTTTTCGCCTCGATGATGAAGGTTCGATCGCAAAGATTGCCTCTCTTGAAAACTGCACTTTAGGCGAAATGTTTTTGTTGGATACGGCACGGTAGCGATTATGTTGCGAGGCTTATGATGTGATCCAGGAGCGATTTAATTTTCTTGGTCTCAGGTCCGTCAGGCAGAAGCACGGAAAATTGTTCACGCAGCATTTCACGGGAAATTGATGCGCGGCGGTCGGCATCCGAAGGCCGTCGATGCGGATTGTCCCACGGTCGGTCTCTGCGGTCTGTCACCGCTTCGGCGGGAGAGTCCCAGACGCTCAATTCCACCATCGTATACATCCACTGGTTCAGGTGCCAGCAACCAATGTTGGACCACA
>JAYVSE010000136.1:0-7744 GCA_043775635.1 Planctomycetaceae bacterium | reverse complement strand
ACCGCGTGCCCAACGGGCCGCGAGCCTCGCGCGGGGCGTTGCCCACGCGGTTTAACGACAAATCGCCAAGCAAGGTTATTTAATTCTCGGACCACTAGGGAGCTGGCGTCGCATTCGTTCCCGTCGGACTGCGAAAAAAATCTCGATCGTTCAGCGTCGGGGTCTGCGAGTAATCAGGCTGATAGCCGCCGTACCAAGGCGGTACGGGATAAAGACCATTCGGGTCCGCAGGGTAAGGTTGATTGGGCTGGCCAAGTATGCCACCACCAGGCGCAGCCGGGTTCGGTACGAAACCTCCAGGCAGCCCATTTCCCGGACTACCGCCAGGATAGCCGTTGCCAGGATAGCCGTTGCCCGGATAGCCGTTACCAGGAAAACTTCCTCCACCGGGGAAGCCGCCGATGTTGAGTCCAGCGTACGGCGCGCCCCAGGCTTGGTAGGGAGCACTGTAAGGTCGATAGGGAAATTCCCACTCACCGTAGGGACGAACCGGTGGGCCCCATTGGTTGACACGATTATAGTTGTCCGCAGATTGGCCGCCTTGAAGCGTACTGCGGTAGTGCGTGTATCCGCTTGTGGTAATCGCTGATTGATTGGCCAGCGGTGGTGCCTCGACGTTCGCGAATTGGTTCGTTCGCGCGCCGGTCTCATACACGTGTGTGTATTTGCTTGGGTGTGTCAACCAGTCAACGGCAGACGAACGAGGACATGCTACCCAAGCATGTATTGCAACCGTCAAGAAGGCGAACCCGAATTTCATTACGAGGCGTTTCATCCGAACCAAAATAGTTCGCGATTGCAAAACGGGTCTTCTTTTTGTTGCCAATCTGCCGAATTGAAAAGAAGCAGCTTATGAAATTCGGTACAGTCGTTACTATCCTACGCTGTGCGACGAACGCCGACGAACGAAGTCAGGCCAGACTTCGCCTAACATCTTTTCCTCGCCTAAGTCGATCGTTTCATTGACGTTCAAGTTACCCTTAAGAATGTGAGCGCTATTCAGGGCATATAACCCAGGAACGGATGTAACGACGGGTGGCAGCCGCTCGCTGTAGCGAATCGTTTGCAACGCCGCTACATAGCGAGCACGCGAAATTTTAAAATCGATAACATCGGTTCGCGAAAAATGCGGGTGCATTTTTTCCAGTGTCGACAAGCAAAGCTCTTTGTACTCTTCATCGGTGATGGCGTGACCAGGATGGTCATCTGGCATGTACTTGGGCAGGTAGACAAGGTGATTGCCGCCCAGTTCACGAACGGGATCGACAATGGTGGACATCTCAATCACTGCAGTCAGCGGCACCCAAGTATCGATGATGTTGGTGACATAATAAGGGCTGATCGACTTCTTTATCAACATCGACGCGCAGACAACACCGAGGTAGCGAATTCCCGCCAATCGCTTTCGCTCGTCCTCTGTCAGAATCGACTCACAAGTTTTTGCGATCAGAGGCG
Organism: Planctomycetaceae bacterium; assembly: GCA_043775635.1. GTDB lineage: Bacteria > Planctomycetota > Planctomycetia > Pirellulales > Pirellulaceae > UBA6163. The sequence continues at coordinate 6,289 of JAYVSE010000136.1, read as the reverse complement.
ATGGAACCGTCATGACCACATTGTCGAATGTTTCTGACTTGCCATTTGCAAACTGAACCGCCAATCGCTTACCTTCGGCCCGAACAATCTTCTGGACAGGGTGACCGGGCCAAAACTCGACGCCTCGATCCGAGAGGTATTTCTGAAGGGTGTCAAGAATTCGTGCATAGCCGCCGGGGACATAGCCAAACATCTCTGTTTTCATGCCGCTGCGGCGAGCTTTGTACATTCGAGCCGTGTGCGCCCAAATGAAGGCCGCTGACGAATCATGGTACGCATCGCCGAGCTTTGCTTTGAGCAGTGGTTGCCAGACCTTCTCAAAAACGACTCGACCGGACCAGCGTCGTAGCCATTTCTCAACCGTGATCTTTTCTAATCGTCGCCAATTGCGGATCTTGGACGAGTAAAAAATCGTTCCGCCGAGTCGCAGCTTTTGAAACAAATTGAGCGGTGGGAAACGCAGAAACTCAGCCGTGTTGCTCATCGAAACCAGGCCGCCGTCGCTGTAAAACCCGGTCTTGGTTTCGACCCAGCGAATTTCCTTTTCAAGGCCGATCTCGGTAAGCAGGTCGCGGAGTTTCGTGTCACTTAGCAACGTGACGTGATAGAACCGATCCCAGACAATGTTGCCTAGCTGGAACGCACTGGTCAGTCCACCGAGCTGTGGTGCAGCTTCGCAAACGGTGACTCGCTGTCCTTTGGCCTCAAGGTCTCGGGCCAGCTTCAGGCCCATCATACCACTACCGACCACAAGCCAATGAGCTGCGGTCGATTGGTCTGTCGAATCGGTTGGCATAATAAAAAATTATCGAGCCGAGAAACGCTGGCGACCAAGAAGTTTTAATGTCAACCAAATGGTATTAAAAACTCGCATCTTGCTTTCTCCGCCCTTGAGATCGTAACGCAAGCGAAGGGGAGCTTCACCAAAAACGCATCCTTGCTTTCGAAGCTTGAGTAAAATATCTGCCATGCAAGAGAATCCAGTCTCACCAACAAAATCGTCGCCGTACTTCTCAAACGCTTCGCGTACTACGGAAACGCGATAAGCACGGAATCCTGAGGTGTAATCACGAATGCCGCGAGTTGGGAACAAGACCGTGAACAGGAGACGCGCGACAATGCTTAACACATGTCGATTGAAGGGGACGCCGGTAACACTTGCACCCGACTGAAATCGTGACGCAATCACAACATCGCAGCCCTCATGAATCATCTGGACCATCTGTGGAATCAGGCCGGGCGGATGTGTATTGTCAGCATCCATCGTCAAGATGATGTCGCGTTCGTCTGCTCGTTCTGACGCTTCACGAAGCCCGTCGCGGATCGTGATCCCAAGCCCTTTGTTGACCTCGTGGTTGACCAAGTGGATCGGCATTTGAAGCGCATACTGCTTAATGATCTGAACCGTTGCGTCTTTGCTCCCATCGTTCACGATGACGACTTCGTAGGGTAAGCCACTGTCCGCAAACGACTCCCCGATTCGTTCCAGTAGCTCAGGCAACGATTCTTCTTCATTGTACGCAGGCAGTGTCACTAAAACTTTTGCGGGACGAAAACGGTTTTGTGGAAGTCGCAAACCAGCCGGCGAGATTTGTGGTGACGCAGGCGAAGAATCCGTTCGAAATGATTTATCGTGAGGTTGATCAGTAGACATTCCGCAGACTTTTAATCAGGTAGGCTATGAAATGCAAATCCATGGGAATAGCGCTCTATCACAGGTTGGGGCGACGGTAATGTCGAAGGAGATGATAATCCGCAACATAGGATCTGTTGGCATCGTCGATACAAAATTTGCGTATTTTCGCCTGCATCACGTTGTCGCATCGAATAATCACTACCCACTTGAAGGGTGGCTACTTAGGATCGCTCGATCAAATAGTGGGATAGGCTTCCAGCCTGTCGCATTGAAAATGACAGGCTGGAAGCCTATCCCACTTCAAAAACCGGACATTTTTTTGATCGAACGGTCCTTAAGCGCAGCGAATACAACGGTGACGATCCACACAATCAGCCATCGACTCGAATCAGTAACTGCCGTCTAATCATTCGAAGCGAGCTGAGGTGGCAGAGCGTGGTGTTGGGTTTGCGCGACTGGGTGGGTTCTAATGCTAATGCTGAAGTCTAATCATGAGCGGATCGTTGGCGTGGTCGGGTTGATCGGGGCCGCAGCGATTGGTTTTTTGGGAGCGACGAGATTCGTTGGTTCACAATCTTCGAAACGAAAGGAGGCACCGCTTGCACAGCTCGTGGAATTTGCGACAACGGCATCGACGAGATTTCAGGCTACCGATGCGTCTGGCAGCTTGAAGGCCCGAGATCCTGTGTTCCTGTTGCGACCCAACGGTTCAACTTCGCAGTGTGGCTTCGTTACTCAGTCTGATCACTCGGCTGCTGCCAATGTCGTGAGTGTATGCTGGCACGAACAAAACGTTTTGCCAGAGTCATGTCGACTGGTGGCCTACCAAAATCATGGGCGATTGGAAGATGCAATCGAGTTGATGTTTCCGCCGGAAAAGCGAAAGCGGATTGAGAAGGTGATTGCAACGGCAATGCAAGCGCACGGGCAAAGGATTGGTGCGAGCTTGGCTCCAATCCTGGAAAAGGCACTGCGAGATTCGTTACCGGCGATCGAAAGCGGTTTTCGGCGCAGCGTTGAAAGGCATCGAGGCGAGTTAGACATTTTGGTGGCGCGCTGGAACGACGAAGTTGTTGCGGACCGGTTGGTGCCGCTGGCGAAGCATGAGATTGTGCCGATCGTGCGAGCACGCGCGGAACCGATTGCGCAAAACATCGGCCTGGAGTTGTGGAAGCGAGCTTCGATTTGGAGCTTTACTTGGCGTGCAATCTACGACAAATCACCGCTGCCGCAAAAGGATCTGATGAAGCAGGAGTGGGACCGCTTTGTCAGCGAAGAAGCGATCCCGGTACTTGAGGAACACGCGAACGAGATTGCAAGTGCGGTTCAGGAAGCGATGGTCGAGATTGCAGGAAACCAAAATTTGCGCAAGGAACTGGCCGCCGCTGCGGATTTGATCGCCAGCGATCCGGCCTCGCGTGGCTTGGTTCAAACGCTATTGCGAGAAGCGTTCGTGGAGAACTTGGCGCTGCGAAAAGTTTGGACGGAGACGTGGACTAGCGATGAAGCAAGGGCCGCGATTTCGAAAGCAGGTGAAGCGTTGGAGCCGACGATTCGCCAGATTGGCGATGAATTGATGGGAACACGCGAAACTGGAATCGATCCCGGCTTCGCGCGGCTGCTTCGTAACCAAGTGTTGCAGAAAGATCAACGTTGGGTAATCGCAACGCCAGGTGAGTTTGAAGCGAACGGCAGCGAGTCTCGCTTGATCGAAGCGGCATCGGATCGCGCCGTGTTCCCGGCACCGGTGTTTGCAGGAAAGGGAGACACGAGATGGGGAGAAGGGGAGAAGGGAGATGATGAGACATTTTGAGTAGGGAGGATGTGCAGAATTCTTGGGATGATTTGGAACCGCAGGCAGCATCGTTGATTCTTAATCGACTTTCGATTTCTGCCGGACAGCGAGAGTTACTTCGCGACGTCTCCATGGAGTTCGCGGCAGGGGATTTGACGGTATTGATCGGCGGCAGCGGAGCGGGCAAGTCGGTATTGTTGCGGTTTATTGCCGGACTGATTCCGAACGAGGCGGGGGGGGCGATTCAGATAGACGGTGATTTTCGAATCAGTGAATCGACCATTCATGGACCTCACCGAGTTGGCATCGTATTTCAAAATTTTGCGTTGTTCGATGAATGGACGGCTTTGGAAAATGTTCAGTTTGCCATCGATCATCGCCGCGATCGATCGAAACCAGCCGCCAGATTGGCGCTTGATTGGTTGACAGAATTGCGTGTTGATCCGGCCGCGCGCCCGGCCGCGCTTAGTGGTGGACAGAAGCAACGATTAGCAATCGCCAGGACACTGGCAGCGGAACCTAGCGCGGTGTTGTATGACGAACCAACAAGCGGGCTGGATCACGCGACTGGACTAGAAGTGGCGAAGCTGATCGCACAAACACATTCCGCGCATCGGCAAACAAGCATTGTGGTCACGCACGACTATGACACGCTTCTAGGGATCGCGGATCACTGCGTTTTATTGGATTCCTCAACGGCGTCGTTAAGCGTGCTTTCGAAAGACGAGTGGCCAACGATTGCGGATCGCTTGCGGCCGGTTGCATTGGGCTTGCGAGATCAAAAAAATCCGGGGAAACCAGGAAGCGTGTTAGCGATTGGGGACCGTGGACTGGTTGCTTTTGGCCGGTTTTGTATGGCTGGATTCGGGTTGCTTCTCTTGCCGATCAACGTGGGTCGGGAAGTCGCATGCGGTCGCTTTTCTATTCATTGGGCTTGGCGATTTTTTTCACATTCAATGCGCTTGATAAGTGGTCCGTCATCTTGGATGTATTTAGCGATGGCAGGAGCAATTATCGGCTTCACATCGACCTATTTCACGTTTCGCTTCTTGCCGTTTCAACTTTATTCCAAGCCGCTGTTGATCGAAGACTTGCTGGGATCGATCGGGTTTGCGCTATACCGAATTTTGGTGCCGGTGCTCGCAACGATTTTAATCGCGGCACGGTGCGGAGCTGCGATTGCGGCTGATGTCGGCGTGAAGCGTTATGGTTCGCAGGTGGATGCATTGGAAACGCTGGGCGTGCGACCGCAAATTTACTTATTAGCGCCGACGGTACTCGCGTTTTTGATCGCGACCCCGTTTTTGCAGTGGATCGCATTTGGAGTCGCAAGAGCAGTCAGCTTGGTTTGCTTTGTCATGACGCATCCTGAAGTCGGGCCGTATTTTTGGCAGCAGCACTTTTATCGCAGTCTTGACGATTATTCCGGTTGGTTCTTTGTGGGAGCTCATTGGGTTTTGGTCAAATCATTACTTTGTGGTATCGGGATCGCAACGATCAGTTACCATCAAGGATTCAGAACAAAAAGCTCGGCAAGCGAGGTCAGCGAGGCCATTACCGCGACAGTTCTGTGGGCGACGTTATATGTGCTGCTCGTGCATTTCGTGGTCGCACTGGTCGAATTCTAAGGATTTTTGCCAGCAACGCCCTGATCGAATGCTTCGCACAATATTTACTGGCATGAAGTACTGGCACGCTGCCGTTCCTAGTATTTGGTTGAACGAAAAGGTGACAATGATGGACTCGAAGGCAAAAAAGCGGCGTGAAGTGATCAAGAAAAAAATCGAACAGTTGCGACCTCGATTAGCGGGTGCCAAGCAGCAAGCCGATGACCCAAACGAGGTTTTGGATTTGCAAAACGAGATTAGTGCGCTGGAGGCAGAGGCATTGTCGCTAAAGGACGTGTAATAGGACATCAAAGGGACCTGTTCCCTTCTTTTGGCGGATGTTACGGATGGCCGGACGCCATTAACAACCGTATATTATTTCGGGCACTGGTTGAGTGGCTCCGGAGGCTGCGTGGATTTGCAAGCTAATTGTCGTCTATGTAGGGGCACACTCCGGAGCCGCTCACCTTCATTTCATGCCATCTTTCCGACCACTTTTCTTGCTGAGCATGCAGTGAATCGGTACTCGAACTCGCCTCTCCCGGGGATTGCGAGTAGATTTTTAGGAAAAAACATCCTGCCCGCCGTTGTCAGGAACCGCAAGAATGTTTACTTTGTGCGACCCGCGTCGGCGGGCTAAACACGCAAATGACATCATTTGCCGAAACATATTTCACGGGTGTGCGTTTTGACACGTATTCCTAGACGGAGTTTTGTGCTGCCATGACCATGGACCGAAGCCTCAAGGTGCAAGCCGGGGCAATTAAATCAAGAAATGTGCTAACTCGACCCGAGCGAATCGCACGATTGCAGGAACTGGGCCGCTGGGACGACGAAATGAACGTTGTTGGCATGGCCAAAGTTCGCGTCGTCAAGGTGTCGTTGAAGAAAAAGAAGAAGGTCAAGAAGGCCGACGAAGCAGACGACAAGAAGGGCGGCAAGAAGAAAAAGTAGGCCGTTGTCCTTACTTTATCGCCAATCTGGCATGAAATTTGAAAACCGCATGTGGCTAGTTGTAGCGATATGCGGTTTCTTCGTTACCAGAGTCGGATTCGAGAGCCCAGCCAGACAAGGCCAATTTGCGTGGAATTAATTAGCGGAACGGCGCGAGCCGTCCGGTGTCGTTTCGAAACACTCCGCGAAACACCTGGCGGCTAGCGGGCTGTTGATTTAGTAACCCGCTGCGTAAGCGAGGGACCACTGCGATCCCTCGCTTACGCATTCGGGTTATGATTTGCACGCTAAAATTCA
>JAYVSE010000135.1:0-36090 GCA_043775635.1 Planctomycetaceae bacterium | reverse complement strand
ACCAATGCTGCTGAGCGAATGGAGCGACAGGAATGACACTGATGAATTAGAAGCCGACCTTCACGCTTGGATCGTCCAAGAAAAGAAAGATGGTGTGCGGGCTTTGCTCCACGTTAACGAATCAGAGGTACAAATCACCGGTCGTTGCACAAGCTCGGTCACGTATCGACTCAGCGAGTTTCAACAGAACTTACCGCACCTGACGGCTGGACTGGAATCAATTTCCGGCACCATTCTCGATGGTGAGCTTGTCTGTCCTGTTTCTAATCTCGACACCAACAAAACTATTTGTACAACTAGCTTGCAAGCCACTACGGCCATCTTGGCGACCAGTGTTGAAAATGCTGCGGCGATCCAACAAAACGAACAATCGAAAGTTCGGCTTTTTGTTTTTGATATTCTTCGGCATGAAGATCAAGATGTCACGGACAAACCATTTTGGCAAAGGCTCGAACTGCTGATGCGGTTGAAGTCGAAGATCGACAATCCGTACATCGAAGTGGTGCCCAGTTTCTCTGTCAACAAGTCAGCGATTCATCAGACGATTATCGCCAATGGCGGTGAAGGGACGGTTTGGAAGAAGGCCAGCGAGCCATACGAAATAGGACGCCGCGTCAAACACTGGATCAAGTGCAAGCGATCCACGGCGGTTCGGGGCTTTGTGACCAATTTCAAACCGGGAACTCCAGGATGTGGAAATTCAGGATTGGTCGGTGCGATCGAATTCAGCATCCGAGAACTGGGAACCGTTCGACCAATCGCCTGGGTGAGCAGTTGGACAGACAAGGAACGAGCGGCGATGACTCATCGGAATGAAAACGGAACAATCGCTCTCAATCCGAGTTACTATGGTCGTGAAGCTGAGATCATCGGACAAGATGAGTCAGGGCGGTCCAAGCGACTACGACACGCCCGATGCAGACAATGGTTGACATCGGTCCATTCATGAAAGCGATTGGCGCCAGGACCGTACTCCAGGTACCTAACTTCGAACCTCAAACTTTCAAGCGGCACTTCATGACGCTGTAGAGGAAGCAGCAGGATTCATTAACTGAACCGATGTTCGGTGGATTCAATTCAGTCTGTCACGGCGACCAAGGGAGTGAAGTCAGTGGTTGAACCGCAAGGCTTTCCGGTCGCCATGCGTTTCCACTAATGCTGACGAATGTAACCGGCAAATTATGGCTCGCAAAGTTGGCGAGCAGCGACTTGAACTCGCCCCATCCTTTCATCGATTGGCCTTTGCTCGTGTAGGGAAGCCAATCGAGCCAAAAACTTGCGGGTGCTGCGGCAACCAATGGCACCTTGGTCAATACTTTCGGAACCTCTTTAATGATTTCATTCGGCGCCTTGAGTTCAGTTAGTCGATCGATCCACTCGGCTCGAAAGGCAGACCAGTTTTGCCGAAGAGCAATGGCATAGGCTGCGGCCTCAAGCACCATTTTTAGCGGCGTTTCTGAATTTTCTGTCTTTCCGTCGCGCTTTGCCTTTGGTGATCTTTTGAGTTCAATAACAACGGGTAAGCCAATGGGAGGAGCAACGCCGAGCAAGTCGATGTATCCCCACCTACCTTTATCTCGTTGGCCGAAGAGTGGCACTTGGAACGCAACTAAGCGGTTCCACGCGCCCGGGATGGACCACATATTGGGTTGACACCAGCGAACCATCATGGCTGACTCCAGTTGACGTTCTTCTTCCGATTCAGCGATGTCAATCGTCAATGGTCGCAGCAACTGAAACCCTTGGCTACGAACATGGGCGGCATCGTTTGTGGCAGAGATCGCAGTAGTCAAGTTTGCGGAGAGCGTCTGGCTCTGTACCTCATGGTATTCCTTCTGGCACCATTCATCTTTCAGAACGTGTAGTCCATTTTCGGGACCGAATCCGTAGAACGGTGGCATCTTTAATCTCCTGTTGCAAATGATTCGAGTGATTTCGCGACAAGTGGTTCAGTGCGAAATGACAAAAAGAGGGCGGTGCGGTTATGATCCGAATTAATTAACTCGGGCCGTCGTTGATCGTCACACAGGTTCTCTCATACAGAAAGTTATTTCCGACTGAAACGCACCTTCAAATTCGCCTTCAACGTCTATCTCACCTTGCGCGAATCGCAACCGAATCGATGGTGGTTGTAAACTCGCTCTGGTTAACTCACGCCATCCTAAGCCACGGTCAGTGACGTCATATTGCTGAAAGTAAGCAGGGGGACCAAGTATGATTACGTCGTGAATTGCCTCACGGCGCAACTGAGCACCTGCAAGACAAGGTGGAGTTACATGATATACATTGATCAATGTTTCCCGTAGCATTTCAAATTCAGCTTGTATTCGTTGAAAATTGGCAGGCGAAAGTAACGCCGACAGATAATCGAGGCCCTCAAGCAGGGAAGCCACCGGACCACAGGGGTTCCCGGCAACTTTCGCCTCGAACAAGACCATCCCACCGTACATGTTGAGTCCTAGCAGGTCAGCCCTTCGACCTCTTTCATTTCCTTGATTCGGAACTTCAAACGACAGCAGGAGAAACTTTTCGGTACCAATCGTCAAAACCGAATTGGCTTGAGCCAAGCAGCGGTGGTACAGCCCATAGACAGCTCGCCTTTCGGGATTGGCAACATGCCAATCATGTTCCATTCTTGGAATGAGAATTTTTTTACCGAGGTAAGCTCTATCCGTTTCTTGTTCTCGGGCAAAGTGCCATGCAAGCATCAGCTTGATAAGACGGGGCGATTCGGGCACGGCGACTTGATTGCCTTCTGCCTCATTAAGTTGATTCATCCACGTTCTAAACACTGTATCTGGCATGAAAAAGTCCCATTCAAAGTTTACTGATCAACCGCCTGCGATTGCCTAACTTAACGTTGCGCAAATCATCGCGATGTCTTGTGCCAACAGTGGGTCACAAACGAATCAAGAAAACTCAAAGAATCGTCGTGAGAAAAATTTCTTCTGGCACAGTGACCCACTCGTAGCAGCCTCCATTCTTAACATCGACGCCCTGTGTTTCATTTCGCGAAATAGGCGTCGAGCGGGCAAGGAATGGTGAAGAAAGCGACCAACGAGAGAACGGATGCGGAACGACGGGTTAGGCAATGCGAACGGCTTGCCCGGCTAATGCAGACACTGCACTTGATCGCGGGCAAAGGACGCTGGGACGCCAACGCATTGGCAGCGGAACTTGAATGTTCGCGACGTACCGTTCATCGCCTACTGCAAGCGCTTTCAATGGCAGGTGTCCCTTGGTACTTCGATGAGAAGTTAAAGGCTTACCAGATCAGACCTGGATTCAAGTTCCCACTCGTAGAACAGGCCATCGCGAAAGCATCAGAGAGCCGGGGAGAAATCAATCACCTGTTGCCGTTGACCGATCAACTGATTGAAGATGGAGAGGCATTCGCTCAATCACTTCAGCAATTCTTGACAGCCCTCAAAGCGGCTAGAGTCGCGAAGTAATCGTTAAGGCATTTGACGCTGCCAAGGCCAAACGTCCAGAAGCAGAGACTCACAGAACATCTCAGCAATTTTCGGTGACGAGTTGGACACCAAATGTCCAGTCTGTGTGTGAAAATCTTCAGAGGTCTTCAATCTCAAGTCTTCAGTCCCATTGCGACAATCAAAAATCGTTCAAAAACGGAGGGGCGGCAACCTATCGATTCGGGCTATCAGCGTGGCAAATAGCGAGACAAATCAGCGAGACAATCAGCGAGTTGCCTAGTATCGCCCGCTCTCTACTTTTGCTTACGAGGAGCCGTGAAGCAGCGGACAGATTCAGTTTACTCACCGAGAAAGAGATATTAAATGAGCAGGCCCACTTTCCCAGCCAAAGTCAATCGATTTCTAGATTTCGCAAGAGATGCAGAAACCGACATTCGTATCAATTGCAGCGGCCACTATCCGCCGGACGATTTAGGCGACTACTGGGACGATAATTTCGCCAAAGCATACGACGACTTGAAACCGCACCTTAAGAAACTCAGCAAAAAGCGAATGTTCTTTCCGCAGGTCCGCACACGTTATGCCTCAATTCCGTTTGAAGCAGAGTCGGCAATTCAAGCCTGGATGTTTCTTTTAAATCCGAAAGAGTCGATTTACGGCGAGCCAGGAATTCTCGATTCCGAGGGATACTTAGCCATCAAAGCCGAAGCTATTACCGAGCTTCGCGACATGCAGTCAAAGGTGGGGAAAATTCCGGCAGATGTAATAAATCGTTCCGAAGTGATAGAACTTCGAGCTTTTATTCTCAACCATCACATCCCAAAATCTGGTGGCTTCAATCCTGAAACTCACACCTGCAAATCATTGCAAAAACTTTTCGGATGGTGCCAGACCCGAGTATCACGAAACATGACCACTCTATTTTTAGCAGAGAAAGGTGGCGGGTTTAAAGCCTATTGGGAAATGTTGAAAAACATCGATACTGCAGTTGGATTCAAGAAAAAATTTGATGACGGCACTGTTGGTATCGAGGCACTATGGTACGACGAAAAACCCTGGGAAGAAATAGCTGACTGAAAGTTGATGGAAGTCATTTGTTATTCACGGTTTTAGAAATCCATGAATACCTGATTTTTATTTCTGACTGGTAGCTCACGGAGGATCGCCTGCAATCGGCGGGTAAATGTGAATAGCTAGGCGTGTTGTTGGAAACTTCATCCCAACACGCCAGCTACGGAAATTCACCCGATGGAAAACTCTGACTACACGCTCAGTGGTGTCATTAATCCGAACGAGCTTTACACCCTCAAAGCGTTCAAAAAACGCCTTGGGATCGCTGACGCCACTTTGCGTACGGCTCGACGTGCAGGTCTGCGTGTCACTTACATCCACAAGCTGGGCTTCGTGCATGGGCGTGACTGGATTGATTACGTCTTGAACTCAAGTCCTAGCCAACATCTTGGTCCGAATTCCGATCACCAGTGAACCGTCTGGCATCACTGGCATTGAGGAAGCAAGGAGAGATCAAGATGGCCAAGAAGAATCGTACAAGTCCCCCCCAAAGAGAAGTACCTCGTGTCCGAATTGCTGAACCGAAAGGACGGCCTTTTCAAATTCGCTACACTTGTCCAGATTCCAAAAGAGAGGTTCGTATCTCCGTCGGCAGTCGCGACATGGCCGAGGCCGAACGGATGAAGGCTGAGATCGAAGCGAAGCTTGTCCTCGGGATTCAGGTCAGTGTTGGCGATAAGAAAGTTCGGGGACCAGAGATGACATGGGAGTCATTCCGAGAAGAGTACCGACAACATCACCTCAACCCGCTTCGGGACAAGACGGCAGGAGATGCCGAAAGTCGTCTCGACATCGCGACAAGGATCATTAACCCAAAAACGCTTGGTGAGTTCGCAGAACCATCCACACTACAAACACTTCAGTCGCGAATACTTGCTGGCGAACAAAGCAGGAGAAGTAAGCCGCGTTCTATATTTACGGCTCGTGGCTACATGAAAAGCATTCTTGCGGCTTTGAACTGGGCCTATCATCAGGATTTGCTGACGGTGCCGCCGAAGGTCCCACGGCTTAAGGTTTCAAAGCAGAGGGCGATGAAGGGGCGACCAATCACCGAAGTCGAATTTGAGAAGCTATTGAAGGCAACGCCGCTGGTTGTCGGCGAGGAAGCTGCCGACTCTTGGACGGCGATTCTACACGGACTCTGGGAATCGGCACTTCGGATCGATGAATTGATGCACGTCTCTTGGGATATTCAAGAGACGATTCGACCCAGTTGGAACGACGGCAAACTTCCGGTGCTGGAAATCCCGGCGAAGATGCAGAAAAATGATACCGACGAAAACATCCCCTTGCTCCCTGGTTTTGAAAAGCTCTTGCTTCAGACTCCAAAGGGCCAGCGAACAGGCTGGGTGTTCAACCCCATTTCGCTTCAGATAAAGTTCGGCGGCATGCCACAGTACGAAAGGCTTGAAGCTGGCTGGGTTGGCAAAGTGATCAGCCGAATTGGAAAGAAGGCAGAAATCGAGGTGGCACCTAAGGATGATAAGACGGGTCGTCCCACCAAATTCGCTTCCGCTCACGACCTCAGGCGGTCGTGTGGGCAACGGCTTAGAAATGCTGGAGTCCCGCCGCTGGTGATTTGCCGAATCATGCGGCATTCATCCTGGGAAACAACGCAGCGACATTACGCCCCTGGTGATGTGCAGCGTGAAGCAGAGATACTCCAGCAGGTCTTAAACGCCAATCCGATCGATGGCACCAAATCAAGCGACAACGCCGAAGCCTAGTGTTCTGTATGCGGGCGGCTTCAACTGGGGAGGTGAGTGTTGTGAGCGAAGTCCGACTAACAATTCCGCCATGATCCAGCTCCGCTAGAAATGTGAAGTTACATCGTGGCAGACATTGGGTTGCATTTTACGTGAACGTTACGTAGTTGCTCGAAGTAATCCTGAGTTTGAATCCTGTCCTGATTCGGGTACTTACATATGGAGGCGTTGACCCTCCATATGGTCATACTTCGGGCGTGTTGGCTGATGACCCTAAATCGAGCGAAACACCCTGCCTCTAATGCAAGGCACAACCAGGTCGGCCAACCCGGGCGTTAAGGCTCCAGTCATCGGTTGTCCGGTGGCTGGGGATTTTATGTTCTCGAATCCGTTCCGTCCGATGAAACGCGCGTGGTTGCTGGAAACACATTGGACGTACACGACCATAGCTTCAGTTTGGCTAAAAATGAGATCTGAGCTGATACATGCGTCGTGAGTCCAGGGAACAAATCATCGCGAAGATTCATGAACACCACCGCAAAGCGATTCGCCAAGCCTACCACTGATTCATCGTTCAATTCGTGTCTGGGAGTTAATGACCATGTACCACGGAGTCCAAGAACGCAGGTTCAACGTCTATGTGGACAAGTCAATCGTGAGCGGATGGCGGTTTCGCATCCGGCACATTTATGCCTGCGACAAATGCAGGCGAGAGGCGGCTGTTCTGCACAAAGCCGAAGAACCGTTCTTCTGTGAATGCCAATCATTGATCAGTCTCGAAGCGGCACCCGAAGCGATGGGGGCCATGCATTGAATGTCGCGACACCTGCCAGCGCGAACGCGATTGACGATGCAGCCACCGGATTTGGGCGAAATGGTCGCCGCAACGTCTATCTCAATTCCTGGAGCTTCATCAAAAACAACGCCCCGGTCGTAGTTTTGGCGGCGAACTGAGCTGCTCGTTTTCGTTTCCAGATCAGTGTAGTTAAATACGCAAAAGGCCACGGTGTCCTCCGCTTCTTGCAGGTCGCAACAATCCGTTCGATGCTGGTCGAAATCCTCTACTTTTGGACAAGCCTCAGCATCGAACTAATTTTGTAACGCAATTGCATAAGGATTGCATAATGGTTTCGTTCACGCTGGCGACCACGATACGTCGCTACTGCAACGCTCTCCACATTATCCTCACGCCCCCTTTTGCTACGAAGGCGGACCACACAAACTACACAGCTCTACATTAAGCTACACGAAAACGGCGTTCAGCGCGGAAATACAAATGGTTATGTCCCAAGGCGAACGTGAAGATATCTCATTCAAGATAAATCGAGCCTTCAATCCGGCCGCGCCAATAGATCGTAAGGACCTATTTCAAGGAAGGCAACAACAAATCCAAGCAGTACTAGGCGCAATTAATCAGTCCGGTCAGCACTTGGTTATTTACGGTGAGCGCGGTGTGGGCAAAACATCATTGGCGAACATGATCGCGCTCAATCTGAGAAACCCGCTCAACGTCATAATGGCCCCTCACATAAACTGCACAAGCATTAGATCGTACTCAGAACTCTGGGAAGCACAGTTCACTGAAATTGCATTCAAGGCTTCGCAACTAAACCTAAGTCTTCCTGTTAGTACTCGGAGCTTAGTGCGGCAAATCGAGAAGGGAGAATGCCCTGAAATAGACCAACATCTAGTGAGACGCCTGATTACGGGACTTATTGACTCGATGGAGGTGGTTTTGATTTTTGACGAATTTGATTCACTTGAAGACATTGACACGAAACTAGCGATGGCTGAAACCATTAAGTTGTTCTCGGATCGGAAGGTTGATTGCACAATTGTGTTGGTCGGTGTGTCAGAAGATGTTGAAAAGTTAATTGAAGGTCACCGATCGATCGAGCGTTGTATCGCGCAAGTTAAGATGCCTCGGATGTCCAGAGACGAAGTTGAAGACATCGTTAGTGCAACATTGGCGAAGCCTGAAATCGAAATGGCGGTGGACGATTCATCTTTGCACGAAATCTCCCGCATTGCCAAAGGTCTGCCCCATTTCGCCCACCAAATTGGTCTTCATTCTGCATTAAAAGCGATCGCGGAAAGCTCGCGTCGCGTAACTTTGGCCCACGTTGATGCCGGCATTGCATTAGCGCTTGAATCAACGCAAGGGTCGATTTTAAACGCTTATCAAAGGGCAATTACTAGTACTGCAAAATCTCTGTACAAGGAAGTACTGCTTGCTTGCGCTTTGGCTGAATGCGATGAATTTGGATGCTTTGCCCCAAAAGACGTTAGAAGCCCGCTCGCAAAGGTGCTAGGTCGTGATTATAAGGTTGAATCGTTTGCCCGGCACCTGCACTCATTCTGTAAAGATGAACGAGGCCCAATGTTGATGTTGGCAAACCTGCCAGGAAGGGCTCGATTTCGATTTGCCAATCCGTTGCTTGAGCCATTCGTCTTGCTAAAGGGATTTAGCGACCGCATATTGACGCACGAGATTCTCGCGTCCACACGTGAGACGAGCGATGGCCAGCAACGAATGTTTTGAAAGCTAACTTGGCAACACTGCAGTCGCAGTGATGTTCGGTTTTACGTCAATCTCTGCCACGGGGACCGGTTGGGAGGCATGCCCGCAACGATCGCAATTGCACTCAACAGCACATGCGGGCTAGACTATTGGACGCCAAACTATGAGCCACGGCCGATAGATCACGACGCCCCGCCGAAGCGAATACCACTGGAAGAGAAAAATTTACATTCCTGATTTCTGGGAGACCTTTGCAACCTGGGGGTAGAAAATGGGACGGGGGACGGAAAATGGGACGGAGGTAATATTTCGACTTCAAGGCGGTTGCTGACTAACAAACCCTGTTGCACCGGTGGCCGACACCGAAGTCAGTTAGGAAACACGATGAACGGCTGGCTTGTCAAAGCTGCAATCGGTTGCGTTGACGTTATCGAATTGACCTTAGCCAAACTCATTTCGGCCAGGCTGTCCGACGCGAGAATTTAAACTGCGGTTCTATGCTCCCGTTACGGATCCAACTCTAGTTGTGAATTGGCGCACCCACCAACGATGCGGGACGATTTCCAGAGCAGCCCCTCTGATTCTAACGGCTCAATTCCAATGTCGCAGTTACTGCGATGTGGGTCGTGAGAAGGAGAGTGCGTTCCTCACGAAGGTTTGTACCTTCGCACGCCCTAATAGTTGAAGGATATGCACCCGACAACAGTTTTCGGTCGCATGCGCCCTGATTGGCGAAAATGTGTACCTAGGTACAACAGGAGGAGCGAATTGACGTAAGTTATTACACCCCACTGGGTTCGAACCAGTAACCTTCGGTTCCGTAGACCGATGCTCTATCCAATTGAGCTAGGGGTGCGCTGCGCTGTGAACCGATTCGGTTCTAGGCGGCATTAACCATTAGTTTATCGGCGGCTTCGGCGACCGCAAGCGGGCCTGGGTTTTCGAAGTCTGGGGCTCGAAGGTCTGAGGCTCATTGAGCAGACACGGAATGTTCATAATATGCAATGCTTTCGCGCAGGCCCTGATCAACGCTAATGGATGGCTCGTATCCAAGCCATTTCCGGGCTTGCGTAATGTCAGCCAGCGAATCGCGGACGTCTCCAGCTCGCGGGGGCTGATGGATCGCTTGAATGGATCGTCCCAGGATGTCCGAAAGTGTGTAAAGAAGCTGCAAAAGCGTCGTGCTGGCACCGCAGCCGATGTTAAACGTACCGCCGACGGCACCAGCGACGGTTGCAGCTAGCAGATTGGCGTTGACTACGTTGCGAACGTGGACAAAGTCGCGTGATTGCAATCCATCGCCGTAGACGACGGGCCTCTGACCGGCCAAGATCATCGAGACAAAACGAGGAATGACCGCGCTGTACTCACTCTGCGGATCTTGCCGGGGCCCAAAAACATTGAAGTAGCGCAGAATGACGGTTTCGATCCCGAAACCACTGTAAAACGCGCGGAAATAATTCTCCGACGCAAGTTTTGACGCGGCATAGGGCGACAACGGGTCGGTTTGGTCAGACTCGCGTTTGGCGACGAAAGGTGAATTGCCGTAGGCGGCACTGGTGGAGGCCAAAACCAATCGACTGACGCCATGTCGATGCGCTGCTGCTAGCAAATGCAACGTTGAAGTCGTTGTCCAAGCGTGACAAAGTGCAGGTTCTCGCATGCTGCGTGGGACGCTTGCCATCGCGGCTTCGTGAAATACAAAGTTGACACCTCGCATCGCTTCGTCGACTTGTTCTGCGTCTGATGCGTCGCCACGGATGAACTCCACGGCTTCGTTTCCTGCTTGCCGAGCGAGATTTTCGATAAATCCTGTGCTTAAGTTATCCAAGACACGGACATTGGCACCGGCCTCGACAAGTCCGTCGACAAGGTGAGAGCCAATGAATCCGGCACCGCCCGTTACGAGACAAAGGCTGCCAGCGAGCGATGAATAAGTTTCTGGGAATTCAGTTGGGGGCATGGCGAGAAATTGGTTAGCGAATAAAACAGTTGATGTGATTTGTCATCTTTTAGCGTAACACGGCGCAACGAATCCATAGATATCCGTTTCCGCATAAGATAAACCTCCAGAAGCGTGCCTAAATCGATTGTTACCACCGATATTCGCGGCAGCATGGTGATGCTGGGATGCGGAACGAGCGTGGGGGTTCCGGCGATCGGGTGTGGGTGTGACGTCTGCCAAAGTCGCGATCCGAAAAACAATCGCACGCGTAGCTCGGTCATTTTCGGTTTGCCCGAAGGCAATTTGCTGATCGACACGACACCCGAACTGCGGATTCAGTTGCTTCGGGAGCAAATCGGATTGGTCCATGCGGTCGCCTACACCCACGAGCATGCCGACCATATCTTTGGACTCGATGATTTGCGTTTGTTTCCGTTCATGATTGAAGGGCCGGTGCCACTTTATTGTCAGCCCCAGGTCGAAGATCGAATTCGTCATTCTTTCGACTACGCGTTCTATGACTCGCCTGAAACGCATCAGGGGTCGCGTCCGCAATTGGTGTTTCGCACGATTGATGAACAGCCCTTTGAGGTGTTGGGGGCGCGTGTCATTCCGATTCCGCTGCAGCATGGTTCTCGGTTCAACGTTTTCGGTTTTCGCATAGGCGACGTTGCCTATTGCACCGACGTAAAGGCCATTGCCGACGCGAGCATGCGTTTGCTGGCCGGGCTTGATACACTGATACTGGGGGCACTTCGCTACACTTCACATCCGACGCATTTTTGCATTGATGAAGCCATTGAAGTTGTGAAGGAGCTCAGACCGCGGCGGACTTACTTGACGCATATGAGCCACGATATCGATTACTCAACAGCGATCAATGCATTGCCAACCGGTATTGAACCAGGGTTTGATGGATTGAAGATCAAGTTAGTGTAAAGATAGTGCTATGACAGCGGGTTCTATCGGTGAACGTCTGGCGTTAGCCGCAAATGCGTTGGGCTTTGAGTTGTTTGGGATCACACCCGCTGTGACGCCACAGGGCTATCATCACTTGCTGGATTGGATTGAATCGGGATATGCGGCTGAGATGGGCTATTTCCAAAATCGCATTGAGGCGTATGGAGACTTAAATCTCGTGCTCAAGGATGTTCGATCTGTGATTGTTCTTGGTTTTCCGTACCGGACGATACGCCCTGTTGCACCGGAGCGTCATCAAGGCCGAGTCGCTCAGTATGCTTGGGGTGCGGCTGACTATCACGATTTGATCCATCCCAGACTTAAACACTTGAAAGCTGTTATTGCTGACGAGTTTCCTGACGCGGTTTCGCGAGGCGTTGTTGATTCGGCTCCTGTAATGGAACGAGAGTTTGCACAGCTCGCAGGCCTTGGTTGGACCGGCAAGAATACGTTGCTGATTAATTCTCGTCAGGGAAGTTATTTTTTCTTATCCTGTGTCTTAACGACGGTGCAACTGCCAGCCAGCTTGCCCCACGAGACCGATCATTGTGGAACTTGCCGACGTTGTTTAGACGCGTGTCCAACAGATGCGTTTGTGACGGCAGGTGTTTTGGACAGTCGTCGGTGCATCAGTTATCAAACGATCGAAAATCGCGGGGTTATTCCATTGGAATTACGTTCCGGAATCGGCGATTGGTTGTTTGGCTGTGATGTTTGCCAGGACGTTTGTCCGTGGAATCGCTTTAGCGCGGAAGCGAACGACATCGCGCTTTGGCCCAGTGTGAAATCAAATCCGATTGACCTGCTCGAGTTGCTTTCTTTGGACGACGAAGCCTTTCGCGATCGGTTTCGCAACACCCCGCTCTGGAGGCCGAGACGCCGAGGCTTGTTGCGCAACGCGGCGATTTGTCTTGGGAATGCCAAGGATTGTCGAGCCATTGATCCGCTGGTTGGATTGCTTGATGACAAAGAGCCCGTCGTGCGTGGAGCGGTGGCATGGGCGCTTGGTCAAATCGGTGGCGAAAGTTGCAGGAAGGTGCTCAAGGAACGTAGTGAGGTTGAGCTGGATGCAACCGTCCTGGAGGAGATTCAAAATGCGTTGGCGGAGTACCGTGGATAGTAGGAAGTTTGCTGACTCCAACGGATTTTAAGACGTGGTTTTCTGTTCATGGTCAGAACGTAGTTGGGACTGTTTCGCTTGGCCACGCTGGTGTCCAGGCTTTAGCCGCCTCTTCGATACCAATAAAGAGTCGCCTAAAGGCTATACACCAGCGATCCTTCTGGAAAACTTGAGTCTAATGTTTTGATGCGGTGCCGATAAATCGATGGTGTAACTCGGCGTAGTGCTTGCCGAGAGCGAGCAGTTCTTCATGTCGGCCTTGTTCGATGATTTTTCCGGCAGACATGACCAGGATTTTATCAGCCGCTTGAATCGTACTCAGGCGGTGTGCGATCACAATGCTGGTGCGCCCTGTTAAGAGCCGATTCAATGCTCGTTGAATTCTCAGTTCGGTCAACGTGTCGATAGCGCTTGTTGCTTCATCGAGCACCAGGATTTTCGGATTCATCACAAGCGCACGAGCAAAGCAAATCAATTGTCGCTGGCCAAGTGACACACGCGAACCACGGGAACCAGTCTCGGTTTCAAGACCCTGTGGCAAGTCATGGATCAATCGTTCGCATCCGAGTTCACGCAGCGCAACACGCGCGTCGGCGACCGTCGCGTCAGGCCGTCCGGCAAGAATGTTTTCCAGTACGGTACCGCTGAACAGGAAGTTTTGTTGCGGGACGACGGAAACGCACTCGGCAAGTGATCGCGAAGTGATTCCACGGATATCCTGACCGTCGATAAGCACTTGGCCTTGATCGGGCAAGTAGTAGCGAGCAATGAGGCTTGCTAACGTTGATTTTCCGCTACCGGTTTCCCCGACGAGGGCAATCATCTGGCCAGGTTCAGCGACAAAGGAAACACCGTGTAGCACGGGGCAGTCAGCTTCATATCCGAACGCGACATTGCAGACTTCAATCCCGCCAGCGATTGGTGAACGCAGTGGTTTTGCATCGTCAAGATCGCCCCAAGATGGCGGTTGATCGAGCAGATCGAAAACGCGTTCCGCACCAGCCATCGCAGTCAATGCTTGGTTGTATTGTGTGCCGATGGCCTGAATCGGACTGAAGAACAGGCTTGCTAAAAACCAAAATTGGATCAGGTCACCTACGGGCATCGCGTCGTTTGAAACCAATGCGCGATAGCCACCAACTACCAACACGAGCGCCAACGCTAGTTGGCTCGTTAGCTCGAGCAACGGCATCAGGATACCGCCCTCGCGAACTGAGTTCATATTGTACTCCGCATGGTCGATTGTCAATTCGCGAAAGGATGCTGCATTAACGTCTTCTCGCGCGAACGCCTGGGTCACGCGAATCAGCGAAACTGATTCCGCAAGAGTGGCGGTAACGCGGCTGAAACTCTCTTGCACCTGTCGATAGGAAACACTCAAGCGTCGTCGCATCACACTTCCAATCCACCAAACAAATGGGCTCATGGCAAACACAACCAGCAACAATGGCAGATCGTAGTAGCCCATCAAGGCCGCGCTACCAATCATCTGGCCAAGTTGCACCAGTGAGACGAACAGCACGTCCTGGACACCTGTTCGCACGGCGTCGCAATCGCTAGTGATACGGCTGATCACACGTCCGGTCTTGTTCTTCGCGTAGTAGCTCATCGGCATTGTCTGAAGATGCTTAAATATGGAATCTCGCAGGTCATGAATCACAAGTTCGCCAAGTTGTAGCGCCCATAATTGGCGGTAGATCAGTGTGACCTGAGTAAAGATCGCGAGTGCAAGAACACCCAAGGCTGCAAGTAAAATGGAATGAAACGGTGCCTTGGCGGAAATCGGACCGTTGATCACGGCACCGATCGACCAGCCGACCAACGGCAGTTGCATCGATCGCACGACGACAACAAATAGCAGTCGATTGCGTTTAATACGATACGGTTCCATTAGCTTCCAAAGTCGGACGATCAGACGCAACGACAACGGTCGTTTTTGCGCCTCGTCATCCGGTCCGCGCACGAGTCGTACCATCGGCTGGTCAAGTGCTGAGGGCACCGTCGTGTCTACATGGCGCTTCATGTCGACTCCTCCGGCCTAAAGAGTTTTAGTGGAGCTTGGCCTTGGCTTTGAGCAATGTCACGATAAAAACCGGGTTCGGCAAGTAACTCGTCATGTGTTCCCTGTTGAATGATTACTCCCTTGTCTAAGACGATGATGCGATCACAATAGCACAACGTACTCAGCCGACTGGCGACAATGAGTGTCGTACGCCCGGTTGTCGCGGCGTTCATCGCTGTGAGGATTTCGTGCTCCGTTTCTGCATCAATCGCGGAAACGGGGTCATCAAGCAGCAAAATCGCGGGGTCGGTCAACAATGCACGTGCAAGAGCGAGGCGTTGTCGTTGACCTCCGGAAAGCGACATACCGTATTCACCAAGGACCGTTTCGTAACCGTCAGCAGCGGCTTCGATGAACTCGTGCGCGGCGGCCAAGCGAGCGGCAAGTCGAATCTGCTCCGGCGTTGCGTCGGGCCGACCAAACGCAATGTTGGCGGCGATGGTGTTGCTAAGCAGTAGTGGCTCTTGAAGCACGAGTCCGACGCAACGACGCAACGACTTGATATCCCACTGCCGAACATTGACTCCATCAACGGAGATGATTCCGCATTGCGGGTCAAAGAACCTTGGAATCAGACTCAGCAAAGTCGATTTTCCTTGCCCCACACCGCCGAGGATTCCGACTCGTTCACCGGGCCTGACATGGAGGGATATATCACGAAGAATGGGCGTCTCGTTCTGGTAATCGAACCAAACGCCCTCCATGCGCACGTCTCCGCGAATGGTCTTGGGAAACCATGGGTTCGTCGGCTGGCGAACTTCTTCAGCCGCGTCAAGGACCTCGAAAACTCTGCGTGCACCGGTGAGCGATTGCTGAATCGTACCGGCCAGTCCCGACAAGTTCGCAACTTGATTGCTGAACTGTTGCAGCAAGCCAGCAAATACGAGCATGCCGGTCCCAAGCGGCAGTTGGTCAGTTGCGACTAAGTGACCGCCATAGATCAGGAGAACAACGAGGTTAACCTGAGTCAGCAGTTGAGCAAGGGGTGCAAAGCGACTGATTTTCGCAAACACTTGCTGTTGTTGGTCGCGAAGTCGATCGTTGGCAGCAGCGAACTGGGCGATTTCAGTTTCTTGTCGTCCCAACGATTTTATGACTAAGACTCCATCCGCAGATTCGGCAACGCGAAGTACTAAATCGTCGACTCGTTTTCGCGTTGCGTCATAAAGCGGACGCACTGAATGGGCGAATCGGATACTCATCCACCAGACGATCGGCGTGGTAGCTAAGCACAGGACTGTCAGCGTGACATTGATGCGGAGCAGAAATGTAAGATAGACGATTAACGACATGGCGAGAACTGACAATTGGATCAAGACGCCGTCAATGAATGTCCGCGTTGCTTGCACGTCACCGGTGACGCGATTGATGATGGACCCGGTTGCTTGTTGATCGTAAAATCGCAAGCTCAATCGTTGAAGTTTCGCGTATACCTCAGTGCGCAGGTCGACAACGATTCTCCTGTGAACTAGGGCGCCGGAAACCAGAGCATACGCCCAGTTAATGAGGGTGCGGAGGATTGCGGTAAACGCCATACCAGCGGCAGCGAACGCAACTTGGTTTAATGGCGTCCATGAATTGGGAAGCGTGTATCCTCCTACCAGCGAGGGTGAAGCATCGATTTGACCGACATGGAAACGAATCAGGTCAATGCCGAGCCCGCCGAACTGAACCATCGTGACGGACAGTCCCATCAAAGCGAACTGCATGAATAGGAGCAGCAAGCAGCTCCAGCGATAACGCCAAGCGAGCCGTAGCAGTCGCCAAACGACGGCACCGTTCGACAGTCCTGCTGCGGGAACGATGGGCTTGTCAAGCGTGCGTTGCCGATTTAGGTAGGTATCAATGAAACAAATTACTACGAAATTAGGCTCCCTTCTCCCCTGGTACTCCAGGGGAGAAGGGCTGGGGATGAGGGGGGAAAACCGCTGAAATCATCATAAAAATGCGTTGGTCGCAAGCCCCTCACCCCCGCCCCCTCTCCCCGAGTACGGAGCGAGGGGAGCCAGAATAAAGATCAATATTCGGTCATAACAAAAGAGCCGGCTGGCAACTAATCCTACTAGTCAGGCGTATCGAGATACGGATCTTGACCGATTTCACGTTGCATTTTTTTGCGTTCTTTTTCGTGATGTAACAAGACCATTCGATCGCGAAAATGTTTGCGTTCAACTCGTCGTTGTGCTTTGCGAAACATAGACGCATAACTGTGGAGATTGGATCCAGAGTTTGCGTCCGCTGCCACTTGCCCGAGCGCGCGAAGCTTTTCGCTTTTTACAGGGCCGAAGCCATTTTTCAAGATATCATCATCAAGCGAAAGGAATTGGCGGTAAGAGCCTCGGTCACCTTGGCGACCGCAGCGCCCGATTAGCTGGCGATCAATACGTGCGGCGTCGTGCAGCTCGGTACAAATCACATGCATGCCACCTAACGCTTCGATGCCACGTTCTAATTTAACGTCAGTTCCGCGTCCTGCCATATTGGTTGCCACGGTAACTTTGCCGTGAGCGCCAGCACGGGCAACAATTTCGGCTTCTTCGGCCACTTTATTCGCATTGAGTACTTCATGCGGAATACCGGCGTGATCGAGCAACCTGGACAGTGCCTCGCTTTTGTCGATCGAACGTGTCCCAATCAGGATGGGGCGTCCCGTCGCGTGGATGGATGAAACCTCTTCGACGATCGCCTCGTACTTTCGTAAGGCTGTGCCGAAAACATAATCCGGCAATCGTTCACGGCGCGGCGGACGATTGGTTGGGACACGTAGGACTGGCGTGCGATAGATGCGGCGCAGTTCACGAGCACTGGTCGCTGCGGTTCCAGTCATGCCAGCGATATGTTCATAACGCAGGAACAGATCTTGGACGGTGATACGCGCAGCTTGTCCCGTGGGAACACTGATCTCGATCTGTTCTTTTGCTTCGATTGCTTGATGGATACCGTCGCGCCACTTGCGACCTTCTGCGAGTCGTCCGGTGAATTCGTCAACGATGACGATTTCCTGACCGCCTTTTTCGCTTGGCCGAACCACATATTGTCGATTCAGCGTAAACTCCTTATGGACCTTGATGGATCGTTCAGTGAACTCGTACAGGTCAACGAGTCCCATGGTGCGAACGAGATCTTGTTTCGGAAGTGCGCGGACCTTCTGACGTCCTCGAGAAGTCAGTTCGAACCGTTTGGTATCGTCGTCGATGTAATAGTGATCATCAAGCACGAATTGTGGGCCAATTTCGGCAGCCCAACGATAGGCCTGGACGATTTGATCACGAACGTTATCTTCAATCGAACCGATGATCAGCGGTGTACGCGCTTCGTCGATCAAGATACTGTCCGCTTCGTCAACCAGACAGAAGTGCATGCCGCGCATCACGATGGCGTCACCAGATTGATTGAATCCACCACCGCCTTCACCGAGCATTTCGGTCTGCAATCGATTTTGTGCTCGCATCAGTAAGCGATCTCGCAGAAAGTCGAAGCCGAATTCTTTTGCGGTGCCGTAGGTCACGGCAGCGGCATAGGCGACGCGACGAGCATTTTGGTCATCAGGAGTTTGAATGACGCCCACGGACGTGCCGAGCATTTCATAGATGGGACGCATCCACTCCGCGTCACGTTTAGCCAAGTAATCATTGACCGTTGCGAGGTGTGCGCCTTTACCGATCAGTGAATTGAGGTACAGAGGCAAGGTTGCAGTCAGGGTTTTACCTTCGCCCGTTTGCATTTCGGCGATGCAACCTTCGTAGAGTGCGATGCCGCCAATCATTTGGACGTCGTAGTGACGCATCGACATCGACCGACGACCGGCTTCTCGAACGAGCGCGTAGGCTTCGGGCAAGATCGACCCAAGTTTTTCGCCCGCCATAGCACGATATCGAATTGCTAGGCTTCGTTTGCGAAGATTGTTGTCGTCTTCCTTCATCAAGGTCGGTTCAAAATCGTTGATCTGACGAACCATTTTTCGCCACCGCGCCATTTTGAACGACAGGCCACTGAGTCCAAAACTGACACTGGTCGACGGTTTAATCGCAGGATTCGGGACATCAGCCGTCAGCGCTGGCCCTGGATTTCCGCTGAGGGGACCGCCGCTAGCGGCTCCGGGAGCTGTCGAAAGCGAAAAATCTTCCGATGGTCCGCCGACAATGGGAATGTCGTTGGGTTGTAAGGCTGGATTTAAGTCGTTTGACTTGGAGGATGGGTTTGAAGTGGTCGTCATTTTGACTGAAATCTCGGGCGTGCGGTCAAGTTCAGCTCATTTTAGCGAATTGCGTGGCCGACAACGTCCCCAAAAAACCATCGAAATGCAAGAAGATGAATAAGCTGGGTAATGTTTCACTGCCGTTCTGAAGGTACTGGATGCAACGATCAAAACTGTCGATCCAGTTCTCCAGGTCGTAGTAGTATTCCCGGACCTTCGAGAACAAAACATGAAAATCTTTTTGCGCGGGCTGACGATGACAGCGGTTTTGCTGTCGACCAGTGCCGCTTTTGCCGCTGATAAACAACGTAACTCCTATGCAATCGATTCGGATTCGGATGCCGATTATTACGGCGATGAATCCTCCGACGCCGACGATGAGACATCTGGTAATGAAGCCGGCGTCCTTCAAGCGGCTGCGACTGCTCATGCCGGCGACGGCACATTCGCGGCACCGAAAGGCGGAGTCCATTCCGCTTCGATGCAACAACCGGCGCAGTACTACCCCGGACAGCAACAGCCCGGACAGCAGCAGCCCGCGCAGTATTACCCCGCTGGGCATCGCCAATCGTACGCACCGCAAATGGCCATGTCGGCACCCTGCGACACCGGCTATGGTAGCAGTAGCCATGGTGGATGCGATGGCAGTTGCGACGGAGGTTGCGATGGAGGTTGCGATGGAGGTTGCCAGATCCGCAGCCGGATGTCAAAGATAATGTGTGGAAAGAATCCCAATTTGTGGCTACAAGCGGAAACGCTGCTGTGGTTCCCGCAAGCGAGGACGAATCCAGCGCTGGCCGTGGTGGCCCCAGCAACGACCTTTCCTTCGCAAAACATACTGGATGCTCCTGTGACGGCAATCGGCCAGCAGTTTGGCAACAATCTTTCACCTGGCTTGCGCCTGGATGCAGGCCGGTACTTCGGCGACGGCACCTTCGGGATCGGTGGTCGATTCTGGATCCTATCGGAAGACGACGACACGTTCAGCCTAAGCGGAAACGGCACTAATCAAACGATCGGTCGTCCGTTCTTCAATTCAGGTGTAGGCGAAGACGCGATTCAAATTGCAATCGAAAACGCGGCGAACGGTGGGCCCGTAGGAAATGGTAATAGGTTTGATGGTTCCGTGAGTGCTGATGCATCTCTCACCATCATTGCAGCGGAAGCTTACGGCCGGCTGAACCTTGGTAACGGCAAGGGCTATCATACGGATCTTCTGGGCGGCTACTCATACTTCGGTATCGATGACGACCTGTCAATCACTAGCCGATCGACCAACCAGAACACAGGTGGCGTGACAAGGTTTAATGATGTGTTCAACACCTCCAATGATTTCCATGGTGGCCAGTTGGGAACAGAGACCATCCTTCGCCGAGGCCGCTGGGTTGCTCGATCGCTGACGAAAGTCCATTTGGGAAATATGAATCAGCAAGTTGCGATCTCTGGCACAGGCAGTGTCTCGGCTACGAACGTCAGTCCTGTGCTACCCTTCGGTAACGGCGACGGATTGTTGGCTGCTGGTGCAAACGGTGTTTTCACTCGTGATGCATTTGCCTTCGCACCAGAAATGAACTTGAAACTCGGCTACCGCTTCCGTGATCACATCACGTTCAGCGTCGGATACAGTTTCATCTACTGGAGTCAGGTCGCGTTGGCTGGTCAGCAGATCAATCGAAACTTGGAAATCGATCCAGTCACTGCTGTTACAACACATTCCTTACCTTACTCGATTAAGAACTCGGGATTCTGGGCTCAAGGTGTTGATCTAGGAACGACGATCGAGTTCTAAGGCACGGTTTAATCGCGGCAAAAGATGCCGGGAATCATCACTGCCGTGATCAACGAAAATCAAGAAGCGTGCCCTCCACAGGGCACGCTTTTTTCGTTTCCATAAATATTTGAATCGTTGCTTGTTCAAGGGCCTCGTCACTATCGACTTTTATCGAACGCAGTGTTGGCAAGCTCCGGAACCACGTCTCTTGACGACGTGCGAGTTGTCTTGTGTGAAATAAGACTTGCTGAATGGTTGATTCGAGTGTTGTCCCTTTTTGCAGATGCTCGATCACTTCTCGATATCCAACGCCAATGGAAGCGGTGCGCGAGAATGTTCCATGCAGTTCGAGAAGCCCCGCAACTTCCTTGATAAGTCCGGCACCAAAGATCTGCTCAACTCGCGTTTCGATTCTCGCATGAAGCAATTCACGCGGCCATGAGATCCCGAACAGTTTTGACTTCGCGCGCGACGATGTGCAGTCATGCTGTGTCTGTCGATGGCTGAGTGGAGTGCCAGTCAGATACGCGACCTCGAGCGCTCGCGTGATGCGGCGAGTGTCAGTGGGCGGAAGCCGATGAGCCGACAGCGGATCGACCTGCTGCAACCGTTTGTGCAGCGCTTCGATGCCAAAGCTGCGAATATCTTCTTCGACCGATCGGCGAAAGTCCCAATCCGCTGGCGGGCCAGGATCAAACCCGTACAAAAGCCCTTTCAAATACATGGGCGTACCGCCGACGAACAGCGGACGCTTTCCGCGAGAAAGAATATCGTCTACGCAAGATTTTGCGATTGCGAGATATTGTGCGGCGCTAAATTCGGCGGTGGGGAAAACGACGTCAATCAAGTGATGCGGCACGCGTTCTCGGTCCGCGAGCGATGGCTTCGCGGAGCCAATGTCCATGCCACAGTAAACCGCAATCGAATCGAGAGAAATTATTTCCGCATCGATTTTCTCGGCCAGCGATAGCGCAATACGTGACTTACCGCTGGCGGTCGATCCGGTCAGGATGATCGCCTCTGCGTCCAACGGCGGAAAAACCGTCGGTTCACACGGTGCGGGATATTCCATTGAAGGGCGGGCATGTGAAAATAGATTCGACTCGCGGCGATAAACGATTCGACGCTCGCAAGTGGGTCATGGTATCCTTCAGACAAGATTAGCCAAGGTCGCAATGGGGTGCGGCATGCGCTCGCCCCGCCCGAAAACAGTGATCAACGATGGGTTTGACGTATTTCAAACGCTACCGAATGGAGCTAGACCTCGACAAGGAAATTTTTTCTGCGTCGTTGTGTCCGCCGTATTATGAATTCGTGCCGTTTGACGACGAGTTGATCCGCGACCACGCCGCCGCAAAGTTCCAGAGCTTTCGCCAAGAGTTGGATGCCAACGTTTTTCCTTGTTTGGGCAAACGAGACGGTTGCTTATCCCTGATGCGCGAGATCACGAGGCGAAACGGCTTTGTGCCTGAGGCGACTTGGTTGCTGCGTTTCCGCGATCCAGACAATAATATCCCGGAATCGATCGGTACGGTCCAGGGGTTGCAGGCCGACGGTTGGGGAGCGATTCAGAATTTGGGGATCAGCCGACTGCACCGCGGGCGTGGGCTGGGGACGCTGTTGCTTCGGTATGCGGCGTTGGGATTCCGCGAAGCTGGGTTGCACCGGATGCACTTGGAAGTTACCAACGATAACACTGCGGCGGTCCGCCTTTATGAGCGACTGGGATTCCGCCGTGCGAAAGTGGTCTACAAGGCAGCGGAGGTGGCGTTTGCGTGACGCAGAAGTTAACATACAGATTCGCATTCATTGGTTCTCTTACTGCTGAGACGTGACCGTGTCCTCGCCTGAGAAGATTTTCGACGAAACGTTTTTGACAATCAGGTCGAAACTGATCGAGGTTGCCGCAGCCTTGGATCGAATTGAGCGGGCAGCGGATGGTGCAGCGAGCCATGATCCACGGCGTGCTAGAATTGATGAAGCGCTGCAAATTGTGATGTCGTCGGATTCGCCTGACCGGGCCAAGCGATTGCAGCAATTGTTCTCGCGGCCCTACGATTCGCAGTGGCGCCGCGAGTTCGGCCTGTAGCGAGTCTCTAACGACTGTTTCCTTGTTGCTTCCGACTGAGGTTTTCCGCGATGGACTACATTGATCCCCATATTCACATGGTCTCGCGGATCACCGACGACTATGAGACGTTGGCCCGAATGGGATGCGTTGCGATTAGCGAACCAGCGTTTTGGGCCGGGTTTGATCGCGGCACCGTTGACGGGTTTCGCGATTACTTCCGACAATTGACCGAAGTTGAACCCAAGCGGGCGGCTGCGTTTGGAATTCAGCATTTTTGCTGGTTATGCATCAACGCTAAAGAAGCAGAAAACGTGTCGCTGTCCCGCGAAGTGATCGCGATGATCCCCGAGTTCCTCGATCGGCCCGGCGTGCTGGGAATCGGTGAAATTGGGCTTAACAAGAACACGCGAAATGAAGCGATCGTGTTTTTGGAGCATCTTGAGTTAGCCATTAAGTACGATCAGCCGATCCTGATTCATACGCCTCACCTGGAAGACAAGTACCAGGGAACAAGGATGATTCTGGACATGTTGCAGGATGATTCGCGATTGGATCGCAGCCGTGTGCTTGTCGATCATGTTGAGGAACATACGATCAGCGAAGTTCTCGAGCGTGGCTTTTGGGCGGGCATGACCCTCTATCCGATCACGAAGTGCACTCCCTCTCGTGCGGCTGACATGATCGAGCGATACGGTCCAGAGCGATTAATGGCAAATTCGGCTGGCGATTGGGGGCCAAGTAAACCTACCGCCGTTCCGGATTTGATTTTTGAGCTTAGGCGGCGCGGCCATGACGAGGCTTTGATCCGACGAGTTGTCTACGAAAATCCGATCGAATTTTTCAGCAACAGTCACAATTTCAATTTTCGACCGCGTTCCGCCGGACAGGTAACAGCCTAAGCGCCAGGGCCCCAGGCCTGTTAAAAATTTGCTATTGTGGGCAAGAAGTCTTCACGCCGATTTAATTCCATTATTTCACCGCGAGTGAATCCCGCTGGCTTGCCCAGCGGAAGTTTCGGCTTTGGCCCTAAAGGGATTGGTCGACGCAGCTTTCTGGTGTAGTAGGGCCAGAACCGAACGATCCGCTGGGCGAGCCAGAGGGATTTATTCAATCAGGACTAAGCGTAAGCCAATAGATCAATCTGCATGGAAAATCACTACGCGACGTGAGCGAATTCGGTTAGACTTTGGCTTGTTGATTTCTCACTATCTCGGCATTAATGTCATGCAGTCATCCCTCCCAAAGACGTATACGCCTCTGGAATTACAGCCTTTACCGCCCGAGGATTGGCCGTGCGTTGATGATCTAGTCACCGAAAATGGTGCGCCTGTGGATAACGTTTTTAGCGAAAAACAGATGCGTCTGCTGACCGAGTCCTTGTACTCGTCCTGGAAGGTCGATCGGCCGTTTGTTGCATTTGCGAACGTGGGCATGTTCTATGCACTCGGCGTACCGCCGATCGTGCCCGACGTGCTGCTTAGCGTCGACGTTCGGCTACCAGAGAATTTGTTCCCGAAGCTCAATCGATCTTATTTCGTTTGGGCATATGGCAAGCCTCCCGAGGTTGCGATCGAAATCGTGTCTAATCGGCAAGGTGGCGAAGATAGTGAAAAGCTTTTGCTCTACCAAACGGTTCGAGTTTCGAACTACTTCATTTACGATCCCGAATTTCATCTTAGCAAAACGCCATTGCGAGCCTTTAGACTACGTGGAAGCGCGTATGAAGAGATCAAGGGCGAATCATTCATGATTGAAGAGCTGGGATTAGGCTTGCAAGTTTGGACAGGTCGTTTTGAGGACACCGATTCCAAGTGGCTTCGCTGGTGCGATGCAGCAGGAGTTTTGATCCCCACCGGTGCCCAGCGAGCTGAAGTTGCTGACCAGCGCGCAGATGTAGAAGCTCAGCGTGCAGACGCCGAAGCTCAGCGTGCAGAAGAAGCTCACCAACGTGCCGAAGCGGAATTCCAACGTGCCGACGTCGAATCGCAACGCGCCGAAGCTGAGTCCCAACGCGCCGACGCCGCTGCGCAGGTGGCACGCTTAGAGGCCGCCGAGAAGCAGCGATTAATAGACTTACTCCGCCGTCACGGCATTGATCCGGCAACCTAAAGATAGATCGTTTTGTTGACTCACTTAGAAACATCGCTGCCATTCGCTCGCTCTATCGAACTGCTTTCACCTGCGGGGGATCACACTTGCGCCGTCGCTGCCATTGAAAACGGCGCGGACGCCGTCTACTTCGGGCTCAATAGCGGCTTTAACGCACGAGCGCGAGCAACCAACTTTGGTGTGCATGACCTTAACACCTTCGTCGCCATGCTTCACAGGCGCAGCGTTCGCGCCTATGTGACGATGAATACGTTGGTGTTCGCATCGGAGCTTGAACAGCTCAACCAAACGATTCAACTGATCGCAGCCGCCGGCGTGGATGCAATCTTGGTGCAAGACCTTGGTGTCGCGCAACTGGTCCGCGAGATTTGTCCAGCGCTGGATGTCCATGCGTCGACTCAAATGACGATGACGAGCGCGGAAACGATCGCCGCTGCGGAGCGATTGGGGGTCAAGCGTGTTGTGCTGGCCCGTGAGATGTCGATCAACGAAATTCGCAAAGTCAGTTCAGCGACATCGATGCCTTTGGAAGTGTTTATTCATGGTGCTCTTTGTGTTGCCTATTCCGGCCAATGCTTGACCAGCGAATCACTAGGCGGCCGGAGTGCCAATCGCGGGCAATGTGCACAAGCATGCCGCCTTCCGTATGAGCTGATCTGCGATGGCGAGCCGCAAGATCTTGGCGACGTTAAATACTTGCTCAGCCCTCAAGACCTTGCTGGCTACGCGCAGGTTGCTGACTTGATCGACGCAGGCGTCTGCTCATTCAAAATCGAAGGCCGATTGAAGACGCCTGAGTACGTTGCAAACATCACCGCGCACTATCGCAGTGTCATCGATGATGCGGTTCATCATCGTCCGGTGTCGATGACCAGTAACGACGTTCGCGAAATGGAAATGTCGTTTTCGCGGGGGTTCTCGCCAGGTTGGTTGCAAGGCAACGACCATAAACGTCTTGTTCCTGGTACCGAGTCGGCAAAGCGAGGAACGCTGATCGGACACGTCGTTCAGCGACTTGACGAGTCCGTGATTGTTTCGCTTGACGCTGCCGTTAAACGTGGCGATGGAATTGCCTTCGACGGCGATCGCGTCACTGGCTCACAACAAGGTGGGCGGGTCTATGAAGTTCGACAGCTCGGTCGCGATATCGAAGGCGATGCCATCGGTCAAGAGATCGAGTTGCGATTCGCGCATGGTTCGATCAACACCGAATTGATTCCTGATCACGCCAGAGTCTGGAAGAGTGATGATCCCGCGCTGAACAAACGATTGCGAGCGTCATTCGATGTCGCTGACCCCGCTTATCGCCGTCCGATCGATGTGCGAATCACCGCGATTGCGGACCAACCGCTGCGCATCGAAGCGACACTAAAAGTAGGTGACGACTCATTTCACAGTGAAGTCATCGACGAAAAACCGCTGTCAGTGGCGCGGAATCGTCCCGCGAGTGAAGCATCGATCCGCGAGCAGTTGGAGCGGCTTGGCGGCACGCCGTTTCAGTTAGGGCAGCTTGCCATCACGATTCAAGGTGAACCGATGGTGCCGAGCAGCTTGCTGAATCAAATGCGTCGGTCGCTGGTTGAGAAAATGACGACCATTCTCACGACGCCGCGCGCCCAGATCATTGACGCTGGTGCACTTGAGCGCATGTTAGTGAATGCGTTGGTCAAGACACCGTTGGCCAAGTCATCGATAGCCAAGTCATCGATAGAAAGACCGATGGAGAAATCGAAGCTTCGCGTCCTGTGCCGGACCATTGAGCAAGTCATCGCCGCAGCCGAGTTTGGTATCAGCAGAATCTATGTCGACTTCCACGACATACGCTTGTATCGCGACGCGATTAAAATCGCGAGAGAATATGGCCGAGAGATTTTTATTGCCTCGGTACGGATTCAAAAGCCGGGTGAAACCGGACTTTTGAAGGTACTGATGCGGCATTTGCCTGATGGTTATTTGGTTCGCAATCTCGCCGCGCTCGACTATTTTAATCGAAATGGGCATCGCGTGGTTGGCGATTTTTCATTGAACGTAGTCAACCCGCTGACCGCAAATTGGCTGATTGATCAGGGATGCGAACAGGTGACAGCGTCGTATGATCTCAATCGCGATCAATTGATGGAGTTGGTCGACTCGATGCCGCCGAATCAATTGGAAGTCGTGATCCATCAGCACATGCCAATGTTCCACATGGAGCATTGTGTATTTTGTAGCGTGTTGTCACCGGGGACTAATAAGACCAATTGTGGACGCCCGTGCGATCGACATGTTGTCCAGCTCCGCGACCGCGTCGGTGCAAGCCATCCGCTTCAAGCAGATGTCGCCTGCCGGAATACGCTGTACAACGCGGTGCCCCAGAGCGGTGCGGAGGCAGTGCCATCGATGATCGCCAAGGGCGTGGGTGCGCTGCGGGTGGAATTGCTCGAAGAAGACGCGACGGCGACGGCGTCAATTTTAAGAACCTATCAAGAGTTGCTTGATGGGCTGGTGACGGGGCGCGATGTCTGGATGCGATTAAAAGCATCCAATCGTGTCGGTGTCACGCGCGGCACGCTAGAGTCGCCGCGCAACCCGCTGGCGATTATTTAAACGGACGATTATTTCCCGCTCGATCCTAAATTTATTCTCTTGTGGGTAAGTAGCCGTTGCGCAAATTGATTCCATGATCTCGCCGCGAGCGGGGCTTATTCTGGCCTGTTAAAAATTTGGTATTGACACAGGTTTTCGGTTGCGCAAGTTTTGTTCTGACCTAGCTTTACGAGTCGTGCTACCATCGACGCGAGGTCGATGGAGAGCAATTGAAATGGGTGATGACGCATGTTTGTGGGTTGTCATGCTAGCCGTTCAGTCATGCTACCACTGACGCAAGGTCAGTGGTGAGCAAAAACGTCTGTGGTGAGCACAAACCACCGACCTTTGGTCGGTGCTAAGTCGACACCACCGACCTTGGTCGGTGGACCGATGACTAACAGGCTAGATTCCGATAGCCGCTGCCAAAATCCTCCGCCCCACGGACCTCGCGTCAGTGGACGGAATGACTTGGCTACTAGTGCACGTCGTGCGGAACAAAACCCTATCAATCAAATCGCATGTCAGTACCAGTTTTTTAACAACCCAGGACAAGCCCCGCACGCGGCGAGACAATGGAATTAAATCTACGCTATGTTGTTTAACGCCGTTGGCGTATGCCGCGAATGCTTGGAATAGAAACGGCGCAATCAATCCAGCAGTCAACCCCCAAATTTTTAACAGGCCAGGGTAAGTAGCCGCGCCGCCACATTTCATTACACCAGTGCTTCTTCACCAATCATCGATCCACTATGCCATCGCGGGGTCTAGCGATCGAGCAGATCGTCGATTACAAATACGATCCCGGCAACGGTTACAGCAAGGCCCGACCATGACCAGCGACTCCGTTTCCGACCTCTCCTACGCCGACACACTCTGGAAATCCGCCGACGCGCTCCGCGGACAGGTCGATGCCGCTGAGTACAAGCACGTCGTCCTCGGCCTGCTCTTCCTCAAATACATCTCCGACAGTTTTCAGTCCCGCCAGGATGAGCTGCAAGCCGAGTTGACCAGCGATGGAATGAAGCCCAAGCAGATCGATCGTTTACTCGAATCTCGCGACGAATACACCGCCGAGCGAGTCTTCTGGGTCCCGCCCGAATCCCGCTGGCCCAATTTGCAAAACCAGGCCACCCGGCCCGATATCGCCACGCTCATCGACGATGCGATCCTGGCGGTCGAGCGCGACAATCCGAATCTCAAGAGTAAACTTCCGCGCGACTATGCCCGCCGCGGGATTGATCCGGTCAAGATGGCTGGGCTGATCAACCTCATCGCGCAGATCGGCTTCAAAGGCTCGCGTGAAAAAGCCCGCGACACGCTCGGCCGCGTCTACGAATATTTTCTAGGCAAATTCGCCGCCGCCGAAGGCAAGCTCGGCGGCGAGTTCTACACGCCTCGCTCCGTCGTCCGCGTGCTGGTCGAGATGCTTGAACCCTACGCCGGCCGCGTCTACGACCCCGCCTGCGGCTCGGGCGGCATGTTCGTGCAAAGCGAAAAGTTCGCCGAAGCCCATGGCGGCAACAAAACCGACGTCTCCATTTTCGGCCAGGAATCCAACCCGACGACGTGGCGACTCGCTCACATGAACCTCGCCATCCACGGCATCGAGGCGAACCTTGGCTCTGCGCCCGGCGATACCTTCCTGCGCGACGCGCACCCCGATCTCAAGGCTGACTTCGTCCTCGCCAACCCGCCGTTCAACGTTTCCGACTGGTCGGGCGCGCTCCTGCGCGGCGACAAACGTTGGACGTTCGGCGATCCGCCCGTCGGCAACGCCAACTACGCCTGGATTCAGCACTTCATTCATCATCTTGCCCCGCCTGGTAGTAATCCGGCGAATGGTAAAGGCGGCGGCGTGGCCGGGTTCGTCATGGCCAACGGCTCGCTCTCCAGCAACACTGGCGGCGAGGGGGAGATCCGCCGCAAGATCGTCGAGGCCGACCTTGTCGATTGCATCGTCGCCATGCCCGCGCAACTGTTCTTCACCACCGGCATTCCCGTCTGTCTCTGGTTCCTGACCCGAGACAAACGGGCCCTAGCGCGCAAAGCCTCCGCTCGCCCCGGTACTTCGGGGAGAGGGGTCGGGGGTGAGGGGCCTGGACGTGATCGCAAGGGCGAAACGCTCTTCATCGACGCCCGCAAACTCGGCACGCTGCAAACTCGCGTGCTGCGCGTGCTCAGCGGCATGGAAGACGCCGAGTATGTCCCCGGCACCACCGACCCGCTTCCTACGTCCGACATCGGTCGCATCGTCTACGCCTATCGCCAATGGCGCGGCGAGCCCGCGCCCGACTGGTGGGACGCGCAGAGTGGCACCGGCTTCCAGCCGGTGAAGGACGGAAAGCCGGTAAGGAAAGGAAAGAAAGACCAGCGGCAGGATGCCGCTGCCACGTGGGCCTTCACGCCCATCCCCGGCTTCGCCCAATCCGCCACGATCGACGAGATCGCGAAACACGGCCACGTCCTCACACCAGGCCGCTACGTCGGCGCGGAGGAAGTCGCAGACGACGCCGAACCGTTTGCGGAAAAGTACCCGCGATTGGTGGCGGAGGTGGAGGAGTGCATGAAAGAAGGCGATCGATTGGCCGCAGTGATTCGCGAACAACTTGGAAGGATCGAACATGTCTGACGACGCCAATCTGCCCGCGCCACAGGGGCAGTTCCTCATCTACGCCGACGGCGCATCGCAGTTTCAGGTCCGCCTGGCGGGCTATACCGTTTGGCTCACGCAGAAGCTCATCGCCGAGCTTTACGGGGTCTCCGTCAAGACCGTCAACGAGCACCTCGTCAACATTTACAGTGAGGCGGAACTCCCGCCAGAGGCAACTATCCGGAGTTTCCGGATAGTTCAAACCGAGGGCACCCGCGACGTCGCCCGCAACGTCGAACATTACAGCCTCGACGCCATTCTCGCCGTTGGCTACCGCGTCCGTTCCGCCCGAGGCACAGCATTTCGCCAATGGGCCACCACTCGACTTTCGGAACTCCTCATCAAGGGGTTCACGATGGACGACGATAGACTCAAGCAAGGCCGCACGCTCGGCACCGACTACTTCGACGAACTGCTCGCCCGCATCCGCGACATTCGTTCGTCAGAGCGGTTGTTCTACCAGAAGATTCTCGACATCTACGCGACCAGCATCGACTACGACCCACGGGCCGAAGCTGCACAGCTCTTCTTCCAAACCGTGCAGAACAAAATGCATTGGGCCGCGCACGGGCACACGGCCGCCGAAGTTGTCGCGGCTCGAGCCGCTGCCGACAAACCGCAGATGGGCCTGACGACTTGGAAGAACGCCCCGGCGGGCCCGGTGCGAAAGCCCGATGTCTCCATCGCCAAGAACTATCTCGACGAAGAGGAACTGGACGTTCTCAATCGCATCGTGAGCCTTTATCTCGAATACGCGGAACTGCGAGCGAAGAGCAAGCGACCCATGCACATGGCCGATTGGATCGCCAAGTTGGAAGACTTCCTGAAGAGTTCGGATCGGCCAATCCTCACGCACGCGGGGAAGGTGTCGCACGAAACCGCCCGTTGGAAAGCCGAAGCCGAGTTCGAAAAATACTGTGCCACGCAAGCCGCACTCCCGCAGCCGGTTGATCAACACTTCCAGGACGCCATCGACGAGTTGAAGAAGATCGAAGGGGAAGTGAAGAAAACGTCCAAACGCCCGAAACGCCGGAAGGAGCAGGACGAATGACGCTCGCCCTCGCCTGCTACATCGCGTTGTCTCCCGGCTTCGCCAAACTCGCCACGATCGAAGAGATCGCCAAGCACGGCCACGTCCTCACCCCCGGCCGCTACGTCGGTGCCAAAGACATCGAAGAAGACGCCGAACCGTTTGCCGAGAAATACCCGCGACTTGTGGCGGAGGTGGAGGAGTGCTTTGCCGAAGGCGAGCGGTTGACTGCTTCGATCCGGCGTGCGCTTGGAGGGATCAGCGATGCCGGCTGACGCCTGGAAGCGCACCACGCTTAGCAACTTCGTTTCGCTGCAGCGTGGTCACGATTTGCCCGAGCCCGAGCGACGAGCAGGAGACGTTCCAGTAATGGGATCGTTTGGTCTTACAGGCTGGCATGACACCACCAAATGCAGTGGACCGGGAGTAACCGTCGGCCGCAGCGGCGCGTCATTCGGCGTCGTCTCTTACGTCGATCGCGATTACTGGCCGCTGAACACCGCGTTGTACGTCACCGACTTTCACGGCAACGACGAGCGGTTCGTCTACTACCTTTTGAAGACGATCGACTTCACCGCTTACAACACAGGCAGCGCACAGCCCTCGTTGAACCGGAATCACCTCGTCAACATCGCAGTCGATCTTCCAGAACTGGCCGAGCAGCGAGCAATCGTAAATGCGCTCGGCTCCCTCGACGACAAGATCGAGGGGAATCGTCGGACGGGGCGGGCGTTGGAGGGGTTGGCGCGGGGGGTGTTCAAGGCGTGGTTCGTGGACTTCGAGCCGGTGAAGGCCAAGGCCGCCGGCGCGACCGCCTTCCCCGGCATGCCCCCCGAAACCTTCGCCACTCTCCCCACCCGCCTCACCGACTCCGAACTCGGCCCGGTGCCGGAGGGGTGGACGACTGCGACGCTTCGCGACTTGGCAACCTTTATCACCGGCGGCACGCCATCGAAGTCGGAGCCGAATTTCTGGAACGGCACGTTCCCGTGGGTGTCCGCGAAAGATATGCACGGTCGAATCATCTCCGACAGCGAGCTACGACTCACCGACGCGGGCCGTGATTCCGTTCGAAGGATCGCACCGCGGCACGCGACGCTGATGGTGATCCGCGGCATGTCGCTGATGACGGAAGTTCGCATCGGCTGGTGCACGCGCGAGGTCGCATTCAATCAGGATCTCCGCGCGTTCATCGCACGCGAGGGTGTCCCGCCCGAGTTCATCCATTTATGGCTGACATCAAGCGAAGAGCAGTTGATGCAGTTAGTCGATACCGCGTCGCACGGAACGGGGCGCATCCTGACCGATCGACTCGACAGCATGACGATCGCTCGGCCGCACGATGGCGTAATGAGAGCGTTCCAGGAAACGTCACAACCGATCATGGCGCTTCGCGAGTTGCTACACAGCGAATCCGCGAAGCTCGGCACGCTGCGCGACTACCTGCTGCCGCGTCTGCTGAGCGGGCGGGTGCGGGTTGGGGAAGTAGAAGCACTCGCGGAGGAGGTGAGATAAACGATGTTCCCCGTCGTCACCGTCGATCGCAGCCGCGCGGAGATCATCGAGCAATTGGGCACCAAGAGTAAATTCTGGTACACGCGTGACGGCGTGCGAACGCTGTTTAAAGCCGAAGAGCGCGGGACGGGCGAGGACTGGGCGGAGAAAGCCGCGTGTGAACTGGCGGAACTGCTCGGGCTGCCGCACGTCGATTACGACATGGCGTTTGAAACCGCGTCGCAGACCCCCGGCGTGGTGTGTGCCGCGTTTCTGGAGCGCGGCGAGTCCCTGGCGCACGGCAATCAGTTGTTGCTGGCGGTGGATCAGAAGTATCCGCACGATGAGCAGCGTTACCACGTTTCGGCGCATACGCTGGAGGCGGTGGCAGGCGTTCTGGAATGGCTCAAGCCGCCGGCCCCGCGCTGGACCGCCCGTCTGCCCTCCGTCGTGACAGAGGCCAGCGACATTTTTGCCGGCTACTTGATGTTCGATGCCTGGATCGCCAATCAGGATCGGCATCATCAGAACTGGGGCGCGGTGTTTCGGCCCGGATCGCTGACGCTGGCACCCTCCTACGATCACGGGGCGTCGATGGCCCGAAATGTCAGCGATGCCGAAAAGCACGACCGACTGACGAGCAAGGACCGTGGGCGCCAGATACCGACGTTTGCCAAGCGGGCACGCTCGGCGCTGTTCCGGAGCAAGGACGATGTCAAACCGCTGACCACGCTCGCAGCCTGGAGCGAGTTTGCACGATACCGGCCGCTGGCCAATGCGTGGATCGAGCGGCTGCGGGCCGTCGAACCGTCGCAGGTGGAACACATTTTTGCCGAAGTTCCCCCTCAAAGAATGTCTGCCATCTGCCGGGAATTTACGCTAGAGTTGCTGCTCGAAAACCGTCGTCGAATCCTGGAAGGTGAATCAGAATGAACAGCGCGTTGTTTGTCGCTTGGCGGGGAGGAACGCCCGAATTGGGAACCTGGTCACCGGTCGGCAAGCTGGAACATATCGACGGCCTCTACCGATTTACTTACACGCAAGGTGCGCTGACCCTGGATGCCTTCTCGCCATTTCCGGGGATGACTGATCTGCACAGGGTGTATGAGTCAGAAGAGTTGTTTCCGCTGTTCGCGAATCGACTGTTATCCAAGTCGCGACCCGAGTACGAGGCCTACCTGACCTGGGGCGATTTCGATCCGAACAATCCGCCCGACCCCCTGGCAATTCTGGGCGTCACCGAGGGAATTCGTCAGACAGACCAGCTTGAAGTGTTTCCTTGTCCGGCACCGGATGCCGAGGGGTGTTTCCTGACGAAGTTTTTCCTGCACGGATTGCGTTGGGTGCCCGCTGCCGCAATGGAGCGGATTGCGAAGCTCCGACAGGGCGAGCGACTCGCGATGATGCTTGACCTTCAGAATCCGTACGACGGCAACGCGGTGGCATTGCGCGCCATTGAGGGCGAGCGATTGCTGCTCGGATACGTCCCGCGCTATTTGGCCCACGACTTTTGCAGGCTCTCGGTGAGTTGCGACTTTGCGGATGTTACCGTTCAACGCGTCAATCTCTCTGCCCCGATGCAGATGCGACTGCTGTGTCGGATGAACGCTTGCTGGCCTGACGATTTCAAACCCTGTGACCAGGTCGCCTATCAGCCTATCGTTGAAATTGCCCGACCGGCGGGAGTGATGAGCGGTGCATGAGCACAACGTTGAAAGCGCCGCATACAGCATTTTTCGCTCAATGGGATTCGACGTGCGAAACGGCCCGGAAGTTTCGCCGGACGCGCCTGTCGTTGAGCGTACGACATTTGAATCCCCGCTCCTCTTAGACCGGTTTCAGCGAACGATCGCCCGATTCAATGCGATGTTGCCGACCGAGGCAATCGTTCCGATTTTGCAAGTCATCTCGCGCCCGCCTCACCCCACACTGATCGAGAACAACCGCCACTTCCACGCGCTCCTCACCGATGGCGTGCCGGTCGAATACAAAGACCCCAAGACCGGCGAGATGCGCGGCGGGCGGGCGCGAGTGATCGACTTCGACAACCCGGCGAACAACGACTTCCTCGTCGTGCGGCAACTGACGATCCAAGGCCCGAGCGGCAAGACGATCCGGCCGGACCTGAGCCTGTTCGTCAACGGGCTGCCGCTGGTGGTGATCGAACTGAAAGACCCGGCGAACGTGGCGGCGGACCTCAACACGGCGATCGACCAGTTCGGGCGCTACAAAGAAACCGCGCCGGACCTGTTCGTGCCCAACCTGTTGCTGGTGGCCAGCGACGGGCTGCTGACTCGCGTCGGGAGCATCACCAGCGGGCGGCAACGCTTCACGCCGTGGCGACCGGCAACCGGGGGCGAGCCGACGCTGGAAACGCTGATCCGCGAACTGCTCGCGCCGGAGCCGTTGCTGGATTACCTGCGGTCGTGCGTGGCGTTTGAAGAGGACGAGCGCGGGAACATCGTCAAGAAGATCGCCGGGTATCACCAGTTCCGCGCGGTGCGTAAGGCGCGACAGCGGGTCATCGCGGCGGTGAAACGTGGCACCGGCTTCCAGCCGGTGAAGGACGGAAAGATAGACCAGCGGCAGGATGCCGCTGCCACGGGGCAAGGCGGCGTGGTCTGGCATACGCAGGGGTCGGGCAAGAGCCTGACGATGCTCATGCTCGCGGGCACGCTGGTGCGGGCGGCGGAGATGGCCAACCCGACGCTGGTGATCGTCACCGACCGCAACGATCTGGACGACCAACTCTTCGACACCTTCGCGATGGGCCGGGGGTTGCTGCGGCAGGACCCGGTCAAGGCAGAGAGCCGCGAGCATTTGAAGACTCTGCTCGACCGGGCATCGGGGGGCGTGGTCTTTACGACGATCCACAAGTTTACCGAAGCGCACGGCAAGATCAGCGAGCGATCCAACGTGGTGGTGATGGCGGACGAAGCCCACCGCAGCCAGTACGGATTCGTCGACGGCGGCGCGAAATGGATGCGCGACGCGCTGCCCAATGCCACCTTCGTCGGCTTCACTGGCACGCCGCTGATGGCGGGCGACAAGGTGACGCGGCACGTGTTCGGCGAGTATGCGGACGTGTACGACATTCGGCAGGCGGTGGCCGACGGCGCAACCGTGCCGATCTACTACGAGCCGCGAATCGTGAAGCTCACCATTGACGAGGCCGGTGCGAGGAAGGCGGAAGCGGCCATCGCCGAAGCCGCGAAGGCCGACGAAGCAGGCGAGGAGGCAGCGGAGAACATCCGCATTCCGATCGAAGAGCTGTACGGCGCGCCCGAGCGATTGGAGCGAGTGGCGAAGTTCCTTGTGGAGCATTGGGAACAGCGACGCAGCGCGATGGAAGGCAAGGCGATGGTCGTGACCATGAGCCG
>JAYVSE010000134.1:0-11238 GCA_043775635.1 Planctomycetaceae bacterium | reverse complement strand
GGCAATCGAGCGTGCGTACGTCGGAGAGACATAGTGAAGCTATTCAGAGTAGGCAGAAACCGAATCATCCGCAGGGCAAGCCTGCGGGATTTGTAGTCACCACACACCCTTACAACCCTGGGCTGGAAGCCTATCCCACAGATTGATCGAACGATTCTAAGCACACCGCGATTCCACCGCTGAACGATCCCTTTAATCTCTTGCGGCAGCGATCGTTCCGTTATCAGATCATCCATCCGCCGCAGCTTGCTGGTTCCTGGATTTTGTGAACCTCGATGGTTCCTTTCTTTGATCTAACCCACATTGCAACAAAACGGTGATTGGAAGTCGTAACATTTCGTTTTGGTGGCCGCTTAGTGAGTTGAACTCTTCGT
Source organism: Planctomycetaceae bacterium (assembly GCA_043775635.1). Classification (GTDB taxonomy): domain Bacteria; phylum Planctomycetota; class Planctomycetia; order Pirellulales; family Pirellulaceae; genus UBA6163. The sequence continues at coordinate 10,864 of JAYVSE010000134.1, read as the reverse complement.
ATGTAGTCGCACGATTCAACCCGAACTCTCAAAAATGTCTCGCTACGCATTCGTTCGACAGGACGACCAAAGTGATTGCGGTGTCGCCGCGCTCGCCACCATTGCCTTGCATTACGGTTCTCGATTTTCCGTGCAGAAGCTGCGAGCCATGGCCGGTACTGACAGGGTGGGCACGAACTTGTTGGGTCTGGTGACGGCGGCCGAGCAAATCGGTTTCCGAGCGCAAGCAGTCAAGGGAACTTACGATGTGTTACGAGAAATCCCACTTCCCGCTATCGTCCATATCGTCAATGAAGATCACAGTGGTCATTTTGTTGTTTTGCACCAAGTAAGCCAAACCGGCGTTGTGCTCGCCGATCCCGCCGCCGGGATCGTAAAAATGAAAGCCAGCGAATTTCAAGATATCTGGACCGGTTATCTATTGTTGCTTGAACCGGACCATACCCGACCACTCCAAAAACAAGTTGTTACACCCAAGCCGGGACAGCGTCTTTTTAAACTCCTCGCACAGGCGCGCCGGGTACTGCTGGAGGCGTTCTTGTGCGCCATTTTGATGACCTTGCTGGGCATGACGACATCGTACTTCGTACAACATCTAGTCGATTCCGTCTTAGTGCGCGGCGAAGCGCGGCTCCTGAATGCATTCGGTATCGGGATGCTGTTAATCCTGTTGTTTAAGATGTTGTTCAGTATCCTAAGGCAATATTTTCTTGCTTATATAGGTCGCAATATCGATCTAACGTTGATCTCGGCATATGCCCGGCACATTTTGTCATTGCCGATGTCATTTTTTGAAATGCGGCAAATTGGCGAGATTCTTTCTCGTGTCAATGATGCTGGGAAAATTCGCGAGGCCATCAGCGGAACGGCGCTGACCGTGTTGGTTGACGGTATCATGGTCATGCTCTCGATGGTTGTGCTCTGGTGCTATGACCTTCAACTGGCGGCGATCGCGACCGCATTTGTGCCACTGCTTTTGATCGCCGTCGTGGTGCACCAACCGGCTGCGAAACGACTTTCTCGTCAAGCGATGGAGGACGACGCCAAGTTCGACGCGTACCTAGTCGAAGGCATCGCTGGGATCGAAACGCTCAAAGCGTACTCCTTGGAACGAATTCGCAGCGAAGAAAGCAACTCCCATTTGGCGAGCGTGGTCCGATCATTGTTCTCGCTTCAAATGGTGGGTATCAGTCTGAATACGGCGGGTACCATCGTAAACGCCGCCGCAGGAATTGTGATTCTTTGGTACGGTGGTCATCGAGTGATTGACGGTGCCCTTTCGATCGGCCAACTGCTGTTCTCCTACACCATGCTCGGCTGCATGCTCGGTCCCCTGGAACGATTGGCGATCGCCAACCTGAGCATCCAAGACGCTCTGGTGGCCATCGATCGGCTCTACCAGATCATGGACCTCGATACCGAGGACTCCGCCGATCACAGCAAGGCAAAGCTGGGCTTGATAGAAAACGCAATCGAATTACGCGGTGTAACATTTGGTTACGGATTTCGCGAGCAGGTCTTGAAGGATATCAACTTGACGATCCCTAGCGGAGCGAAAGTCGCGATCGTTGGACAAAGCGGCTCGGGCAAGTCGACGCTGCTCAAGTTGCTAATGCGTTATTACGACCCGACCGGTGGTCAGATCACAATCGATGGTACGGACATGCGTGATTTTGATTTGCAGTCGTTGCGTAGCGGCATCGGTTTGGTCTCGCAAGAACCATACATTTTTTCTGGTTCTGTCAAAGAAAACATTGCGTTAGGCAATCCGAATGCCACGATGAACGAGATCGTCGCGGCCACGAAATCAGCGGGGCTCGAAGAATTCGTTTCCGATTTGCCTGATCGCTATGACACGCTCATTGGTGAACGAGGAGCAAACTTGTCCGGCGGGCAACGGCAACGATTGGCGATCGCCCGTGCATTGGTACGCAAGCCCGAGATCCTGATCTTTGACGAAGCGACCAGTCATTTGGACACGGCCACCGAGCAAGCCATTCAAAAAAGCCTGCACACTGGCTTGGCGGGCAAAACAGTCGTGTTGGTCGCACATCGCCTCAGCACGATCAAAGACGCCGACATCATTTACTTGTTGGACAAAGGTCGCATCGTCGAATCAGGTAACCACGACGACCTGATCGCCCAAGATGGACAGTATACAAGGCTCTGGCGTGCTCAAACCGACGGGATTGATCTTAAGTCTCGCGTGAACGGACACACTTATTGTTAATAAACAAAAACTCAGCCAATTCAACAGAGACCCACCCAATGAGAACAACTACTTATCAAGAGCTTCAGGACGCCGCCGATTTCCAGCATCTGGTCTGTGTGCCCATTCCCAAGTTCATGCACGCCACGGTGTTGATTCTGACGCTGTTGATCGCCGTGAGCGTCACATGGCTGGCCTATACAAACGCGAGTCTGGTGATTTTGGCAAATGGCCGCGTACGAGCGATCGCGGGTGAGAATCACGGCTGGGAAGAATTGACTACTCACGTTGCAAGCGAAACCGGCGGGCAAGTCGAGGAAGTCTACGTTGATGCCGGGCTGACAGTGCGCAAGGGTGACTTACTCCTGCGGTTTAATACCGAACGACTGGCAAATCAACTTGCGCAATTGGAGCAGAAGTTGATGTCCAACGAATCGCAATTAAGCCAGTTGCAATATTTTCAATCATTGCAGAGCGAAAAAACGGACCAGGACTTGGCACGCGCCGAAGCGGAATTGAAAAACGCTGAAGTGGATAACGTGACTGCAATTGCCAAACGCGAATCGGAGCTTCGTTCAGCGCTCGCCGAGCTGGCTGATGCTCAAGATCAGCATGTTCGGATCACTCGCTTGCAAACACAACAGGCGGCATCTGAGCGTGAACTTAATCAAGCCCGCACCGCGCTCGCGAAGGCCACTGAAATGGTCGCCCAAGCTGCGTTACCCGTGTTCAATCAACGCGTCGATGTACTGCGTAAATCGCTTGAAGCCGTCGTTCGAGATGCTCGCGTTAAACACCAAGAAACGCAAATTCTAATCAACAACAAACAAGGTGAGAGTCGATTCACGCGGATCGAGATCGAAGAGGTGCGGTTGCGGATTGGTCGCTCGACCGTGTCGTCGCCCAACGATGGCGTAGTCACCGAAGTAACTGTAAAAGCAGGTGACGTTGTGCAGGGCGGCAAAGTGGGTATCAGCACCGTCAGAAAAGACTCCTTGGCACTCGTAGCCGACGTTTCTTCCAGCGATGTTGGGCGTCTGCAGACCGGCATGCCCGTGCGAATCAAACTCGACGCGTTTGATTTCCGCGAGTACGGAGTGGCGGCGGGAACCGTCCAGTTTATATCACCCGATTCACGCTTGATCGAAGGTCCCAATCGTAAGCAGTCTGCTGTTTACCAAGTCACGATTCAACTTGCCACGGAACAAGTTGAACGGGGAGCCAACTGCGGCCGGATTAAGTTGGGCATGACCGGCATTTCGGAAATCGTTACCGATCAACATTCGCTGTTGATGCTGCTGATCCGCACAATTAAGGGAACGATCAGCCTAACTTGATGGTAACAGATCATTTAGCTGTCCGCTAAGTAAAGCAGCAACCGGGTACAACGCCCAGTCGCAAAAGTACAGTGGTGGATCAACGTGATTCATCCAACTTTTTTCACTCGATAGTTTGGAAGGAAATTGAAATGAAGAGTCAGCAAGAAACGTCTCTTTCGAGCCTGCAATCTCGCTTGGCCCCGAAGGAAAACTCAGTTCGCGCGATCGCGAGCGGCCTGAACGTCGTCCTATTGAAGGACGAAGAACTGCAGCGCGTGACGGGCGGACGACGTGCGTCGTTCGGTGCCACGTCGCCGACCTGTAGTGGCGGTTGCGAAGACGACTGTGGTTACGACCACTGATCGCCAATTCATTGCAGCCGAGCGCGCGTCACAACGCGCCGGCCGCAATGGTTCTTTTACGATGCGACTGAATCACACCGAATTGCCAAAGTATAATCATGGAATCCTTAACAAACATGTTCGCAACGCTTGCTGATTCATTCCAAGTGGAAGGATTCTTAATCTCAGCAGATGTGAAGTCAGTCAGTTTGCTGATGCCACCCTACACACTTGAAATCATCGCCGAAGACGTGCTTTCGGTTGAAGAACTACCGCCGCTGCCTCAACAGCGAACTGACGTAGGCATCGCGGTTCGCCTGACTGTGAAACACGGTTTTCGCCTGTGGAACATTTCGTCGGGGACCGCCGATGAACAACATTTATTTAAAACACGACGGCCGTTCGCCATCGTTACGCGTGCGTCTAAAGCGCCCTTGCAAGACGATGGTAGCTACGCCGAACGGGAACAAGCTTTTTTACGCAGTCGCGGAATCGAGTTACAGCTATGATTTTAATCATTTCAGGCAACCATGATTGTCATTCCTTGGTCGTCGCCGATGAGTTGCGACGCCGCGGCGAGCCGGTGGTCATCGGCGATGTGAGGGAGTTCAGTGCCACGGCCGTGCTCCGCACTGATCCAGCAAATCACGAACTGATGCAGTGGGTTCAAGGCGACGGCACGGTGATCGATCTTAGTCAGGTACGCTGTGTATGGTGGCGACGAAATTTTCCTCCCGATTACGATGCCGGCTTGCGCGATGCCGCTGATCGGATGTTTGTGCAACGACAATGGACCGAGGCGATTTGGGGTGCCATCTATTCTTTGGATGCAGAATTCATTAGCGATCCATATAAACAAAAAGCTGCGACCAAGCCGTATCAGCTCGCCCTGGCACGCCGCGTGGGATTGATGATTCCCGAAACACTGGTCACCAATGACCGAGACGCTGTCGTGCGGTTTGTCGAGCGACACGAAGGTCGCGTGATTCATAAAACGTTGGCGGTTTCGGACGAGCAGTTCCTGTACACGAAACATTGGGATGAGCATGACGAAGATCGGTTGGATGAACTGATTCTTGCGCCAATGATCTTTCAGTCGGCGGTGTCCGGATCAGCCGAGGTGCGAATCACGATCGTGGGTGATCGCTTCTTCACTGCCGAGTTCAATCCCCAAGGGCACGTAGACGGTCGACTCGACAACAATGCGGATTATCGACCGCACCAGCTTCCGAAGTCGGTTGAGCATCGACTGTTGAAACTGATGCGCAACCTGGGTTTGAGCTATAGCACGGTGGACATGCGAATCAATGACGAGGGCGACTACGTGTTTTTGGATTTGAATCCACAGGGCCAATACTTATTCGTCGAGATCCGAACCGGACAACCGATCACGGCGGCCATGGCGGATATGCTGCAGTCACGACATGCGGCTGAATCGTCAAAGATGGCGTGCGTCATGTAATCGCGTAATGAGTTTATTTCGGACATGTGCGTGACGCCACATGAACTATGTCAGACGGGGCCGCTTTCCTGACCACGGCAATCAACGCGGTAAGGACGTCACAAACCTTTGGTCATTTTTAGCACCAGCTCTTCCAATGCCCAGCGGTCCCGACCCTCGGTGCTATGACTGCCTTTAAGCCGCAGGTCGGACTCCAGCAACCAAGAGAGCAGTTGTTGGCAACGCTTGCGACCAAGCTGCTTGATCTGTGCCTCGGCTTTGGTGAAATCCTGGGGTCCACCTTTGAAACCGCTCGCGGCGATGCCATCGCGCACCGTGCATTTCCCACCTCTGGCTTCTTTCTCTTCAATCACCGCAACTGCGACGCCCAAACGGCGCAGCGCCCAGGATAGTTGAGGGAGCAATGCGATCGCGCGCTCGCCACCGCTCATCAATTTATCAAGGTGCTTGAGCGCTTCTGCCGAATTGCCCGATGCGGCTGCATCCGTTGTTTCCCAAATCGTTTTTCCGCGCCATCCTTCAACAACATCACGCACCAGCGTTTCGTTAATCGTTCCACCGATTGGCAAGTAAACGGCAAGTTTGGCAATTTCGGTGTCTAGCATCGCGGCACTGTCACCGACCATCTCAACCAACGTATCGGATGCAGAGCCAGTGATTTTCGTTTGGTGTCGAGGTGCCAAATACCCAGTGATGAACGCTCGCATTTTCACCAGATCGGGTTTTACTCCGCGACCAGAACCCGCTTGTGGTGCAGCGCAGTGGACAAGCGTTTGGTCTTTAAGAGCGCTCTTGTAGAGCCTTGTATTGCTCGGCAAGGTTTCAAGATCCAAGATCAATCGGCTCGCGTCGCCAGGTTCAGCGACGTAGGCTTCAATCTCACCGCGAAAGTCTTTAACCAGTTTGTCTCCATTGCGGACTACAACGGTGCGTCGTTGACCAAAAGAAAACAATGACGACGTTGAAAGCTCATCGTGCATATCGATCCAACGAGCGGTTTCGCCGTCGACGACGGTCACATCCGCACCTTGGTTCAAAAGCGAAACGACCCAACCGCGCAGCCCGTGATCGGAGCCATATGCGATCAGCACTGGCGAGATTTCTGAGGGTGTTGACGTTAGAAATTCATAGGCGTGAATGAGAGCCATGGAGTTTAATCCTACCACGCCTGAACACGACGACTGCTTAGGAACAATCTCGCTCGCTCCTTAGCTATTCGTCGTGATCAGGGACTGGGAGTAAGAGGAAATGATTTGATTGGTGGCGTATTAAATGATTGAATGCTTATTCTACGTTAACGAAGCAGATCGCATCAGGCCGGTTGCTTAAGCTCGATGCGCTTAAGCAACTGGAAACGAAACACGATGGAGGTGCCTGGGTAATCGAAAATTGTCAGAGAAATCGATCATGCGTCGTCCCTCGCTTACGCTTATTGAGGTTTCGCCTCTCGCAGCCGTTCTGGTTGCCAACGGCCATAATCAACAAAGCGAGGGGCAACGCTGGGCTGTTAAAAATTTGCTATTGTGAGTAAAAAGCCTTTGCGCAAGTTTAATTCCATAATCTTGCCGCGTGCGGGGCTTGTCCCCGTCGGGCCACGATCACAACCAGAAGGCGAAGAAGAAATGACGTCGGCCACGGGCGGAGCTTGTCTCCGTCGGGCCATGATCAGAAAATGATCGTGCAGCGATGCGTATAACGATTGATTAACGCTCCACGCGGACGAGCCGCATGGTAGCGAGGCTCACTCCGAGCATCTTCTGGTTGTGATTATGGCCCGACGGGGATGAACCCCGTCGTAGCATCCGGTCGGAACAATATCGATTCCCAATGCGTTTGTTTCGATGCTACCAGGGGTTTGCACCCCTGGCTATCCAATGTCACAGCTCCGCGGTTGCCCCGTGTAGATGCGGCCCTAATTCCTGCGGTGGGCCGTCAAATCACTCGCTTACGAGGCATCAACGTCCGATTCCAGTAGAAATCATTTTGCCAAAAATGTTCCAAAATTGACGAAATATCTGACAGGAAATTCACTGTAATTGCCTTCTACTGTAACGTCCTAACCGACGGGGGATTGGACAAGCGTAAACGCTAAGTGCAGGTGATCTGGAAAATTCGATGATTAATAGGATGCGGCGACAAATGGAATTGACTTGGAGTGAGGATGGCATTGAAACGCTACTTCGTTGATAAACTCTCGTTGAGAGGAATTAGGAATTATTGACTTGACGGAAAACTATTGAACCTGAGCAATCAGTCCACAACTACTCGATGGGTCATCGGCAGCGACATCGGCTGCGACGTTTGCATCGCGGACAAGCGGATCGCTCCGCAGCATGCGTTGTTGACATCGATCGGCTCGAGTTGGTCGATAAAGCCGCTCGAAGGGGCCGTGATGGTCGCGGGTAAGCGTGCTTTAGATACCGTTCAAGTCACTCCCACGACCGATGTGCGGCTGGCCGATGGAATCCCGCTCCCTTGGCCAAGCGGTGAGTGTGCGGCAAAGGTATTAACCGTTGGTCGATCACCAGACTGTGACATTGTGCTTGACGTAGGCAACATTTCCGGCCGTCTCGCCCGGTTGATCATCGGACAAAAAGGGACGGTCGTGCTTGAGGACACAAATAGCACGAATGGCATTTTCCACGAAGCGTATCCCGCGCAACGTCTCAGGCGGTTGGCAATTTACCGTGGGATGACGGTTTACTTTGGGACGTATCAAGTAAATGTCGCGAGTCTACTCGATGCACCTAACGTCGTTGCCGCGGTAGCCGCGTCGGTCAAATCTGTTAAAAGGTCATCGGATCTGGACGCGACGGACACAATACAGATTCAGAAACCGGTATTGGCAGGTTCCGGGCTATCAGATCGGGTTCAAAAAGTTCAATGGTTACCGGTAGCCTTCGGCGCCATCGCGATCCCGTTAATTCTATTAACAATCTATGCGTTTCGTGGTGAAGATGCCCCCACAGTAAAGGCTGAGGTCGCGAATTTACCTGATGAAAATCGCACGGTACTAGAGAGCAATATCGTTCCTCGGCCGCCAGAAGTACCGTTGCCCCCAATTCAATCTACGGGGCCCGCCGACTCGCTTTATTGGATCGTCGTTGAAACCAAAGCGGACAAGACAACTTACCGCATTGGCACAGGGGTTGCCGTTGGACCGCGACGAATCTTGACGACTGGGAGTATTATTCTGGCGTCGCAACAAATCGACCAATCGAAGAATTGCGTCGTTCAATTGATTCATCTTAAGTCCGGCACCCGCCAATCAGTTTCCGCGACGGGGATAAATCCCGAGTTTTCCAAGAGACTTTTGACGTATGGCCAAATTAATCAAAAACTCGACGAAGCTGAAAACTCAGCCGACACGAATCAGGCAAAAGCCGAGGATGTCACGCAACTGACCAACCTTGCAAACCTGGCGCGTGCGTCGATGGCGGCCGTCGATATCGGTTGGATTGAAACCGACAAGACCGAGTTCAGTTTGCCAATCGCATCGGGTTTGACGCTACGACCAAACCAAGATTTAATTGCGATTTTAAGTGGGTTACCAAAAGACGATCCTTTATTTGATTCGGAGGACGAGCGGACGACCGTTTCGGAAACCGTTAAGATTAAAAGCTTTGGCCCCGCTGTTGAAAATTTTGGCAAAGCCGTTCGCTTAACGGCACCGCCATTCGCCGCCGACAAAAATCTTTTTGGCTGCCCGTTGGTTATTCGTGGCAAGCTTGCTGGAATCATTTGTAGAAACGAGCTTGATGGCGATGCTGATACGGCCCAGATCGAATCCGTTGCGCTCGAAACAATCAATGCGTTTGTTCAATCCGTAAAACAATAAGGTCCTCGAACTTAGCACGAACATGGAAATTAGACTTATGCAATACGTCGAGCGAATGGCGGATGAGGACCATTATTCTTCACTTGGCAAATTTTTATCCGACCCCTGCATTAGGCCTCAACGGGCGGTTTGGCTTGTACTACTGGCATTCATTATGATGTTATGTGATCAACATCAAGAGGCGTTTGCTCAAAATAAGCTCGATCGCCAAAATCAAAAGAAAATGCGTGAACTACCGCACGAGCAACTCGTCGAGTGGACACTCGCCCAAGCGGAACTACTGAACGCCGAGAGTGAAAGGACGAGAGCGGACGCGCAAGCAATCCTAGCACTCACTGCGATTGGCAATGCGCAAAGCCAAAGTCTCTTGGATGCCAAAGCGAACATGGAGATCTTTCGCTCGTACTGGCAGAAGAAAGCGGAACGCAAAGACGAGGACCGTAAGGCTGTCGAGCAGAAGCTTGAGAACCGACAGCTACTTGAAGTTGAAAGGCGATCCGCATTGACGGCACAATGGGATTCGCTGTTCAAGCCAGAGCGTATGCAAATCGCAAAATTGAAGGGCACTCCACAAAACTTGATGTTAGCATTGTTGAGCGAAAGGACTGAGATTTCGTATTCGCAATCACTTCCCAGCGGTGTGAATCTGAAGGACACCTCAGCGTTTACCTTAAACAGCGATATCCTCAACGCGATTCGCGTTTCGTCGCCAACGCTCAGTGGACCAAGAATGACGTTCGCGCTCACTGATCCGATGCCGATCGACATGACTTGGTTGCCAACGCTGTTGAGGCATGAGGATTTCGCCGGAAACTCGGGGGACAGAGCATTTCTCAGCGCTGATGACCGACGAGCAGCGCGTAGATTTACAATCGCAAGACCAAGGGGACAACATGTCGACTCAAATCTCCGCAAACATTTCGCCGGAGACCCGCGAGTTACTGGAAAAGTACGTGGCGACTCAAGGCGTGAAAACGTCTCACCTTATCGAAACGGCTGTTTTGCATCACTTGAAAGCGCTCAACGAAATACCCGTAGACTTGCATATTCCGCCAGAGATTGAGATCTCGCGAAAAAGCGGTGAAAGGCTGGCTGAGTCGATCGAAAAACCGAAGCGTCCGACCAAGGCGATACGTGAGTTGTATCGTGATTGAGGTCCGACAATTGCGTCCCAATGACCTCGCCAACGAAATGGCGGAGCGGACTGGGTGCATTGGCGTGGTGGTCGATGCCAAGCCCGATGCAATTGAGTTTTATGAGCGATATGGATTCGAATCGTTAGAAGTGATTCGCGGAACGCTAGGTGATCGGCCCGTTCCGCAAGCAATGTTCCTACCGCTTGGTTCGATTCCGAAGCGTTCCTAAGCTTGGAGCTACGCCGTGAACGATAATTTAGCGGTATGGCGCGAGCCATCCAGTGGCTCGAACCTCAGCAAGGCCGGACGGCTCACGCCGTACCGCTAAAACCACCGATGAGGCCACCATCAAGCGACAGTCGGGAGTCCAGCCACTTGCGAATCCCTAACAGCACAAGCCGCGACTCACGCTCTCGAAGCTCTTGGCGAGACGCAGAATCCAACTCAGCACCGCGGCATTTTGGCTAATCCCGGCGATTGCCACGGGACGCTGAAACGTCCCACGCTCCAGTCGCTTCATCCAGATTGCAATGCCATCACGATCCCAGTACATCGCCTT
>JAYVSE010000133.1:0-24531 GCA_043775635.1 Planctomycetaceae bacterium | reverse complement strand
GTTGCCGCTGCCGCACGCCGGATCGAAGACGCGAATGCGAGCCAAACGCTTGCGAAGGTTGAGCAGCTTACGAGCATTACTGCCCGCTTCCTTTAACTTGGCGTGTAAGTCATCTAGGAACAGTGGATTAAGGACTTTGAGAATGTTCGGCACGCTGGTGTAGTGCATGCCCAGCGCGCCGCGTTCTTCGTCGTCGGCCACAGCTTGGATCATCGAACCGAAGATATCGGGATTGATTTGCGTCCAATCGAGCGAGCCGATGTGGAGAAGATAAGACCGAGCGATTTGGGTGAACTTGGGCACATCCTCTTTGCCCGCCCCGCCGCCAAACAAACCTCCGTTGACGTAAGGAAACTGGCCGGCCCACGATCGCAAATTCGCTGCGTCGCGTTTTGCCATCGACACATCCATGGCCCGAAAGATTTCGGACAGGACAAAATTCGTGTTCTCACCGCTGGAGTCGCTCATCTGGCGAACCGTGTCGGTGAACAATCCGTTGCCGTGAAAAATACCCGTGTCTTCGGCGAAGAAACAAAAAATCAAACGAGCGAAGAAGTGGTTGAGGTCTTCACGCCGCTTGTCGCCGTCCCAATCGGGGTTGTTGCGAAGCAGTTCGACGTACAAGCGATTCAGCCGCCCAGTCGCCTTGATGTCGAAAGCATTTTCACGGATCTGACGAACGGTCGAGATGCCGGCTAGTTCGAGGAAGTAACCAAAGTGATCGGCCAGGTCCGCATATTTGCAAACCAGCGGCGGATCATCTGTATTGAGACTCGCCGCATGGATCGTTTCACCATCGGTCGCTAGTGCGAACTTGGCCTTATGCTTGGCGGTCGCTGGGCTGCTGGTCAATCGGCCCAGCACGTCGGCTACCGCATCCGGACCGCCGGACTTGCAGATACCGATGTGAATGTTATTTCGCTGCAAAATGGCGACAACGTCATCGCGAAGGATATCGCTTTTGTTCGTCGTGTTCTTGCCAGTAGTGCGTAACCGCTGGATCGTGGCGGGCTTATTGCCAAACGCTTCCAGAAACGCATACGGAAACTCGACCGGATCGAACACTTGTTCCGCCAGCTTGCTAACCGCCTCTTCAATTTCAACTGCGTTCATGAAGAATTAGGAATTGCGAAGGGCGTTGCCCGCCATTGCCTGTAAGCTGCGACAAATGTAAGACTGATCGGTCATTTGGACAAGCAGACGATCGTCAACTCCAAGAGTTCGCGATCCGTTGTGACATCGAGAGTCCTGCAACGCTCCGCCGGAAACGTCGCGGGCAGATGTGATGTTTTTCAAACATTTTCATCGCGACTACGCTTCATCCGACCACGAGAAGAACGGTTGAGTTTTTCGGTCTGCTGACCTAATCGAGATGCAAGGTGAGAGAGTTCGGCTTGAAGTCGCTCTGCCGGGATGGGCGAAGGCAAGAAATTGGTTCCGCCGTCACTGGACATGTCATCATCAAAAAAACCAACTGGTTCTCGTTCATGCAATGCTTCTCGGGTCAGCGCATCGGCAAGCACGATGGCAGCACTGCTTGATGAAAGGTCCAAAACTCTTGTAGGCGACCACGTCAATCGCAACGCAGAATCATACGATGTAACGTCAGCCACCGACAATATCTCCATCCTTTCTTTAGCTTCCTCGGCAGTACAGTCCCAAGCGACGACCCAGCGACGATCGCTTACGCGGTATACGAGGTCGAAGGCTCGCTGATCACTTTGTAGACGTTCGTTGAACGCTTCGACAGTCTTGCTCGATACCGCAGCGCCAACTGCCACACAAAACAAAATCGCGTACCCAATGTTTTTTGGCGGTGGGCCGTCATGGTGGAGCATCAAGAGTTGTGAATCAGGCAATGTGAAAGAACGGTGGTGTCCAAGGCCATTTTCACACTCAACCTCGGGCTCAAGCCGGCGCCGCGGCGTAGTCTTCTCTCGCTGCTGGGATCGCCACTGTGTCCAAAGTGTTGCAACCGACGTTGCACCTCCGATAGGTAGCTCAAAACTTATTTCAGTGCCAACACCAAGACGGCTATGTATGACCAACGGAGAATGGTGCGCCGACGCTAATTGACGACAGATCGAAAGTCCTAAGCCTTCGCCATTGCTGTCGCTGATGCCACGCTGTGCGACACGTTTCCAAGTCTCCAGGTCCATTCCGCGCCCGGCATCGATGACACACAATTGCAACGACTGTCCATCTTGAGATTCGGAAGCCCGGACCCGAACCGACTGACGCTCTGCCGTTTCCCGCGCTGCGTTTGTAATCAGGTTGGACAACAATCTCCCGATCTTGTCCGCGTCACCAAAGACTCGCGGCATTGTCGACGCGATTCCGTCCCAAATGATGGTAATGTTACGAAGCCGTAGAGAAGGCTCCAGTGTGGCGGCAACCTGGTGGCAAACGGGCAGCAGATCAAACCAAGTTCGAACCGCGCGCGACTGGCCTGATTGAAGGCGCTCAAGCTGCAGCATGTCGGTGACCAACCGTTCCATCGAATCGCAAATACCGATTGCATCGACAAGGCATTGCTGCTGCAGATCGCTAACCGTTCCTAGGTTTCCGCCTGCAACCAAGCGAATCGTTTCCCGAACTGACGAGAGCGGTGAACGGAGGTCATGCGCCGTCTCGCTAAGAATTCGGCTTGCTGAAATACGTGCTGGACGAACGACGATGCCTTCACCCGGACGGTAACGTGAACGCGAGGGGCGCGTTTGTTCTTGGATTGTGAGCATCGAACTGACTCGCGACCTGTGCACAGCGAAACCGACGTGTTTTTCGGCTATCGGCCAGCGATCCGGCCCTGACCAGAGAAAAAGGCTTTACCGATGAGAAAAACGATCGTAGATACGCCAGCAGCACGATTGTGTCGAATATAACAGGGTGCGATTGGTTCCTGGCATTCACAGAATCAACCCTCTTTGGCAAAGGATCGCATTCTCAATTACTGACGCCATTCAACTGGATGACAAAATCGCGTAGACTGTGCCCAACGGTGTCAATACCGTGACAATTTTGTCTCACCACCACCGCGCGTTTTCCAACAACGCCCCCAACGAACTCCCTCGTCGATGGACAAGCCTGTCGGCCCACCACCTGCATTATTCACCGATCTCGATCTATCACCCGTCATGTATGCGGCGCTTGATCGGGCTGGATTCGCTCACGCCACGCCGATTCAGGCAGCATTGATCCCATTGGCTCTAAATGGTGAAGATGTCATCGGACAAGCGAGAACGGGCACCGGTAAAACGGCTGCTTTTTCAATTCCGATCCTCGAACAACTCGATGATCTTGAAACGATTCGTGATCCCCAAGCAATCATCATCGTGCCAACTCGAGAACTTGCCGATCAAGTGGCCAAGGAAGCAGGGCGACTTGCTTACGGAGTACCGACAGAAATTGCCGTGTTGTCCGGTGGAAAGAATATGACCGGGCAACTTAGGCAGTTGCAAAATGGTGTACAAGTCGTCGTTGGCACGCCAGGACGAATTCACGATCACCTGCAACGTGGAACCTTACGCACCAATTCGATCTGGTGCGTCGTTCTTGACGAAGCGGACCGAATGCTCGATATCGGATTTCGACCACAAATTGAACGAATCCTTCGCCGCTGCCCCCGCGAGCGACAGACATTGCTCTTGTCCGCGACACTTCCCGAAACGGTGCGGCGGCTTGCTGAATCGTACATGTACCAGCCCAAGGTGGTCGATTGCAGTCAAAATGCGATGGCGGTGGAAACGATCGAACAACGTTATTTCACTGTTGAGCAGAATCAAAAAGTAGATTTGCTCCGTAAATTGCTTGTTAGAGAAAAGCCTGAACAAGTGATTATTTTCTGCAGAACGCGGCGAGGAACCGATAAACTGCAACGCAAACTATCAGAGGACTTTGCGTCGGCTGGCTGCATGCACGGCGATATGGCCCAACGTGAGCGTGACCGTGTATTGCAACAAGTTCGTGATCGCAAGCTGAAAATCCTCGTTGCAACCGATGTCGTAGGTCGCGGTATCGACGTCAGTACGGTCTCCCACATCATCAATTTTGACGTGCCACAGGACTGCGACGATTACGTCCACCGCGTTGGTCGTACTGGACGCATGGGCCGCGAAGGAATTGCCTTTACCTTCATAGTTCCTGGTGAAGGTGACATGCTGACGTCCATTGAACAGCGGATTAACAAGCAGTTGATCGCCGATCATATCGACGGATTTGACACGAAACCCGAAGCAACGCGCGTCGCGGCGGAGAAAGTCGAACGCCAACAAGCCAAAGATGCGGTTCAGCCAGCAACGCGCCGGACGCTCAATCCGATGCACCGAAAAGTCACTCGCCGAAGATAGATTTATGGTTATCGATTGACTTTGCCGCAAGATTGACGATCCTATAAGGTGTGATTGTGGCGCACTCGCTGGCAACTCGGGCCAATGTCGAGGTACACCTGCCAGCGAACACCCCCACCTGACACCGAGGATGGTCACAATGCGTATCAGCGTTGTCCTGCGTTTATTGCCTTTCGCCGCCGTATTTTGTCTGCCTTGTGTGCCGGCGGCATGCGGCATCGAAGTCATCGATTTTAATCGCGATGTGCGTCCGATACTGGCCGATAAATGCCTTGCCTGCCATGGCGCTGATGCGTCGCATGTCGAAGCAGGGCTGCGTCTTGACCAATTCGAGTCGGCGACTTCAGTGCTGGAAAGTGGCGACACAGCCATTGTTGCCGGCAGTCCTCAAGCAAGTGAACTGATTCGTCGAATCCATTTAAGCGATCAAGATGACTTGCAGATGCCGCCGAAGCGAACAAACAAATCGCTTTCAACCAGCGAGAAACAAATTCTTGAGCGCTGGATCGCGCAGGGCGCTGTATACAAACGGCATTGGGCATTCGTCGCGGCAACACGACCGGACAGGCCGCACAGCGGTGACCAAAATTGGGGCGTCAACGCCATCGACGATTTTGTATTTTCGCGACTGAAGTCAGAAGGCTTGTCGCCGTCGCCCGAAGCCACGCGAGCAACACTCGCGCGTCGTGCATCGCTCGACCTTACTGGGCTACCGCCTTCGATCGCTGAGGTTGAAGCGTTCGTCAACGACCCTGAACCGACGACCAAAGCGTTCGAGAAAGTTGTCGATCGATTGCTGGCATCACCTCGTTATTCGGAGCGAATGACAATGTGGTGGCTAGATGGAGCCCGCTATGCCGACAGCAACGGTTTTCAATCGGATGATCAGCGTTACATGCACGAATGGCGAGACTGGGTGCTTAACGCATTTAGCAGCAATATGCCTTTCGATCAATTTACGCTCGAGCAGCTTGCCGGTGACCTCCTTCCCAATGCAACGCTGGAACAAAAGATTGCGACAGGCTTCAATCGAAACAATCGCCAAAACAGTGAAGGTGGCTTGATCGCTGAAGAGTGGCGTATTGAAGGCGTGATCGACCGAGTTGAGGCGACTTCAGCAGTTTGGATGGCCCTGACAATCGGCTGTGCTCGCTGTCACGACCATAAGTACGATCCAATCTCGCAAAAAGAGATGTACCAGGTTTTTGCATACTTCAATAACGTCCCTGAGTCTGGAGTCGCTTCGTCAGGGAATACCCCACCCATCATGCGTGTTCCGCGACCAGAAGACGCTTCCAAGTTGAAGGATCTGGACGCGGCAATCGCTACGGCGGACTCAGTGCTGCTTGAAGCCGAAGCAAAACTTGTTGGCGATGCTGAGATATGGGCTAGCGAAACAGGACCGCAATTGCTCGCCCATGAGAATGTTTGGAAGCCTTTAGATGGTGTCGCGACCAGCAGCGGTGGCGCGACGCTAACGTTGCAAAGCGATGGGAGTTACGTTGTCACGGGGGCAACGCCGGCCAATGATGTCTACACGTTGTCGGTAACAAATGTTGAAGCACGAACCGTCTCGGCGATTCAGCTTGATGCCATTCCGCACGCAGCCGATGCCGCCAATGGCAACCCTGCGGAGGGTTTTGGACGAGTCGGGAACGGTAACACCGTGCTGGGTGAATTTGAAGCCGACGTCACTCTGGCAGACCCTGCTAAGGAAGCCGCGAACAAGCTCAAGGTCTCACGTGCGTTCGCTGATTATTCGCAACCGAATTGGGATATCGCCAATACGATTGATGGCAACAATGCTACGGGTTGGGCTCTGGATGGAAACGATGCCTCCAAGCGAGTTACGCGACACGCCGTGTTTGTGCTTGCAGCCCCCGTCGTATTGCCTGCTGGTAGCACGCTCTCCATCCGATTGAAACAAGAGGCATTAGGAAATCATAACCTCGGACAATTCCGATTGTCAGTTACCGATCGGCCTGAGGTGGATTCGACGATGTTCAGTCCGTTGCCGCCGGGACTGATTGCCGCTCTTTCTGTTTTGCCAGCGGATCGAAGTGACGAGCAAAAGCAGGCAATTGTTGCGCACTTTCGCGCTTTGCCGCAAAGCGCGGTGGCTAAGGCAACGGTAGCTCGCGACGCTGCCCGCAAAGCGAAAGTTGATTTCGAAAATGCAATCCCAACGGTGATGGTGATGCAAGAGGCACCGCAACCGCGAGATTGTTTTGTGCTTATCCGCGGCCAATATGACAAGCCGGGTGAAAAGGTTACCGCTGCGTTACCCGCAGCGCTTCCACCATTGCCACAAGGGGCACCCAATAATCGTTTAGGGTTGGCTCAGTGGTTGGTTCATCCGTCACATCCGCTTACCGCTCGCGTTCAAGTCAATCGATTCTGGGAGATGTTCTTTGGCACTGGCATCGTCAAGTCGAGCGAGAACTTTGGCATGCAATCGCAATACCCGAGTCATCCCGAATTGCTCGATTGGCTGGCGACGGAGTACATCGCATCAGGCTGGAACACCAAGGCAATTTTGAAGACGATTTTAGTGAGTGCTACTTATCGCCAATCTTCGGTCGTTTCCAGCGAGCTCCTTGCAAAGGATCCTGAAAATCGCTTGCTCGCCCATGGGCCGCGGTTTAGGTTGCAGGCCGAGCTCGTACGCGACAATGCCTTGGCGATCAGCGGTTTGCTGGTCAATCAACTCGGTGGCCCACCGGTGCGGCCTTATCAACCCGATGGCATCTGGGATGAAATCAATGTTTACGGCAATCTGCGCAACTATCAACACGACAAGGGTACTGGGCTTTATCGCCGCAGCCTCTATTCGATTTGGAAGCGCACCAATGCACCACCGAACATGCTGATCTTCGACATGCCAGGACGCGAGATGTGCGTGGTTCGCCGCTCGCGAACGAACACACCGTTGCAAGCCTTGTCATTGCTCAATGAAGTCACCTATGTCGAAGCGTCGCGAGGGCTTGCGGAAAGAATGCTGCTCGAAGGTGGCGACAATCCAGCAGCACGGATTCAGTTTGCGTTTCACTTGGCAACAGCGCGACCTGCGACCGAACGAGAATTAAAAACATTGCTCAAAGGACTCAGTTACCAGCAAGATAGTTTTAAAGCGAGCCCAGAGGCGGCGAAGCAGCTTCTCGGTGTCGGCGACAAACCAGCAGCCACCTCGCTCGATCCCGCAGAACTTGCGGCCTACACGATCACGGCCAGCGTGATACTAAATTTGGACGAAACGGTCACAAAGGAATAGGACACCCCCGCACCATGAATCATCACCATCAAACACTGCAACTCCAAGACGCGTTGAACCGTCGCACGTTCTTGTCAAAAACAGCCGGTGGACTTGGGCTGGCCGCGCTTACCGGCTTCGGCGCTCGCGATGCCATCGCTGCAAGCGAGATTTCGACCAACGGCGGCTTGCCGAATCTTCCTCACTGGGTCGCCAAGGCAAAACGGATCATCTATTTGTTCCAATCCGGTGCTCCATCACAAATGGAGTTGTTCGATTACAAGCCGACACTGGACAAGTACCGAGGAGAGAATCTGCCGGACAGCATTCGAAATGGCCAACGGCTGACAGGCATGTCGTCAGGACAGGCCAATTTTCCGGTTGCACCTTCCGTTTTCAAGTTTTCAAAACAAGGAAAATGCGGTGCCGATTGGAGCGAATTGCTGCCCCATACCGGCAAGCTGGTCGACGAATTAGCAATTGTCCGAAGCATGTATACAGAGGCCATTAATCACGACCCCGCCATTACGTTTTTACAAACCGGCAACCAATTGCCAGGAAGGCCAAGTATCGGTTCGTGGTTGGCATACGGTCTGGGAAGCGAAAACCAAGATTTGCCGGCGTACGTGGTGCTAACGAGCAAAGGGACCGGTCGCCCTGATGATCAACCATTGTATGATCGGCTGTGGGGCAGCGGATTCTTGCCCACCAAGTATCAAGGAGTAAAATTCCGCAATACTGGCGATCCGGTTTTGTATTTGTCCGATCCACCCGGCGTCAATCGCGAGTTGCGTCGATCGATGCTCGATGAGTTGCGTGATCTGAACGAGCAAAAATTTGCGGAAGCCGGCGATCCGGAAATTGCCACTCGTATTGCCCAGTATGAGATGGCGTTTCGCATGCAAACCAGTGTACCTGAGTTAACCGAGGTGAAGGACGAGCCTCAGCGCATTCTCGACCTCTACGGTCCAGAAGTGAACATGCCTGGCAAGTACGCCGCCAATTGTTTGCTCGCTCGTCGTTTGGCAGAACGTGGTGTTCGGTTCATTCAATTGTTCCACATGGGCTGGGACCATCATGGCAACTTACCTAACGCGCTGCGCGGCCAATGCAAAGACACCGACCAACCTACCGCCGCATTGATTCAAGACTTGAAGCAACGCGGTATGTTGGAAGACACGCTGATTGTCTGGGGCGGCGAGTTTGGACGAACCGTCTATTCACAAGGCGCACTATCGGCAGATAATTACGGTCGCGATCACCATCCACGATGCTTTAGTCTGTTCCTGACTGGTGGTGGCATCAAGCCGGGAATCACACACGGTGTGACCGATGACTATTGCTACAACATCGTCAAGGATGGTGTTCACGTACGCGACCTGCATGCCACAATTTTGCACCAATTAGGCATTGATCATGAGCGATTCACGTATCCGTTCAACGGACTGGATGCGAAGTTAACTGGTGTGGAACCAGCGCGCGTGGTAAGTGAGATTTTGGCTTAAGAAAATGAATCGAATTATACTTACCGTCCTGTTGTCTACTTGTTGGTTCGGTATGGCTTTGCTGGCCGACGAGTCGCCGTCGCGAAACGATGCTCCGCCGACACCTGAGGGGCTGGCGTTCTTCGAAGAACATATTCGCCCACTGTTGCAAAAACGCTGTTACGAATGTCACAGCGCCGAGGCAAAAGACCTGCATGCGAACCTGTATCTTGACAGTCGCGAAGGTTGGCAAAAAGGAGGTGACAGTGGCCCCGCATTGCTTCCAGGCAAGCCGCTGGAAAGTCTGCTCGCCACTGTCCTCAGCTATTCGGACGATGCACCGACTCAAATGCCGCCCAGCGGCAAATTGCCCGATGACGAGCTGGCGTTGATCAATCGATGGATCGAAATCGGTGCTCCCGACCCCAGAATTCAAGCAACCAAACATTCGAAACAACGCACGATTGACCTGGACACGGAACGTAAGCATTGGGCTTACCAGCCGTTGATCAGCGCGATGCCTCCCGATGACCGACAACTTGTTGGCGCGGATATCCGTTGGATTCGAACAG
This sequence comes from Planctomycetaceae bacterium, assembly GCA_043775635.1. Classification (GTDB taxonomy): domain Bacteria; phylum Planctomycetota; class Planctomycetia; order Pirellulales; family Pirellulaceae; genus UBA6163. The sequence continues at coordinate 14,879 of JAYVSE010000133.1, read as the reverse complement.
CGATCGACCGCTTCATTCTTGACAAGCTCCGCGCAGAATCGATTGTTCCCAACGGCCCGGCGGATAAATACAAACTTATCCGTCGCGCCTACCTTGATCTGATCGGTCTGCCGCCAGCTCCCGCCGATGTCGATGCGTTTGTCAACGACAATGATTCGCAGGCGTATGAACGCGTGATCGACAAGCTGCTTGCCAGTCAGCATTACGGTGAACGCTGGGGCCGGCATTGGCTGGACATCGCGCGTTTTGCCGAGAGCCATGGATTCGAACAAGACTATGATCGGCCCAATGCTTATCACTATCGTGACTTTGTGATTCGTGCCCTCAATGCTGACATGCCGTTTGACCAGTTTTTGAAGTGGCAGTTGGCTGGGGATGAGTTAGCTCCGCATGATACGCAGGCGATCGCCGCCACCGGCTTTCTTGCTGCTGGTGTTCATGCGACGCAGATTACGGCGAATCAAGCCGAAAAAGAACGTTATGACGAACTCGATGATATGGCGCGTACTGTCGGAACCACGATGTTGGGGCTAACCGTTGGCTGCGCTCGATGTCACGATCACAAGTTTGATCCGATTCCAAACGCCGATTATTACGGCATGGTGAGCACGTTCACCACCACGGTACGCAGTGACTTTGACGTTCGGACCAACCCGGTGCAAGATGCGGAAGCGATTGCCAAGTACGAAGCTGAGCACGCCCCGTTGGTTGCCAAGTTGCAAGATTTTGATCATGAAAGTTCACTGTCGGATCGATTTGATTCTTGGCGCAAAACGAGCGAAGCGACGACGCCAACATGGTTGATTCTCGATCCTGCAGAGTTTGTTTCCGTTGGCGGTGCGACGTTGACAAAGCTGGGTGATGGTTCATTTTTGGCCACAGGCACGAACCCTGATTTTGATACCTATCGGATCATTGCACGCACCGATGTAATGGACATCAAGGCCATTCGAATGGAGGCTTTGGCCGACCCGTCGATGGTGAACAGCGGGCCGGGGCGAGCCAACAACGGTAATTTTGACCTAACGAACCTTACGTTCATTGCGCGTCCAATCGACAAGAGCGGTCCGCCGCTGGTCGTTGCCTTGAAAAATCCACGAGCGACCTTTGAACAGGGTCCGCATTTGGGCGTGGCGTTAGTCCTTGACGATGTGCGTAGCAGTGGCTGGGCGGTGGATCCGCAGTTTGGTAAAGACCATGCGGCGGTGTTCGATACGAATGAACCCATTGGATTTAAGGGTGGCACCGAACTCGAAGTTACCCTCGAGTTTAACGGTAACCAACGACATAACATCGGCCGGACTCGCTTGAGTATCACGAACTCAACTCCACCAGTTGCCGTGGAGATTGGAGGCGATCTTGCATCCATACAAGAGATACTCACTGCGTTAGGAGATCGCTCCCTACGGGAAGCATCGAACAAACATCGCAAGTTGTTATTAGATTGGTACAAGCCACGTGACAAAGAACGACAGGCACTCGTCACCGCGATTGAAACGCACGCCAAAAGCATGCCGCAGCCAACGACCGTCAAGATGCTGATCTGTAGTGAAGGCGTGCCTGCGGTTCGACTGCATACGCAAGGTCCCGATTTCTACGATAAAACGTTCGTGCTCAAACGAGGTGATCCCAATCAAAAAGAAAACGAAGCGGAACAGCGTTTCCTCACGGTGTTGATGAACCATCCCGCTGGGCCAGCGCACTGGACGGTTTTACCACCAGCGGGTGCGAAAACAAGTTTTCGTCGTTCGTCGATGGCCAACTGGCTTACGGACGTTGAGCATGGTGCTGGCGGATTGGCTGCACGGGTGATTGTGAATCGGTTGTGGCAGCATCACTTTGGCCGTGGACTCGTCGCGACCCCGAGCGATTTTGGGACGCAAGGCGCACGGCCTTCACACCCAGAACTACTGGACTATCTCGCGACGTCGCTGATTCAAGGTGGCTGGAAGCTGAAAGATTTGCATAAGCAGATGATGCTCTCCGCGACCTACATGCAGTCATCAACCGCCGACGATGCACGTCTTTTAGCTGATCACAGCAATACACGTTTTTGGCGTTATGCCCCGCGTCGGCTTGAAGCCGAGAGCATTCGTGATTCGTTGTTGGCGGTAAGCAACAAGCTCGACCCGACGCCGTTCGGACCGGGAACGCTGGATATGAATATGAAGCGAAGAAGTATTTATTTCTTTGTTAAGCGCAGCCAACTGATCCCGATGCTGAGCCTCTTTGATGCTCCCGACGCGTTGCAGGACTTAGCTCAACGGACCACGACGACTGTCGCACCGCAGGCACTATTGATGATGAACAATGCCATCGTAAGAGGCTATGCGGAAGGCTTGGCGATGCGAGTTAAGCCATCAGCAAACGGTGTTTTAGACGACCAAATTCGGTCTGTGTATCGCTACTGTTTTTCACGAGAGCCGTCAGCCGAGGAGATGGGAATCGCAATTGACTTCCTGCGAGAGCAAGCTGCCGATTACGCGACATCGGCTGCTGCGAATGCGGACCAACTTGCGTTTGTCGATTGGTGTCAGGCCGTGATGAGTTTGAACGAGTTTGTGTTTGTTGACTGATTGTGCCCAGGTTTTGTTAGGATCAACCGTGACCAGAAGCTTAGACAATGACTCTTCCAATTCGGCGCGACGTGAGTTTCTTACGCGCCTAGGCAGCGGCTTTGGTTTGCTTGGGCTGGCCTCGTTACTCGACCAAGAAGGGTTTCTAAAACCTGAATTGTTAGCTGCAACAGGCGATGGTTTCGTTGATCGTTCATTGGCTCCCCTTGCGCCGCAGCCAGCACACTTTCCAGCCAAGGCAAAGAGCGTGATCTGGCTCTTTATGAATGGTGGACAGAGCCACGTCGACACCTGGGATTATAAACCCGAACTGGAAAAACTTGACGGAAAAACTCTGGAAGGGTTCGACAACAAAACCGGGTTCTTTGTTGATTCGGTTGGCGGTTTGATGAAATCTCCATTCAAGTTTGCCCAGCACGGTGCAAGCGGTAGTTGGGTGAGCGAGATTTTCCCGTCGTTGTCCCAACATGTTGATGAAATGGCGTTTATCCACAGTTGTTTCACCGAGACCAATAATCACGCGCCAGCGCTGTTTCAAATGAACACAGGGATGAGCCGGATGGGGTTCCCGTGCGTCGGTTCCTGGGTCACCTACGGACTGGGCAGCGAGAGTCAGAGCCTTCCGGGGTATGTTGTCATGTGTGACACCAAGGGACGCGGGTTGCCCAAGGGACACGCCACGAATTGGGGAGCTGGGTTCTTGCCCGGCGTGTATCAAGGAACATTTCTTGCAGCCCAAGGCGATCCGATTGCCAACCTTTCGCGTTTGTCGCACATGAACGATGGCGAGCAACGGCGGCAGTTAAACCTCGTCGCACGGCTCAATAAACAACATCAACAAACTGGTCCCGCAGAAGCGGAATTGGCGGCTCGAATTGAAAGCTTTGAACTCGCTTATCGAATGCAAACTGCTGCGCCGGAGGCATTCGATATCAACAGCGAAGATGAAAAGACAAAGTCTCTTTACGGCCTCGACAACGAAAAGTGCGCTCATTTTGGCAAGCAAACATTGCTGGCTCGCCGCCTAGTGGAGCGTGGCACTCGGTTCATTCAAATTTTCTCGGGCGGTATGGACAACCAACTTTCTTGGGACGGCCATAACGATATCGCGGGTAACCATCGACAATTTGCTGAAGAGACCGACGTGCCGATTGCTGGCCTGCTAACAGATCTAAAACAGCGAGGACTGCTAGAAAGCACGTTAGTGATCTGCGCCGGCGAATTTGGCCGACTGCCGCTCGCCCAGAAAGGAGATAAGCCAGGGCGAGATCACAATCCTAACGCGTTTACCGCTTGGTTTGCCGGTGGCGGCGTGAAGGGAGGCACTCATCATGGTGAGACCGATGAAATCGGCAATAAAGCAGTTTTAAATCGCGTTAGTATCAACGATCTGCATGCCACGATTCTTGCCCTGTTGGGAATGGATCACACCAAGCTCACCTACCTCTTCAACGGCCGAAACTTCCGTTTGACGGATGTTGCCGGTAACGTGGTGAAAGAAATCATTGCTTAGTTGGACAGCGCCAACTAGCTGATGGCCTTGTGCAGAAGAACGCTACTTTCGCGGAGCGAAAGGCGACACTTATTCAAGCGGGGCGACCGCTGTAAAGCGGCGAGATGACATTGCCGTTAAGCAAGTGATGGGGGCGTTGCAACGGGTCCAAGATAGTTGTTTCAGAATCGACGCCGAGGGCATTAAAAACCGTCGAACAGATGTCCGCTGGCGACCATGACTGCGTGACCGGAAAGGCAGCTTGCTCATCGGTTTGTCCAAGCACTTGGCCGCCTTGGATACCAGCCCCGGCAAACAAACCTGAATAGGCTTGAGACCAATGGTCGCGGCCGGGAATGGTTTGGCTAGGCAGCGTGGAGACCTTCGGCGTTCTGCCAAACTCACCCATCACTACAACCATTGTTTGGTTAAGCAATCCCGCTCCTGCCAAATCATCCATCAAGGCTGCCAAGCCCTGATCGAGTTGCGGAAGAAGCGTATTCTTAAGCCGGCCCCAGTTATCCACATGCGTGTCCCACGTTTGAACAATACCCATGGAGGCTTGAACCATAGGCACACCCGTTTCGACAAGTCGACGTGCCAGCAACAGAGACTGACCAAACTTATTTCTTCCGTATCGATCTCGTGTTTGATCCGTTTCCCGCTGCAGCTCAAAAGCATCGACGACTCGCCCTGACGTCAATAACTTGAAGGCCGCCTTTTGATGATCACGATAGGGGTTTGAATCGTTTAGATGAAACGATTCCCCCGAGTGATTCAGCGTTTCCAAAAGTTCACGGCGTGATTGCAATCGGCCCTGGGGAACACCGTCACGCAAACTGAGCGATTGCATGCGAAAATCGGCAGCGTTCGGATCGCCTTGAATTTGCCAGGGGTCATGTTTCGCACCAAGAAAGCCTGCATGTTGACCAGGCCATGTTAACGGGCCTTCGATGTAATAGTTCGGCAGCGATACGCCGGTTGGGATGCCATCGTCGCGCGGCCGGATCAAGTCCAGTGCCGCTGCATAGTTCGGGAAGTCAGAACGCGATTCAACCTTATCCGCATCACTGCCACCGCGCGAGTCCGGAGTTGGTCTCCCGGTGAGCGCAACATGAGTCGCGAGCAAATGATTTTGCTGGCCATGGGACAGCGTACGAACAATCGCCCAGCGATTCATCTGAGTGGCGAATTTCGGCAGGTGTTCGCAAACATGAACTCCTGAGACGGTAGTTCCAATGGTCGAAAACTCACCACGAACCTCCGCGGGTGCTGCGGGTTTTGGGTCAAAAGTATCTAACTGGCTGGGACCACCGCTGAGTAAAACCATCAACACGGATTTTGCACGTCCGTAACCAATCGGCACATCGCCTCGAGTTCCACTGATGGCTCTCGACGCTGGTAGCATGCTGCCGACAACTCCCGCGCATCCAACACGGAGGAAATGTCGACGGTCCAGTCCGTAATGAGGCAGCCGTGGCAGCATTTTGATCTCCGTGGGAATGCCCCGCATGACAATCGCTCGTTCGACTTTGATCACATTCCGCGTCGAAGTGAATTGCTGTGGGGTGATGGCGGGCAAAGGTGGGATTTGACGTGATGATTAGGTACGATTGTCGTCGTTCCTAGAAGCATTTGCAACCGTAATTCACATGATCCGGTAGCCAATCAGTTATTGTCACTCGCTCAGTCCCAGCCTTAGGACTGTTCGATCAATAACCGTCCGGTTTTTGAAGTGGGATAGGCTTCCGGCCTGTCATTTTCAATGCGACAGGCTGGAAGCCTATCCCACTAATTGATCGAACGATCTTTGCGCATCGAATCCTTCATGCTCACGAAATCAGAGATGAGAAAAATGACCGTGGTAAACGCGGTGATCACTTCAAGCAGCATCACGATTTTCGATGGAACCTGTGCAGGAATGATGTCTCCGTAGCCAAAAAATGAGAAGTTCAATACGCTGAAATAGAAGCATTGAAAAAACAACTCGGGGGCACCGAGGTTCGGTAAAATCCCGGTAATGCACTGTGGATCAAGCCGGTACAGGCAATAAAAATCAATGGCGAACGAAATCGTGACTTCGGCCATGTTGTAGCCCATGACGGTAAGGAAAACGTGATACCGCAGGTCACAGGCGGCGGCTTGCAATAAATGCCACAGCGACTCGGCAAAGTAGTAAATTGTCTTTGAAAATGCGACAATCACGACCAGCCAGACGAGCCATGGTCTCGTACTGTCACCAACCTTATCGGCAAAGTAGAGAATTGCTGCTGCAACTCCGACCATCACAATTATCTCGATTGATTCGCGAAGGTGCATGTTGCGATTAAAACGCGACTCGTTCATAACCATATGGCTCAGATTGAAGTTTATTTCCCACGTGACCCAATTGCGTTGACTTTACGAAAATGCGAAGCATTTTGTTAGCGGTGCGGCGCAAGCCGCCCGGTGTTTCGCGGGGTTTTTCGAAACGGCATCGGACGGCTCGCGCCGTTCCGCTATTTAAGTCCACGCCCATTCGGGCTGAATGATAACGCATCGGCTTGGCAGAAATGATGGACAAGAAGTTGACAAAAAGGATTGGACTGACGATCGGTGATCCGGCGGGGATTGGCCCAGAGTTGGCGCTTCGTGTCGCAGCGGACTGGCCAACGGATTCTCGGGCAGCGCTGGTGCTGATTGGAGACCAAGATTTATTGATCCGTGTCGGCCAAACACTCGGTATCCATTGCTCGCCAGAGATTCCTACAAACGAATTGTGCAATCATCACTGCGGCGTGGCGACGATTTCGCTTGGATCTTTGCGAGCCAGCGAGGTGACGGCCGGACAATGGTCAGCAGCAACGGGAGCAGCATCGTACCAATGGGTTCGATTTGCCGTCGAAGCCGCCTTGCGAGGCGACCTCGATGCGGTGGTAACCGGTCCGATTCAGAAAGAAGCATGGCAGGCCGCTGGCATCAAGTTTCCAGGGCATACCGAATTGCTTGCGGAAATGACCGGCACGCAAGAGTATCAAATGATGCTTACGTCGCCAGAGATTAGCTGTGTATTGGTAACCATCCATCTGCCGCTGGCCGAGGTTGCAGCGTCACTGACAACGGAAAACGTATATCAAGCGATCAAACTTGGCTCGCTTGCCGTTAGCCATTCGCTGGGTCGACCAGCACGCGTAACGGTGTGCGGCTTAAACCCTCATGCAGGCGAAAACGGCATGTTCAGCCACCGTGAAGAAGAACTTGTTATCACACCGGCCATCCATCGCGCAAAAGCAGAAGGCATCGCCGTGATCGGGCCGCTGTCTCCCGACACGGCGTTTGTACCAGTGCGTCGAAAACAAACGGACGTCTACGTCTGCATGTATCATGACCAGGGATTGATTCCGCTCAAGGCGCTCGCGTTTGATGACGCGGTCAACGTGACACTAGGGCTGCCGATCGTGCGAACTTCGGTTGATCATGGCACTGCGATGGACATCGCTTGGCGTGGGATTGCGAGTGAAAAGAGCTTGCGAGCAGCGATTCGGATGGCGATGGACCTGTCATGAATGAACGGCAAAAATCATGGCTGTTGGCGACCGGAGAAGTGCTCCTATTGGTTGCCCTCTTCTTTGTCGTCACCGGTATTGCACCACCGGGAATCAACGAAGCACACTACCTTGTCAAGAGCAAGAACTATTGGGATCCAAGCTGGTGCGCTCGTGATATTTTTGCTTCGTCTGGCAATCCGCATCTGCTGTTTCACCTCACCTTCGGTGCAATAACACGGTGGCTTTCGTTGGAAGCAACGGCGTGGATTGGACGACTGATTGGCTGGACGATCATCGCGGTTGGATTGCGGTTCGTCACGGTTGTCATCACCGACAAACCGTTCGCTGTACTCGCCGTTGCACTGATCTGGATTGCTGGCGTCGATGGTTTTAATCTTGCTGGTGAATGGGTCATTGGTGGAATCGAAGGCAAGGTCCCCGCCTACGGATTTGTGCTGTTGGCGATGCGGATGATGATCGACGGGAAGTGGCGTTTTGTTTGGCCACTGCTGGGTATCGCCAGCGCCTTTCATGTGCTTGTCGGCGGTTGGTCAGTAGTGGCAGCCATGCTTGTGCTGGGTTTTCATCGAACCAAGGACACGAGCCTGCAGTCGCAATGGGTGCCCTTGTTGATTGGTGGCATGTTGGCAATGATCGGTGTCTACCCAGCGATTGAATTGACCCAAGGTGTCGCCGGCGAAACCGTGACTGCTGCGGCAAGAATCTACGCGTATGAACGTCTGACCCATCATCTATTGCCATCGTCATTACAACCGCAATGGTATGCGCGCCACGGGTTTCTGGTGCTGCTCACAGGAGTGACATTTTGGATATTGCGTCACGACCAAAAATTTGCCGCGATCCGAACGTTTACAATCGGTGCCGTCATGATTGCGTTGGTTGGCTTGTTGATTGGTGCCTTACCATCTTTTGCACCAGACCTAGCGGCAAAGCTGTTACGATATTATTGGTTTCGGATGACCGATGCGATGGTGCCGCTCGCGCTGGCGTTGGCCTGGGCTCGATGGCCAGTGATCGTAAGCGAATCCAAAATAATCCAATGCGGAAGAGCGATGATTGCCATCGCCGCGTTGTGGATTGTCGGTATGCACGCGATTGAAACCACTCAAATGACCGTCGTTACCGATTCTGGAAGAGTCGTCTCTGCGGTCGGCATGAACACCCGTAACGACAATCGAAAACGAGTTGTTTCGGACTGGATAACGGTTTGCGAATGGGTAGATCGTACGCTTCCCCAAGATGAAGTCTTGCTCACCCCACGCAATCAACACACTTTCAAATGGTATGCCAATCGCGCGGAAGTTGTGAACTGGAAAGACGTTCCGCAAGACTCGGAAAGTTTGCTTGAATGGTCCCATCGTTTTTACGACGTTTTCCCGTTGCGTCTCGGGACGGTGCGTGTGACGGTTCGTTATCCCGACTTGATTCGATTTCGAAAACAATACGGAGCAAGATTCATGATTGTTGATCGACGATTCAGCAGTGAAACCCTGCCACTGGTCCAGGTCTATCCGCTTTCGCCGCTTGAATCAAATGAGAATTACGGCGTCTACCGTTTGCCGTAGTCTGCATGCTACCATGGCGACCAAACCCTACGCTGTGAACGATTTCTCTCCGCAAAATGAACGGTTTTAGCGGTACGGCGCGAGCCGTCCGGTCTCGCTAAGGCCCGAGTCACCGGATGGCTCGCGCCATACCGCTAAATTATCGTTCACGGCGTTGGGCCAAACTGGTTTTTCATTGCCCGTTACAAGGTTGCTGTTGTGATTTTCAGAATGACTACATGGTGCGTAGCCGTTGCAGGATTATTGGGTGTTTCGATTGCTGATTCGCCGAAGGTTTCCCAGGAAGGTAACGCCAAGGCCGAAAAGACGCTCGTTTCCGGGATCGACCTTGGGCTGATCAGCGAACAAGTCAACCCCGGTGAAGATTTTTATCGCTACAGCAACGACAAGTGGCTTGAGGCTACCAAGATACCCGCCGACAAGGCGGATTATGGAATCTTTACGATGCTCGACGACCAGACACAGCAACAGGTTCGCGAGCTGATCGAAAAAGTGGCGTTGGACGCCTCCGCTAAGCCTGGAACTCCTGCTCAGAAAGTAGGTGATTTTTATAGAACCTACACTGACTTGGAACGCCGAAATGCTTTGGGGCTGAAGCCGATTCAAGAGCTGATCGATGTCATCAAGAACGCGGATTCGATCGAGTCGTTTGGTCAGGCCATGGGGCGACTGCAGCGAGCCGGAATCGCCACTCCAATCGGCTTGTATATTTCGATCGACGCTCGCAACAGCGATCAATACATCGCGTGCGTCGACCAAAGTGGGTTGTCGTTACCGGACCGCGATTATTACTTGGTTAATGAACCGCAAAATCTAAAGCTGCGCGACGAACTTGCCTCCTATGCCAAGGATCTGCTTGACGTAGCAGGCATCGACGATGCAGAACAAATGGGGAAGTCGATTGTTGAGATTGAAACCGCAATCGCAAAACAACAGTGGACCAATACCGAAAATCGCGATCCAGTTAAAACGTACAACTTACGTTCTTCGGATGAATTGCAGGCAATGGTCACGCCATTTCCCTGGCACGCGTTTCGCGACTCCTATGGATTGGCCCCGGCGCAGTCGATTGTTGTCGGACAACCGAGTTATTTCGAGTCACTTGGCAAGCTTGTCGGCGGTTTTTCGCTTGACCAATGGAAAGCGTATCAGGTTTACCATGTCGTCGATGCCTATGCGGATAGCTTGTCAGAAACACTTGAAAAACGTCACTTTGAATTCCATGGCACGGCGATCAGCGGCATTGACGAACAGCGCCCTCTCTGGAAACGAGCGGTAGGTACGACGGGAAGCGTGCTCGGCGAATTGGTCGGGCAACTCTATGTGGAAAAGCATTTTTCGCCGCTTGCGAAGCAGCGAATGAATGAACTGGTCGGCAACCTAAAGCGAGCATTTGCGGGACGAATCGAGGCCATCGAATGGATGGGCGAAGGCACAAAAAAACAAGCACTCGAAAAACTGTCGCTCTTCAATACGAAAATTGGCTACCCCGATGTTTGGAAATCTTATGACGCGCTGACGATTGGCAATGAGTCACTCGCCGCCAATTTGCTCGCAGCCTCCGAGTTCGAATCGAAACGGGATCTCGAAAAACTGGGGGCACCGATCGATCGAAATGAATGGCATATGACGCCGCAAACGATCAATGCATATTACAACCCAACCATGAACGAAATCGTTTTTCCGGCTGCAATTTTGCAACCACCCTTCTTTAATTTAGAAGCTGATGACGCCGTCAATTATGGCGGAATCGGTGCGGTCATCGGACATGAGCTGAGCCATGGTTTTGATGACAAGGGAAGCAAGTTCGATGGAAAAGGTAACCTGCGAAATTGGTGGACTGAAGAAGATCGCGCCGAGTTCGACAAGCGTTCGGCCGGACTCGTAAAACAATACAACGACTATTGCCCGATTGAAGGCATGCCGATCAATGGCGAATTGACATTGGGTGAAAATATCGGCGATCTTGGTGGGCTGAGTGTTTCGTATGCAGCATACCGACTATCGCTCGGTGGCAAAGAAGCATCGGTCATCGATGGACTGTCCGGTGACCAAAGATTTTTCTTGGGCTGGGGCCAAATTTGGCGGAGGCTTTATCGTGATGCAGAATTGCGAAAACGATTGATCGTTGACCCACACAGTCCCAGCCAATATCGCGTTAACGGCATCGTACGCAACATGGATGCTTTTTATGAGGCGTTCAAAATTGCACCCACTGACCCCATGTTCATCGACACGAAAGATCGCGTCCGAATTTGGTAGCATGCTGGCAACGCCCTCGTTGTTTGAGTGAGCCGTAGGCGTTAGCCTCGGGCCTTACAAGGTCAGCTTCCGACGCTGAAAGCGTCGCATCAGCCTTCACTGTCGGATGCCGTCACGCCGAGCACAATGTCCCACTTTGCGCTCAACTCACCGATCTTTGATCCTTCCACTGGATTGAACTCGGCTAGTAAAGTTTTCTTGGCAGATTCATCACGCAGATTCCTAAAGACGCCGTCCCGCTCATTTTCTTTTTGTCCTGCGATCAGCAATTGAGTGGTCAGCAATCGCTTGTCGCCACGGCTGATCGCAAAGTGAATGTGAGGAGTTCTTCCTGGGTAAGCGACCGGCTTGACGGTACGAAAAAAGTAACGACCTTCGCTGTCGGTCAGAAATCGTCCGTAGCCCTGAAAATTTTTGTCGCGACGATCCGCGTTGCTGGATCCGGAATGAATGTAGGCACCGTTGTTATCAACTTGCCAGATCTCGACCAATGCATTGCGGACAGCAGTCCCGGCTTTACTCAGCACACGACCACCGACATAAGTAATTTCGCCGATGGCTGCCGTAACACCGTCGTTGATGACCAACAAGTCGTTATCGGTATCAAGCGGTAGTCGATCAGGATAAAATGGCCCCTCGGTGAGTGCGGCAGTGCGAGTCAGCTCTTCGGCAAATAGGCCTCGCTGTGTCATGAGCGCCAGTCCAAATGTAGTGGTGCTGAGGAATCGACGGCGAGTGGTTGATGGTGATGTAAGGAGGCTCATTCGGTTACTTTCGAATCGGTAAAGGGTTAGAATGGTGCGATGACGACGCTTGAAACAAATCGATTGCACGAAATGCGGATGCCTGTTGAACCCAGAATACAAGGCATGGTTTCTATGATGTGAATCGAAATCGGTGAAATTTCGGCCCTCGACAACTAGCGGCAGGTTGAATTGGGTTGTGTCGCGAATCGTGACCGTCGCTTTTCATCGCTTACCAGGAACAACACACAATGAAAATGAGCAAAAAACAACTTTTTGCTGCGCCACGGCGGACGCTCTGATTTCGATGCAGGCAGTCGTGACGGCAGCGAAAGACCCGAAGGCTGAGTCGCGGTTTGCGAAGGCAAATCGCTTAAACGGAAAAAAATTCAATTCGGTTACGCTTGCCGCAGCGCGTTGACGATCGGTACGGTCGCGACTTGGATCGCCGGAGCAAGTCCGGCCGCGAGACCAACACTCAGTGATACCAACGCACCAGAAATTGCCAACGTAATCGACGGGCGGAAAGCAATCGTGGCACCTTCCGCACCAATCGCAAATCCGCCTAAACCCAACGCCGTTAGTGCAAGCATTGTTCCAGCGCCTCCGCCAACGACACACAAGATAGTGCTTTCGGCCAAGACCAAACGCATCGCGCGCAAGGGACGAACGCCGATGGCTTGAAGCACCGCATATTCCTTGATCCGATCTTGGACGCTCATCACCGTGGTCGTGGCGACCAGTGAAAGTACCAAGCCCACGCAGGCATAACCAAGCCAATGAGCGAAACCAATTAAGTCAACGAGGTCTGACAACGTACTGGTTTGGAAGGCACCTTTACGTCGCGTCTTGGTTGCCACCGAACCGGCTCGCAGCATTTGATCAATCTCGGCCACCACTCGGTCCGGCTCCGCATCTTCGGTTAACCAGACTTCGTGTTGCGTGACCAAGCCAGCCGCGTCCAATCCGCGAGTGTATTGCAGGAACGCTAGGCTGGTGTAAATCAGATTCTCTTCTGAGGGTACAGGCGACGAAAAAATTCCAGCGACCTTGACCGAAATATCGCCAATTGAAAACTGGTCGCCGGTGTGCAAACCACGGCGCTGTGCCACATTGGTGCCGACAATCGCCGAGTCTCGTTGGGCAGCAAATTGTTGCCAATTTCCCGAAGTTAATCTCAACGGGCGAGTGGCTTGAATCTGCTTCGGATCGGCTCCGTTGAAGACCACGATATCCAAACTCGCACGACAATTGTTTGTCCAAACCTGAATCGGCATGACATCGCGCACTCCAGCGACCTCTTTGATCCGCCGCGCATAATCTTCGGGTAAACGACTACTGGTTGGACAAAATCGGTTTTCTTGAAAGACGATCAAGCGACGGTTGGCATCGGAACCATCAGTCAATCGCTGCAAGCCTTCCTGGACTGAACCCACACAACAAAAAACGAACATTGCAACCGCCGCTCCGGTGACGGTGAGCAGAGTGCGAGTGCGATGACGCCAGAGGGTTTTGAGAACGTAGGTGGTCATGGGAGTGGGGATGGGGGAAATGGAGAATGGGGAATGGGGAATGGTTATATGACTTTTAGTTCTTTCATTTTTGGGTTGGGTTCCAAGAACTTGCCGCGATCGAGGATGAGTTGTCGGGAGGCGATTTTGGCTACGGTGCTGTCGTGGGTGACCATCAACATGGTAATGTTGAGTTCCTTGTTGAGTCGTTGTAATAACACTTGAATTTGCTCGCTGGTATCAGCATCAAGACTTCCGGTTGGTTCATCAGCGACGACGACTTTCGGATGTGCCACGATCGCCCTCGCAATACCGACGCGTTGTTCTTGGCCGCCAGAAAGCTGGCTGGGGTAATGGTCGGCGCGATCGATCAGTCCAACCGCTTCGAGCGCCAAGTCGACTCGCTCGCGACGCTGTGACGAACTTAATTTCAACAACAGCGTTGGCAGTTCGACGTTCTCATAAGCCGTTAATACTGGGATCAAGTTGTGCGTTTGAAAGATGTACCCCAGATTGATCGCGCGCCAATCCGCACGGCTGCTTCGCGACAGCTTCGTCACGTCAGTACCAGCGACCCTAATAGTGCCCGAATCCGGTCGATCAATTCCGCTGACCAGATTCAACAGCGTACTCTTGCCGGTACCGCTCGACCCCATCAACGAAACGAACTCACCGGCTTCTATATCCAGATCGACCATATCAAGTGGCGTGATCGTCTCATCACCCTTACGAAAGCTCTTACAAACGCCGCGTAGTTCCACCAATGCCATATTCTACTCCCTGTGCAATTCAATCTGAAATCTTCAATCATCAATCTTCAATTACTTAATTCCCAAAACTTGATCATCTCCTGTCACTTCGACCCGAATACCTGGCTTCAACCCCTCCAGGCCACTGGCGATCAACTTGTCAGTGAAATTTAGTCCGCTGCGGATTTCCGTTAGACCGTCTGTGGTTGGTTTGCCGATTTCAACCGTTCGTTGTTGGGCCAGTTCATCATTTCCCACTAACCAAACAAATGCACCGGAGTCCGTTGATTGGATTAATTTGCTGGGCACAAAAACTCGCTCGGTCTGATTTGGCTGGGTGCATGTCAGGGATTGTAGTCACTAGGCGGCTTGGCTAGCGATGCTAGCTTCTCGGCGGAGCTTTCCTTCGCCCGGACGGTGAGACAGAAATCTT
>JAYVSE010000132.1:0-20383 GCA_043775635.1 Planctomycetaceae bacterium | reverse complement strand
GGCAACACCAACGACGATGTAACGATCAACGCTGCTGGTTCGCTTACGATTGAACCGGGGAATGCCATTGTTAGAGACGGGGGCGACGACGTGATCTACGTCGATGGCGCTCTTAACGCGAAGGGCACTGCATCGCAGCGTATTGGATTCGACGTGAGAGTCGAAGGCCGAGCCAATTCAATTGTTAATTTTCAGTTTGTAAACTTTGGTTCAGGCGAGTTCACACAGAGCGGTAGTGGGATCTTAGAGGACAGTAAGTTTTTAGGAGCGTCGCGTTTAGAGGTTTACTCCAGCTCGGGCTTTACTTCTTTCATCAAAAATAGCTTTCACGGTGGTTCCACTCAGGCAGCGACGCCGATCTGGATTGCCCCTGAGTTGACGGCATTGTTGAGCGGTGCAGGAAACACATTTACAACTGCCGGTACGTACGTTGGCATTCTAAACGGCTCGATTTCATCAGACATCACTTGGAAGAAATTGACGAACGTCGATGGCTATCGGCTCCTAGATATAGGCGGATTCGGCAACACCAACGACGATGTAACGATCAATGTTGCTGGTTCGCTTACGATTGAACCGGGGAATGCACTTATTAGAGACGGCGGCGACGACGTGATCTACGTCGACGGCGTGCTCAACGCGAAGGGCACTGCATCGCAGCGTATTGGATTCGACGTGAGAGTCGAAGGCCGAGCCAATTCAGTTGTTAATTTTCAATTCGTAAACTTTGGCTCGGGTGAGTTTGCGCAAAGCGGTAGTGGGATCTTAGAGGATAGCAAGTTTTTAGGAACGTCGCGTTTAGAGGTTTACTCTAGCTCGGGCTTAACGTCTTTCATCAATAATAGCTTCCATGGTGGTTCCACGCAGGCAGCGACGCCGATCTGGATTGCCCCTGAGTTGACGGCATTGTTGAGCGGCGCAGGAAACACATTTACAACTGCGGGTACATACATTGGCATTCTAAACGGTTCGATTTCATCAGACATCACCTGGAAGAAACTGACGAACGTCGATGGCTATCGGCTCCTAGATGTAGGTGGATTCGGCAACACCAACGACGATGTAACGATCAATGTTGCTGGTTCGCTTACGATTGAACCGGGGAATGCACTTATTAGAGACGGGGGCGACGACGTTATCTATGTCGATGGCACTTTAAACGCGACAAGTGCGTTCATTTCGACTCAAATTGAATTCCGATCAGCATCTTTGGGACTATTGGAACAAAATACTTTCCTCGGCAACGTAAACTTGCGAGTCTTCGGCGCGACTCCTGTATCACCTATTGTGATCCGCCGAAACGATTTCCGAAGTATCAACCAGGTCTTTGCCGATGGCACGGCGGATATGACCGTCGATCTGTCCAACAACTTTTGGGGCACTACATCGACGGCGGCGATTGAGAAAAAGATTACTCACCAAGTGGATGATGCAAATCTTCCACTTGCCATCTTTGACGTGCTACCGCTTGACGTTTACTTCGCCAAATCTGCTATCAGCGAAGGCGGTGGAACAACCATTGCCACCGTGACGCGCAATACGGATACGACGACCGCGCTCGTGATCAATCTTACCAGCAGCGATACAGGCGAAGCCACGGTCCCGGCGACGATCACGATTCCCGCTGGAGAAATTTCGGCAAAGTTTACTGTGACAGCCGTTGACGACACGCTGCCAGATGGCCCTCAATCCGTGACGATCACGGCTGCGACGGCTGCAAATACAGCAAATTCAGATCTCACCGTTACGGATGACGAAGTGACGGCGCTGGCAATTTCCATCGCCCAAAGTGCGATCGCCGAAAACGGCGGTACAACGATCACCACCGTAACAACGGACAATCCGGTTAAAACTGACCTCGTCGTCAATCTCACCAGTAGCGATATGACACGCGCAACGGTCCCCGCGACGGTAACTATCCCAGCAGGAGCCACATCGGCAACCGTGACAGTTACCGGAGTGAACGATGCGATCGCCCAAGGGTCACGAACGGTCACGATCAGTGCGGCTGCGCCAGGCCTACCGTCAGCTAATAAGAGCCTCACAGTGACCGATGACGATGTGGCAACTTTATTGCTTTCCTTCGCCGAACCATCGATTATCGAGAATACAAGTACGACGATCGCCACGGTAACGCGTAACACACCAACAACCGTCGCACTCATTGTCAATCTTACCATCAGCATTTCGACTGGCGCGACGGCACCAGCAACCGTAACGATCCCGGTGGGCGCTACTTCGGCAACCTTTACAGTAGCCTCGGTCAATGACATTGTCGCGGGCGGGCCTAAAGCAGTCACGATCACTGCGGCGGCAGCGGGCTTGGCTTCTGCGAATACGATGCTCACCATCATTGATGATGAGGTACCGACATTGTCGCTGTCGCTCGCTGAAGCATCGATCAGTGAGAATATCACCACAACGATAGCTACCATTACCCGCAATACTCCGACCACGGTTGCGATTGTTGTCAACCTCACCATCAGCGATGCCAGCGGTGCGACGGTTCCTGCGATCGTTACTATCCCGGTCGGGGCGACTTCGGCAACGTTTACCGTTGCCTCCGTCAATGACGCGATCGCGGATGGACCCCAAGCAGTCACAATCACCGCCTCAGCAGCAGGGTTGACCTCAGCGAACAGTATTCTCACGGTGACTGATGATGAGGTCGCAATGCTGTTGCTTTCCGTTGCTCAATCATCAATCGGCGAGAACAGCAGCACGACGATCGCCACTGTAACTCGCAACACACCGACGACGATAGCGCTCATTGTTAGCATCACCATTAGCGATGCGTCCGGTGCAACGATACCCCAGACCGTCACCATCCCGGTCGGAGCGATCTCAACCACGTTCACCATTACCTCCGTCAATGACGCGATCGCACAAGGCCCCCGATCGCTCGTCATTTCTGCAGCCACCGTTGGCTTGACCTCTGCGAATTCGACTTTAACCGTGACTGATGATGAAGTAGCAGCATTGACGCTTTCCTTTGCTCAGTCATCCATTAGCGAGAACAACAGTAAAACGATTGCGACAGTAACTCGTAACACGCTGACGACGGTAGCGCTCGTTGTAAACCTGATCATCAGCGATCCTACCGGCGCAACGATCCCCCGGACCATCACCATCCCAGCCGGAGCGATTTCCGCAACGTTTACGGTGACAGCCATTAACGACGCGATCGCGGATGATTCCAAAGCGATCACCATCAGTGTCGAAGCAACCGGATTGACCTCCGCGAACGAAGTGCTGACCGTCACGAATGATGATATCGCTACGGTCGGTTTGACGCTGTCGGCCACCTCAATCAATGAGGACGGCGGTGTGGCCATTGTCACGATCACGCGAAATACTCCTACGGCAGCGGCACTCAGTGTCAATTTATCGAGCAGCAATCCTGCCGTGGCGTCCATTCCCGCCGTCGTTACGATACCTGCAGGTGCTACGTCAGCGACTTTCCAGGTTACCGCCATCAACGACAATTTGGCGGGAAGTAATGTTTCGATTGAGATAAGTGCCGTCGCCAGCGGTTTGGTAGATGGGCATGCATCACTAACCGTTGTCGACACAGGAGTCACGACACCGACGATGGATTTCGGCGATGCCCCTGCGTCGTATCCAGTAACGCTTGCCAAGAATGGTGCACGGCACGTCATCGGAACATTGAAACTAGGCACGGCGCTCGACGCAGAACTCGATGGCACGCCCAACGCAATCGCCACAGGTGATGGCAGTGATGACGATGGCGTGTTCTTTAACACGACGATCATCCGCAGTGCGGTCGCAACCACATCGAGCGTGACGGTACTTGCAACCGCCCCAGGCAAGCTCGACGGTTGGATCGATTTCAATAACGATGGCGATTGGCTCGATGCCGGCGAACAGATTTTCGCTTCGGTAAATGTTGTCGCTGGCATCAACTTGCTCAGCTTCACGATTCCTGCAAACTCCACCGTTGCCAGCACCGGATCACGGTTTCGGCTCAGTTCTGCGGGTGCGTTGGCACCGACCGGCCCAGCACCCGATGGTGAAGTTGAAGATTATCTCGCTCCGCTCATTGCTGGTTCATCGACGACAGTGCTTAACATCGATGTTCCTGGCGGAGATACGACAGTTGTCGTTGATGGCGATTCGCTCGTAGTGAGAAAAGGTACGACCATCGTCTCCAAGGTTCCGTTTGCGAACTTTGGCAGTTTGAACCTCGGCGGCACAGCGCTGGACGATATTTTGTCGCTGACCATTCTCGAATCGCTGACCACGAAGACGCTTGAATTTGACGGTGGATTGGGCAAGGACTTTTTAAAGCTTGTTGAAGCGGGCAGGACTCTTGATCTCACCGACGCCAAAATCACACTTCGCGACATCGAAGGCATCGATCTCACGGGTACTGGCGATAACACGCTGGTGATCAGCGTTGACAAAGTTAGAGCGGCATCAACAACGACCGACACGCTTGAAGTCGTTGCCAATACTGGCGATTCGGTTGCATATGGAACGGGTTGGAAAGTTGAAACACCAAGGTTTATTAATGGTGTGTTTACGCACGTCATCAGCGAAACTGCAGTTGGTGGTACTGGGCGAATCGAACTCCGCAATGACAAGCCGCTGACCAATCCGCTGACGCCGTTTGATGCGGACCACGATGGCAAGATTGTTCCGCTGGATGCGTTGCGTATCATCAACGAGATTCGCCGCCGTGGCTCAGGTGCGTTCTCGCTGCCAACCAACGATAACGAAATTAACCGGTTGTATTTTGACGTGAACGGTGATAGCCGCTTAACGGCCCAAGACGCGCTGCGGATCATCAACGCCATCGCCCGTCTTGCCCGCAACGGCAATACCGGCAGCGGTGAAGGGGAAGCGACAGCCGCGATCGCGGCAGCAAAGTCAGTAGATTTGAGTCTATTCAAATCTCAACAAGCGGCTCAGCGTCCGGCTATGGACGTCGCGTTCAACGAGATCGTATTGCCCACGGTTTCACGAATGATCGATCATCAAGCAACCGCACATGCAAGCATTGCCGCGATCGATGATGTGATGGCTGGATATGGTTCGGATGACACGCGTGAAGACACGGAGGGTCTGCAACTGTTGTCGACACGGCGGTAGCCGCAACGCGGCGTTGGGAGAAGCCCGAATGGCGTGAACTTAGTGGAAGAGGAAGAAAACGGTCGTTTCTTCCAAGATCGCTACCATGCGACGCGTTTGGTCGACGAAGCGTCACTACTAGCGTGTGCAGCCTATGTGGACTTAAATCCGATCCGAGCTGCGATGTGCCAAACGCTCGAATCGAGCGACCATATGGCCCGTCCCATAAAAAATGTCCCATTGGTGTTGCTTGAAAATCGCTGGGTGTGAAATTTTTCGGGCATGAGCGATGCCTGCCAACCGATCGAAGATCGTGCGGACCGGGCCGCCACTGATCTCGCTCGATCCAATTCTAACTTTGACGTCATTTTCATTGATGGCAACCATCGCTTCGATGATGTGCTCGTGGACTTCTATCTGCATGCCCCACTCTACGCAACTGGCGGCCACATTATTTTCCACGATATGTCGATGAGCAGTATCCAGACCGTTGTAGCCTTCTTGCTCGCTAATCGCGCCGACTTTGTTGAAGTCGCTACGGGTGAATCCAACATTTGTGTATTTCGAAAAGTCGGCGAAGATGCGCGCCAGTGGACGAATTTTCGTAAATTCGCCGTGTATCTCGACTCGGATTCGCAGAAATGAATTGGGAGCGGAAAAGTACTGTCATTGGTGAGTTTGCTTTTGACATACGCGCAGACGTGCAGCGCGAGTATCCGATCTGCTGGGGACCGAGTGTTTGCTTGCTTGCTAACTTCACCAGCGGTACTGACTCGGCTTCGTATGCTAATTCTCCAAAGTGAAGTGGGAAGCAATACTTCCACTGGAGTACCTTGATGGCTGCGGGTCACATTATCCTCATCCCTTAGAGAAAGAGGACGATCGTTCCACGTTCGTTACCGTGGCGTGTCAAAAATTCGGTCGCCGGCATCACCGAGGCCGGGAACAATGTACGAACGCTCGTTCAGCGTTGGGTCGATTGCTGCAACAAAAACTCTCACGTCATCTCCAAGCTTGGCGATTCGATCAACGCCTTGTCGTGACGCGATGATACAGACAACGCGAATATCCCGAACTCCCCAGGATCGCAATCGACGTACGGCAAGGTCGATCGATCCGCCAGTCGCAAGCATCGGATCAAGTACCAGCGCCACATCAGGAGCTCCACCCGGTGGCAACTTGTCGTAATAAGAAATCGGCTCGGCGGTTTCTTCGTTGCGATAAAGCCCCAAATGCCAAACTTGCGAATCTGGCAACAGCACCATCAACGGATCAACCATCCCAAGGCCCGCGCGAAGGATTGGCACAATGCCGATTTTTACCGCCAGCCTATGTGAAGGTGCGTCCGCAAGTGGCGTTCGAATCGTCACGGCTTCGGTTTGCAAATCCTCCGTCGCACGAACCCCTAAAAACATTGCCAAGCGACCGATCGCAGCGCGGAATTCACTTGGCTTCGTTTCCGCGTTCCGGACCACGCACAAATGATGGTCAACAAGCGGATGGATGACGTGTGTGATGGGGTTCATGGGACCAGCTTCATAATAGAGTTGAGCGATCGTTAGGATCGTTCGATCAATTAGTGGGATAGGCTTCCAGCCTGTCGCATTGAAAATGACAGGCTGGAAGCCTATCCCACTTCAAAAACCGGACAGTTATTGATCGAACGGTCCTAAGCGGCCTCAGCCGATCCTCGCTGTGGGCTTTCTCGAAGCGATTCCTGCTGGCATCGCTTTTGATCCGCGTTTCGAAACCGCTTGCCCCAAAGAAACCGGTGCCACCAGCGAGCTCGGCGTAAATTTGGGTCTTGGCTCGACAAAACCCGGGTTTTGCCACCTGGAGTACGAACGTGCAGTTCCCCTTCGGCATCAACTGCTTCAATCACCCAAAATTTATCAACGATGTAGTTGTAGGACTCACCCTTCCGTGACGCAGAAACATGGTGCGCCCGAGGGCCTGGCGCTACACCACGCTTGCTCAGACGGTATATCACCCAGTCACCTGGTTTCCAGCCACGCTCAAACACCGGTTCAATCTCCCGTAACCACCCCTGACGAATTCTGTCTATACTAGAACTGTAACTAAACCCACGCTCAGGTCCAATCGAGATTGGCCAACTTTATGGTTTGTTTGGGGAAAAGTTTTCGATTAATGGGAATTTGAGTGATGGCAATGATTATGACGATTGGTTCGAACTGGGATTCGACGGCAAATTTCCTACCATCAGCGTTGCTTTCAGAACCGCTGTTGGGCCAAGCACCCCTGTCTTTTTCTCGGGTTTTACCAATCACAGCCATCGTTTTGGCCGTTGGGTTCCTGTTGTTCCTATTTGTCTTCACGGTTCGTTACGGCAAATTGTGGTTCCAGGCGATGATGTCCCAAGCGGACGTTAGCTTGGTCAGTTTAATGCGAATGCATTTCACCAAAATCAATCCCAACATAATTGTCCAGGGTAAAGTCATGGCAGCTCAAGCGAGATTGAGCATCGATCGCGAAAACGGGATCAGCACGCGGCGCCTTGAATCACACTACCTTGCCAACGGGAATGTAAATAATGTGATCCGCGCCATCATCGCCGCCCATCGCGCCAATATTCCTCTTGATTTTGACCAAGCAGCCGCCATTGATCTGGCGGGGCGAGATGTCTTGGACGCCGTGCAAACCAGCGTTTATCCTAAAGTCATCGACTGCCCCGATCCTCGCCGCAGCGGAAAAACGACCCTCAGCGCGATCACACGCAACGGCATCGAATTGCGGGTTCGCGCTCGTGTGACCGTGCGAACCAATCTTGCCCAGCTCATCGGCGGTGCAACGGAAGATACGATCATCGCACGTGTTGGTGAGTCGATCATTAGCTCGATCGGATCTGCCGAATCACACTTCCAGGTTCTCGAGAATCCCGACATGATCACGCGAGCGGTTTTAGCGCGAGCCCTTGATTCGCAAACCGCATTTGAGATTGTTTCGATCGATATCGCTGACATTGACGTTGGCGAAAACATCGGTGCCCGTCTGCAAACGGACCAAGCCGAGGCGGACATGCGAGTCGCGCGCGCCAAAGCGGAAGGTCGCCGTGCGGAAGCGATCGCCTCAGAACAGCAGATGAAGGCGTTAGTCGCTGAGAATCGTGCCATGCTTGTGCTAGCAGAAGCCGACGTTCCTTTGGCGATGGCGGATGCATTCCGTGCCGGTCGCATCAGCTTCTCGCCGCCAGATCCTACCGCGAATTCACCGAAAGCATGACGGTAGGTCAGCCAAATCTGCCTCGCATGTCGCGCCGCGTTCGTTTTTCTGGCGGCAACGGTTTTGACCTGGCAGGAATTGTCGACGCAGCGATTCAAGGTCGCTCCGCGTCAACAATTCATCCCATCCTCGTTTTTTCGCACTGCTTTACATGCAATAAAGACTTGAAAGCGATCGTACGGATCAGCCGGATGTTGGCCGAAGCTGGCGCGACCGTCCTTCGCTTCGACATGACCGGATTGGGCGGTAGCGACGGTGATTTTTCCTGGACGAATTTTTCTACGAACGTCGCTGATCTGCGGGCCGCAGTCAGGTTTGCGAATCGCGAATTGGGGCCGGTCACGGGACTGATCGGCCACAGCTTCGGCGGAGCGGCCTGCCTCGCCGTCGCCGGAGACCCGCAAGACGCAGCCCAAAGCCTCCACGCGATTGCAACACTTGCCGCACCGTCCGACACGCAGCACTTAGCTAGCTTGCTGGAGCGGAAGAACCCGTCCATCGTGTCTGCTGGCGTCGGTGACGTCGAAATTGGCGGGCGAACATGGACCATCCGCCGTGAAATGACTGCTGACTTTCGCAGCCACAACCTGGGCGACTTAATCACCCGAATCACACTGCCGCTGATGGTAATTCACTCGCCAACCGACGAGACGGTGGGATTTGATCAAGCGCTACGAATCTACCAGCTTGCCTCCGTTCGCCCTCTCGGCACCCCCGTTCCGCCGGTAAGTCTAGTTGCTCTGGACGGCGCGGACCATCTTTTGGGAAATAGAACGGAAGACTTGGCATACGTTGCCGAGTTGCTCTCCGCGTTTTTCAAACGACACCATTCGTGAACCGATTCCATACGGCTGTTACGGCTTTGTTTTGTTTCGTTGCACTGCTGGACAGCATCGCTGTATCGGCTGCCGATCGCGAATCAACAAACCAAGCAGCGGTTGAGGAATCCGCTTTGGCAATGGTCCCCAACCTGCCTTTGGACGAAGCCAAGGCGACCTTGCAATGGGCCGTCTACTTGATCCAAGCAAATTTGCCTCCGCAACATACAGGTAAAAAGAATTGGGGCGCGACAAAACGCTTCTACACCGGTATCGATATTGATCACGATGGCATGAAGCTCAAGACGCATCGAACGTTTCGCGAAGTTCGCCATGGTAAATGGCTGCGATACACGATCGACTTAAAAGACCCGAACGATCCGCGTTACCTCAACATCGAAGTGGCACGCGCGGTTACTAGCGATGACGGGAGGCTGCACCTTGACTTGACAATCGATACTCAGGTCGACATTGAAACCCGACAAGAACGTTGGAACTATGGGCTCCAGCTCTACAGCATTTCAACCAAGTCGACAGCAAAATTACGAATGACCGTGGCCGCAAATATTGGCTTTGTTTTCGACTACACGCGGATTCCACCGGATATCGTGTTTGATCCCGTGATCGAGAATGCTGAATTGAAAATCGTCGATCTTGAAGTCGACCGGATCAGCAAACTGGGAAGCGATATTGCAGAGGAACTTGGCGATTTCGCGGAACATATATTGCGAGACGAGTATTTGCCCAATCTTAACCAGAAGCTGGTCTCAAAACTCAACTCTCAAATCAATCGGCGACGCGACAAGTTGCGAATCTCTGCCAGCGACTGGCTAAGTAAGCAATTGAGTCGGAAATAGGCTAGTTCGAATGTACTAAATCTGATTCAAGACCCCAGCCAGCTCGTCTGGTTGATGAAAAAGTTTAGCAAGGTAAACGGCGTTGTGGGCAAAACGCCTTTGCGCAGATTTAATTCGATAATCTCGCCGCGAGCGGGGCTTGTCCCCGTCGGGCCACGATCACGACCAGACGGCGAAGAAGCAATGACGTCGGCCACGGGCGGAGCTTGTCTCCGTCGGGCCATGATCAGAAAATGATCGTGCAGCGATTCGTATAACGATTGATTAGCGCTCCACGCGGACAAGCCGCATGGTAGCGAGGCTCACTCCGCCAGCATCTTCTGGTTGTGATTATAGCCCGACGGGGATAAACCCCGTCGTAGCATCCGGTCGGAACAATATCGATTCAAAATTTCGCTATTAAATTCAGTGTCGATAGCAAAGTTATCACAGGCCAGCGATAGCGCTGTGCCGCTCACTTTCTTGGCGCTGTCCAACTAATCTGCCGCCCACGTCACTTGAAATTGGGATGCTGTGAATTACCCAGTGATTCCAGGTAAGCCATCAAGTCCAAGATTTCCGTTTCCGAGAAGGTGTTGAGGAGTCCCGTCGGCATCGGAGAGATGTGCGAAAGTTTTCGTGATTCAATATCGGATTTACGGATGGTGATCGTCCCCGGTTCCAATGGATTTGGCCGGACGACAACTTTGTCTGGAGTTTCTTCGGCAATGCGTCCAATGACAACTCGTCCATCGCTGGTCTCGATCGCAGTGTTCGCGTACTGCTCGGAAAGGACCTTTGATGGTTCGGTAGATGCTTCCAAAATGTCCTGGCGTTTGAAGCGAGTTGCGACGGCAGTCAAGTCAGGTCCAATCGCTCCCCCTAGATCGCCGTATCGATGGCAGGCGATGCATTGTGCTTGACCAAAGATTTCCTTTCCTTTCGAAAAGTTGCGTCCTTTGCTGACTTTATCCAACAGCGGTTGCAAATCGGCGGTCTGCCATTCTTTGACAAGCTCTCGAGGCGGTCCAGGAGCAATTTGCGAATTTTGAGATTGCAACTTGCTGTAGTCAGCCAGGACTTCGTTGAGTGCAATGATGTCTTCTGGCGACATCGCGAACTTTGCCTCTTCGTGAGCATGTGCCATGAAGTTAGAAAAGCTGGCACCATTGTTGAAGGGGATGCCCGCTTCTTCAAACCACTTCATCACTTGAGCCGGATGCTTTGTTGAGCGTCCTTCGTTCCACCATGACAAATAGTTTTTGCGCAACTCGACGTTCCATCCCTCCTTGATGTTTCGCAAATGCACGGCATAGGCAACTTGCTCTTCTTGTGTCGGTGCAGATTGCAAAAGTGCAACCGTTTTTGCAACCGCGTTAGGAGCATTTAGCGCAAGCAGGATCTGACAAAGTTCACGATTTACCGAGTCGGATTTCGCAGGATATAGCGAGTCCAGTTCTGCGCTGACAAGTTTCGCAACTTCAGCGGATGGAACCCCATGTCGGGCAATGGAGACTTCAATCACTCGCAATTTGTTCAGCGATTCTTCTTCGGTGAGCCCGGAAAAGGGAATCAATGTCAAGGATTTCAAGAGCGCAGGTTGCACCTCGGCAGATCCGAGCCGAGCGAGCGCCAACAGCGCCGTGAAAGCTGCTCGCGGCTGTTTCTCAGCGAGCGCCTTGCTTTGCCACTGAGCAACTGGATTGCGTTCAATCGCTAGGCGAGCCGCATAGCGAATGTAGCGGTCCGGACTGTTTAGATGTGGCCACGTAAACTCAACTGCGGCGCTATCGGGCCTGACATTGAACGCCTCTAACCGTTGGCGCAGGGATCTCACTTCCAGACTAGCCTTATCTTGCAGAACGCTCGCAGCCAATGGTTTCGCCATCTCGCTACCCGTGTAAGTCACACGGAACAAGCTCGCCTGAGTCCCACGACCGCCGATGGTGAAGTACAGCGAGCCATCTTCACCGATGAGAACGTCCGTAAGGTTAAGCGGCGTCTTTGCTGAGTTACCTTTAAGTGACTTGGGTGCAACAAAATTTTCGAAAGTGCCAGTGTAGCTCGCGCCATTCGGAGTCAGGTGCACCGCCATGAGGCGACCATAAGTCCAATCGCAGATGTAAAACGCTTTTTGGTACTTGACCGGAAACTTTGCACCGGTGCCGAAGACAACGCCAGTTGGGCAGCCGATTCCGATCGTCGTCGTCTGTGGCAGGCTGTCAGAATAATGCTCAGGCCACTTGGCGCTGCCTTCGCGGAAACCATTGTCGCCTCCCCTGACCGAATGGAAAACGTGAGTCGGTCGGTACCATGGGCTTCCCCAGTCCCATTCCATGTCACTATCGAAACCAAACAATTCACCATCCGCGTTGAAACCAATGTCGTAAGTGTTTCGCTCGCCAGCGGAAAACATTTCGGCGTTCTTACCATCCAGATCCATCCTTGCGACATAGCCGCCTGGCGGTTTCGCACCTGAACCAAAACCGTTTCCATCTTCCATTCGATTCAACGCCAAATCATCACCATAGTTGCGATGGGGTGAACTGGCCACAAGATCCTTGGGAAGCCCCGTGAAATTTCCACACACCGCATAGAGCATATTATCCGGCCCGAGAACGAGACCGTGCGAGCCGTGTTCACCGGAACCACCCTGCCACTCGCGGAGGAACTCAACGTTGTCAAAGCTATCGTCGCCCTTGGTGTCCTTACAGCGGTATAATGCGAAACCTTGAGGTCCATTTCCACTGATGTACAACGCATCGCCAATGAACAACATGCCCATCGTTTCGCTGACCGGAATGGTGAGGATTTCTTGCTTCACGCATTTCCCATCCTTCAATGTCACTCGCGTGATGGGCTGACCACTTTGGCCACCTAAAAGAAGCCGACCTTGCGGATCCTTCGCCAGGCAAATCCACGAGCCATTCTTCTTGGCGTCGGCACTCAATACATGTTCGATTTTGTAGCCTGGGAGCGTATCCAGGACGTCTTCGGCATTCTCAATATTGACTGGCTTAGAACCATCTGCTGGCCCATAGACGGCCTTGGTGATAACAAGCTTCTGACCGGCTGACGCTTCGATCACTACCGTTCCATTTTCGCTCGCTTCACGCTGCAGTTTTTCGTCACCCACACGATATTCGACGATAAGTTTCTTCGGGACTCCCGGAGCTGTATCGCCAAAGGAATCATTGCTCGCGCTGATCGTAAGTTTGTTGTCCTTGACGGCTGCAGCAACGACTGCGGTGACGTCGGTTGCATCCTCGCAATAAGCGGGATGGTCAACAGATGTGAAAGAAAATGCAATCAAAAGTGCACTCAATTGAAACCGCAGCGGGCAATTTGGCAAGTGATTCTGCATGACTAAGTTTTCAGTTTCTAAGCGGGTAAGGGTTGGTCTCGGATTATATTAATCAACAATGAGGTTGCATGCAAAGTCGTGCAGCCTCAGCAGGCGGAGCCCAACGCCGTGAAGGATTTTTTTAGCGGTCTGGCGCGAGCCATCCAGTGACTCGGGCCTCAGAGAGACCGGACGGCTCGCGCCGTACCGCTAAAACCGTTTAATTTGCGGCATAAAAATCCTTCACGGCGTTGGGCGGAGCCCCGTCACCAAATGATAACTGCCATTTTCTCCGCGTTATTTCGTTAAAGCCTTTAACAGGCCAATCACCTGCCGCGACAATTTCGCAAATCGTTCGCGGCTGATTTGCAAATAAAAAGCCTTCAATACAGCAGCCGCGTGACCGTGATTAAGGTGGTCAATCAATTGCGGCACGACCTCTTCAATCACACTTGTATTGGGACCACCGTGCGTATCGCCCGTATAAACGCAAGCGTAGCCGGCGATCGCATCTCCGAGCAATTCTTCGACATATTGCACCGCTGCTGCGATCGACTCTTCCTTCGGTTGCGTCGGGTTTCGCCAATAATAAGGAGGCGACCACTCGCGAACAGGACGCAGTAAATCAATGTGTGTCAAAACGGCAATGATCGCGGGTGGCCGAAGCTGCTGCTTGGTTCGGTAGTGTTCAATCAACGCACGCACGATGTTCACATCCGCGTCTCGCGCAGGTGAGTTCGCGGCCATCACCAGAAGTATAATGTCGGCCTGTTCACTTGCAGATTTGATCTCACTTAGCTGCTGGCTCGATACGTCCGCTTCGCTATATCCCGGTGTATCAAGTAAAACGAAGGAGTTGGGTGAACCGGGGATCGAGTATTGGTAACGTTTCACTTCGCGGGTTTGAGGCAAGATACCGGTCTCACAAACGTGCTCGTTCATCAGTACGTTGATAAGACTCGACTTACCAGCTTTCACTTGCCCCATCACGGCAATGGTCGTGGTGACATCTTGCAATGGTTCCATCGCATCGTCAGGGTTGGCCAAAGCGCGAACCGCCCGAGAAAGCGGTTCGAATTCGGAACGATATCGCTGCGAGCCACCTTGCAATCGGCCGCTGTACATTTCGATAAGGTAGAAACCAACCTGTCGAAGATAGCGTTGATAAAAGCCACGAATGACTTCGTTTTGAAGCTCAGCTCTCGCTTGCCCCGACTTGCGCCAAAGCGGATAAGCCAAAATCTTCGCTGGGTTGAACAGTGTGGATACGAAGTAAGCAACCTTTTGCGCCATATCGATACCGCTCATAACGTCAGGGATGCGTTCAAGCTGTCCGATCGTAGCCAGATCACTTCCCGGAACATTCTTCAATGTCCATTCTTCGAGATCTTCAACGGCCAAGTGAATCACTGATAGAATCTCAATCAGCGTGAGTGAGTGAAATAAGTGCTTGTTCGAGTCGGTGTGATAATGTGTCGCCAATCGGTCTGCTAACGCTCTCCCGTCTTGTATGTAGCGATCAAAATCGACGATATTATCAAAGTCGAGGGTGCCGATCGAACTGCGGAAATCTTCAACAATCGTGATTGCCGCCGCGTCACGCGGTGTCCAAAACTCTGGGGCATCGATCGGTTTTCCATCAATCTTATGATGGCGCGGTTTTGCTGGCTTCCAAAGTATGCCGACGATCCATGCCGCCAACCATAAACCTGGCATCATCCAAAAGACAACGTACAGCCAGCCGGTTTTGTATATCGCCACAAAACCGAGCACAATGGTCGCCAAAACCGGGAGCATCCAGAGCAGCAGCAACACAATCGCGCGCGGACTTAAATACCGAAGTGGGATCATTTAGCATTCCAAAGTTCGCGCCCACGTTTGAGCTCTGCTGAAAAAACTTGCTTCAGTTGATCAGGGCTAGGAACGTTGCCTTTTCGTAAATCTGCAAAGTACCAATCCCATGACATACCTAAGGCGTAGGTAAATGCAAACGAACTTGCCGCTCCCGCTGCCATGCCGACCAGCGGAATAAACTTTAACGCAGCATTCATAGCCAATCGCAAAGCGATGCGAGAACCGGCTGCCCCGCTGAGGATAGCCCAACGAGAGGGAGTTAGTTCTTGATCGTAAATGTTTGCGATTTTTACCGCCAAGTGAGCTTGAATGGCTAGCACGACGGGGATGTCGACCCATGGCAACGGGACCGCACCGGCAGTACCCGCTAATGCACTCGACGCGAGCACTTGCCAGCGAACTTGTTGCTTGCGGGAGGTCGGTCCACTCGACCCTACATCCTTCAATGCCAACAGCGCTTGACGATAAGCATGGGGCAAATGATCAAGGATCGATTGCTTCAGTCGATCACCACCGAAATCAGGATCGACGAAACCGTCTTCTACTTGAGTCAAGTCAATGGGAATCACTGCATCATGCAGACCAGCGAACTGCGTCACCTTTGCCTGGATAAGCTTCTGCAAGTCTTCGGGAACTGGTGTCGCAGTGTCGGAATTCGATGTATCGGCGTTAGTCGTATCAGCCACGAATGTTGCAAATGGGTCAACCCCATCGGTTAAATCAATGGGTCCGACTGCTTCATGCAAGCAAGTCAGAACCAGCAAGACTGGGCGATGTGGCGATGAGTTGCGAATGAGTCGCAGTGGATCAAGAATGCCTTGCAGCGCGTGATCAGTCACTCTGACGGTGACAATCATCAATTCAGATGATCCCGAAAAATGCTTGATGTCTTCACCCGGATCGTACTTTGCTTCCCCAAGTCCCCGAGTGTCCAAGAACATCATCAACGGTTCGAGCGTATCGGGGAAATCAAAACGTCGCGATGTTTTGGTTTCTGGACGATAGCCCTCACCGATGGTTGCATCTTCTGCACCGGTCAGATATCGGATCACCGAGCTCTTGCCGCTGCCGGTTTTCCCGAATAGCCAAATCGCTGGAACGGATGACTTCTCGCGAAGCTTCCTAATCTGTTCCGCATATTCGTCGTCCGACGGCGGCTGCGTTCTCCGCCACTTCCACCAAGAAAATGCCATGTCACTAGATTCGTATATATATGGTTGCCGAATTCAGAATGGAGCTACGCGAAGTGATCGACAGCGTTGCGAAAGACTGCCATGCCATCACCAAATTCCGGTTGTTCGTCACGACGTGTCCAAAAGGGATGATGCGTTGCATCGATATTTCGTTCCGGGTGTGGCATGAGTCCAAAAACGCGCCCCGAGGCATCGCACACGCCGGCAACATTTGCTTGGGCACCGTTGGGATTGATCGGAAAAGGTAACACTTCGTCGGTCAACTTCGCCATGGCGTCGGCTTCGCAATAGCGAAGCGCCAATCGACCTTGGCTCTTCAGTGTTTGCAGGACCGCGTCGCTTGCCGTGACAAAATTACCTTCGGCGTGAGCCATCGGTAGATACATTTGCTCAATGCCGCGCAAAAATACGCAGGGCGTTTTATCGACAGACAAATGCACCCAACGGGTTTCGAATCGGCCATGTTGATTCCAGGTCAAAGTCGCAGCGCGTGGTTGTTCGGCGGACTTATCGGCGACGTCCTCCGTCAGCACGCCAAGTTGCATCAGGATTTGCATTCCATTGCAGATTCCTAGCACTAAACAATCGCGTTGGCCATGGACAAATTCATCAATCATGCCACTCAGATGTCGGCGCAGTCGCGTCGCCAGAATGCGTCCTGCGCCGATATCGTCACCGAAACTAAAGCCACCAGGAAAGCACAAGATCTGGTACCGCGCGGCCAAGGTTGGGTTCTCTATCAAGCGATTGATGTGAATCCGCTGGGGCTCAGCACCCGCTAAGCGAAACGCATGCGCCGTTTCTTCGTCGCAATTCGT
This sequence comes from Planctomycetaceae bacterium, assembly GCA_043775635.1. GTDB lineage: Bacteria > Planctomycetota > Planctomycetia > Pirellulales > Pirellulaceae > UBA6163. The sequence continues at coordinate 3,190 of JAYVSE010000132.1, read as the reverse complement.
TCCAGGAGCACGAAGAATCAGAGCGCGGGGGTGCGGGGAAACCATGAAAAACAGCAATCTTCCATCAAGGGGATGAAACCAACGCAATCCGGCGACAAAGGTAGCGACGGAAATCAGATGAGAAGTGTAAAGGGTGACTGCTTGGGTTGGCAACGCGGCAAACGTCCCAAGTCGTCATGCAGTTTCGCCTAAGTAACCGTCACGAAATAAGATACGCTTTTAGCGGAACGGCTCGAGCGGGCTGTTGATTTAACGAGCCGAACGCGCTAGCGTCGGGCCCAACGGCAGAACGTATTCCGTTGACGGCCCGTGGCTAGCGCCATCGGCTCACCAAATACGACGAAACCCACTAGATCAACAGTCCGCGAGCCGTCCGGTCTCGCTGCGGCCCGAGTCACCGGATGGCTCGCGCCATTCCGCTAAATTATCCTTCACGGCGTAGGGCTTTGCCCCTAAAACCCCAGGGGACGTCCTGTCAGGCTGTTTTCGAGGATTTTTGATTTTTGATTTTTGATTTTTGATTTTTGATTTTTGATTTTCTTTTCAAGAGTGCGCCGATGGCGATCAATGACAATCCGTGTGCGACCCCGATCGACGACCGAAACAGCGATCCCCACTCGTTTTCGCCAGATTCAGCTCCACTGGGATTTCCGAAACCGCTGACATTAGCGGCTACCGGATTAGTTTTCGCGATCGTTATTGTTGCCACGATTGCGATGGTGCTTTTCAGTGAGAAGTGGGCCGTAACGCCCATTTTTGCCCTTGCGCTTATTCCCTGCCAACTGGCTTGGCTTTATTTCACCCGCAAAAGAACGCAACAATATCAAGAGACGTGGTCACCTGGAACGCGTGGGATGCTCCATTCGGTCTGGGTCCTGAACGTCCTGCTGCTTGGCATTAATTCAATCTTCGCGTTTTTCATTGCGGCGGGATGGGTGGCGAGCAATTGAGTCGTGCCTGTGACTCGCTCTTGGCGATTGCCACATCCGTTGCCATGATGTCAGCCATCATGGCATTATTAACGATTGAGACTACTTGTGACGAAACGGCTGCAGCCGTCATTGATCAACATGGCGTTGTATTAGGCACCGCCATTGCGACGCAGGAGAAATTGCACGAACGATTCACGGGGGTCGTACCCGAAATCGCATCCCGTGCACACGTTGAACGCATTTTGCCGGTCATTGATTCCGCGCTCACGCAAGCAGGCATTGCGCCGAGCGAAATTACTGCCATTGCGGTTGCCCACACACCAGGCTTAGCTGGATCTTTGTTAGTTGGGTTGGTCGCCGCAAAAACGTTGGCCGCAGCTTGGCAAAAACCATTGATCGCGATCAACCATTTGCATGCTCACCTGTACGCTTGCCAGTTCGTTTCGGACGAGTCGGTTTACCCGTGCATCGGGCTAGTGGTCAGCGGTGGACACACCAGTCTTTATCATTGCACGTCAGCGTTGGATCTCGCTTATCTCGGTGGCACGATCGACGATGCTGCCGGGGAAGCGTTCGACAAAGTCGCAGCCATGTTGCGATTAGGCTTTCCTGGCGGTCCCGCAGTCTCGCGATTAGCCAGCATGGGTGATCCCCATGCGTTCGCGTTTCCACGTTCGATGATCCATGATGACCATTTCAACTTTAGCTTCAGCGGACTGAAGACAGCGGTGCGGTATGTCATCGTCGGTCCCGGCAAACAGGATTTTGACCAAGTGCAGATGGAGGACAACACGAAAGCGAATGTTTGCGCTTCATTTGAGGCGGCGGTGGTCGACGTGTTGGTTTCGAAGGCGATCCGCGCGTTGCGCCGGTATCGTGTTGGACAACTTTGCGTAGGTGGCGGTGTTGCCGCCAATCGAGCGCTGCGAAGTTCCCTGGAGCAAGCCGCCAAGCGAGAAAAATTCCGACTAACGATCGCACCACCGGAGCTTTGCACTGACAATGCCGTCATGGGCGCGATCGCCTGGGAAAAATTTCATCGTGGCGAATTCGCGACTCTTGCATTGGACATTCAACCCGGACTGCAACGTGGATACTGAATCGGCACCGTTATCTGGGCTGCCATTGTCGGGGCTACTTGCTTGTGACAAGCCGATGGGCATTACCAGTCGCGACTGCGTGAACATCATTGAGCGTCTGCTTCGCGAACGATTCCCAAAACCACATCGACTGCCGAAGGTTGGTCATGCGGGAACGCTGGATCCATCCGCTACGGGCGTTCTCGTGATGGGTGTCGGTGCCGGCGTCCGGCTTGTGCCATATATCCAACAGATGACCAAGCAATATGACGCAACGTTTCGGCTTGGTTTCTGGAGCGAATCCGGTGATCTTGAATCAGAAGTGCAGCGGGAAGACAACCCAAGAATTCCGACGCTTGCTGAACTCCAAGCCTCCGCCGTCTTGCTGATTGGAAATATCAAGCAAACGCCACCGAGCACGTCCGCGATCAAGGTCAACGGAAAAAAAGCTTACAAGTACGCACATCAAGGCATCGCCGTCGTTGTCCCATCGCGAGTGGTTCGCGTCGATTCGATTGAGATCACGAGATACGAGTATCCTGAAGTCGACCTGTCGATCCGTTGTGGAAGCGGCACTTACATTCGCACGCTTGGCATGGACCTTGCCATTGGTTGCCAAACACGCGGCGTGATGAGTCGATTGCAACGAACGCAAATCGGAGTATTTGACTTGGCAACATGCCATTCGCTTCGCGACTTAACCTGCGAGTCGCTGGCGTGTGCATTATTGCCATTGGCGATCGGCGTATCCTCGTTGCCGAAGTTATCGTTGACAGAGGATCAAATTGACAAATTGACTCTGGGTCTAAAACTTGACGCTGGAGCTGTCAATGAACCAAAGTTTTCCGCCGGAGCTGAGGCATCGGTTATCGATGCCGCTGGATACCTGAGAGCAATCGCGAGATTGTCTGAGAATCGATGGTGCCCATACCGCGTGTTCCCGTCGCCAAGCGACGGCAGGTAGCAGGCACACTTCGTGTGCCGTCTGGTTCGAGCGCAATTGGAACCGGGGCCGATCGGCCCCGTTGTTATACATATCTTTTCAAAGTCGGTCGCCAGTCACAGCAATGATAGTGCAAGTATAAGCACTCTTGCATAAGTTTTCGCACATTACTCGTTAAACCGCGTGCCCATCGGGCCGCGTGTTTTGAGGCAAACGCGCGGGGCGATGCCCACGCG
>JAYVSE010000131.1:0-10113 GCA_043775635.1 Planctomycetaceae bacterium | reverse complement strand
ACAGGTTTAGAAAAACCTATCACACATGCGCAAAAATCGTGCCAAACATCGTCATGTCCTGCTGAAAATGATAAAGTAAGTGGCATTGGGCGCTAGCCGCGGGTATCGCGTCCGTTAGAGCCTGGTAAGGCCCGAGGCTAGCGCCTACGGTTCACTCAGATCGCTTAAGTCCACGCCATTCCAGGAATTAAGAGCACAACTTTTCACAGCTCACAACGATCCAAGTCGTCAATCAAACGATCGAGGTCATCCTTGGGTTGGCTGCTGGTCGCCGCGTGGTGGCGCAGCTTTGGCATCCCGACCGTATCACGCCCTGCTAGCAATAGCTGCTCGTCTCGCTCGCGCGCCGCGACAGCAATGGCGTCGGTAGTTTTATCCGGTGCCCCAAACAGTAATGACAGATCGATCTTGAAACCTTCGTCGCCTTCGACCGCAGCGCCAGCAATCGCCGGTGCCTTATGTTGTGGAAACATGATCGCACCGGCCGGGCAAACGCGGCTACAAGCAGGACAACCTTTGCGGCAATTATCGGGCTGCTCCACCAAAATCGTTTCTGCTTCATCCAGGCCGTAGACGCCGAACAAGCAGAAGTCGATGCACTCCATGCAATTCGTACAACGACTGAAATCGATCACAGGATACCAACGTCGCGTCGCTGAATCCTCAAACCTTGTCGGTACTGCGACGGATAATTCCATTGCTTTGGCGTCAGTGGCCATCGCAATCCGTTGCACCTCTTCCGCAATTTTTTCGCCACTGGCAGCACGCATGTCCAGGCAATAAACCTTACGGCTAGTTCTGGGGAACATCTCGATGACACGAGTTTCTAATGCTACGTTTCCTGCCTCTTTGTCTTCGTCATCATCGTCCGTCAATTCGTCCGTCAATTCGTCCGTCAATTCATCAAACGACGTAGGCTCGGATTGTCCACGGACCCCAATTCGATCAAGCAGCCAATGTGCCGCGCGCGGGAAAATCCACGAAGCGACAACAAGATCGCATTCGAGCCCACGGAGTTCCTCAAGAACCTCGCTGTCGAATTTCAGATCGTAGAGATGGGGAACGTCAAAAACCTGTACCGAGCCAAGTTGACCAGCGGCGGAAACGATCGTTGACTCGATTCCGCGTTTCTCCGGATTGCGAGATTGTCCTCGTGAAACAATGACGGCAAGCGTCGCGCGATCAGTCGTTGGTGATGGCAAAATCATGAAATCAACTCAATGGCGAAAAACGATCGGCTACCAGTTTAATGGTTTTTTCCAACGATCAACTAACTTTGTGATAACTTCGTCAACAACAACTCTTTCACCGATTGTAATCACCACGCGATCTTCGGGCGTGACTTCGCCCAGTCGTCGCAGTGCAATCGCCTCCGCATTAAATTGCGAGCGAATGCTGGCCTCATTCTCAGGCGTGACTTCGATCAAAAACCGCGTGTTGGACTCCGAAAACAGTAATGCGACATCGCTCAATTCGAGCCCAACCGACTCCAGATTGATATGAAGTCCCAATCTACCCGCCATCGACATTTCCGCAGCAGCGACCGCTAAACCGCCTTCGCTTAAGTCATGGCAACTGCGGATCATACGCTTGGACATGGCACCATGAACAGTCGCAAACGTCTGCTTCGCTCGTTCTGGGTCGACCGTTGGCACTTGTCCGCCGGTCAGTCCACGAACCACTGTGTAATGTGAACCGCCAAGCTCTTCGCGAGTTTCGCCAACCAGATAAATCGCATTGCCCGCACGTTTCAAGTCCATCGTGACTGCTAAGGAGACATCATCGATTTGGCCCATCGCGCTGATCAATAAGCTTGGCGGGATCGAGATCGATTGCTTTCCGCCCTGACTGTCAAAGTAGCTGAACTCGTTATTAAGACTATCCTTGCCGCTGATGAACGGCGTTCCCAGCACAATCGCCAAGTCTTGGCAAGCAATCGCGGCCCGCACCAGCGAACCAAGCGTTTCAGGCCGATCGGTATATCCCCAACAAAAATTATCTAAAATTGCGATCTTCGCCGGATCGGCACCGACAGCAACCGCGTTTCGCATCGCTTCATCGATTGCCGACGTGGCCATGTGATAGGTGTCATAATCACCAAAGTATGGATTCATGCCACAAGAAATCACGAGTCCGCGACGAGATTCGGCCAGCGGTCGGATCACTGCGGCATCGCTCGGGCCATCGCATTGCGGACCGACAAGCGGCTTTACAACGCTGCCACCTTGAACCTCATGGTCATACTGACGAATGACCCAGTGCTTACTTGCGACATTAAACGATCCGAGAATATCGTACAGCAAGCTCGTTGCGGAATCGCGATCCAGTGCCGGTGTCTCCAGCGATTTCAATTCCGGTGGTGCATAGACCGCGTCACGAACGACCGGTGGGCGTCCTTCGTGGATAAATTTCATCGACACGTCGCCAGCCGTCTTGCCCTTGTAAGTCAAATGCAATCGGCCAGTGGGAACGAACTCACCGATCGCCGCCACCTCGACCCCTTCGCTCTCACATAATTCGCGAAGTGAATCCCAGTGCTTCACCGGTACGGCCAACACCATCCGTTCTTGCGCTTCACTGATCCAAATTTCGGTATAGCTCAGCCCGTCGTACTTTAGCGGGCACTTTTCCAGCCAAACTTCCGCACCAAGTTCCTCACCCATCTCGCCAACGGCGCTGGAGAAACCGCCGGCACCACAATCCGTGACCGCGTTATACAAGCCTCGATCGCGCGCTTGCAACAACACATCCAGAACCATTTTCTCAGTGATCGCATTGCCGATCTGCACCGCACCGCCAGACAACGATTCGGACTCACTTGTCAATTCAGCCGACGAAAACGTAGCACCGTGAATACCGTCCCGCCCCGTCCTACCTCCCATCGCCACAATCAGATCATGGGGCTCGACCCGCTTATGCTCCATGCCCACTGGGAGCATCGCAACGTTACCGCAGTAAACGAGCGGATTACCTAAGTAGCGTTTGTCAAAATAGATCGCGCCATTGACCGTCGGAATCCCCATACGATTGCCGTAGTCACGAACTCCAGAAACCACACCGTTCATGACGCGTCGCGGATGCAGCACACCTGGTGGTAACGAATCTGCTGGCGTATCAGGTGGCGCAAAGCAAAACACATCCGTATTACAAACCGGTTTCGCACCAAGTCCAGTACCCATCGGATCGCGAATCACACCGCCAAGTCCCGTATTCGCGCCACCGTAGGGCTCCAGCGCCGAGGGATGATTGTGAGTTTCGACTTTAAAGCAAGCGTGAAACTGGTCATCAAACTTGACAACTCCCGCATTGTCCTTAAACACGCTGACGCACATGTCATCAGCGCCTGCCGCAGCGCGCAATGTTTGCGTTGCCGCAAAGATCGTCTCTTTCAGCATGCTTTTGTATTGACGATGGTCGGTGCCCAGCGAACCGTCAGCCCCCGGCCCGCGATAGTCAATGCGCCCGCCGAGTGTTTTGTGGCTGCAGTGTTCTGACCAAGTTTGCGCAACCGTTTCTAATTCAATATCCGTGGGCTCTCGGCCCAACTCGCGAAAGTGTTTTTGAATCGTCTGCATCTCGACCAGCGTCAAGTACAACTGTCCAACGCGCGACAGTTCGACCAGTGCGTCGTCGCTCAAGTCGCAAATTAAAATCGTTTTAAGTGTGAACTCATAATGCCCTCCCACCGCAAGATGATCCCACTCCAGAGGTCCAATGATAACTTGATCGACCGAGTCGTTCGACAATGCACGCCGGCAAATTTTCTCTAGCCGATCGGCGGGCAATTCTGAAAGCCAGTACTTGCGCATCGTTCGCACCGCATCCACGGCCCAACCACTGTCGCGAGCTGCCGCAACAGTGCTTTCGGCCACCGGGTCCATCACGCCTGGTTTGGGCATGACGTAAACCAATGTCGCGTTTTCGCCTGTCATGCAGTCACCTGGTGGTTCCGCGAAACACTCGTCTCCGGCAACGGCAACGACCGTTCGTTCCGTCACTGAATCACTCAGCAGCGTCGTCGCCATTTGGGTTGCGACATCGACGTCGAATTCACCCTGCACCAGATATCCGCGAGCGCACGAGACCGACACGTCGCCTAGTCCAAGTTCGCTTATTTGCGCGGTGGTTCGCTGTCCGTCGCGGTCTAAAAAGCCTTCTGCTGGATAAATATCGATTTGCCAAAGCGGCATGGTTATTACAACGGTGGGTCAAGGAAATGAGTTAAAGCGGACGAACTCTGCCCGAGAGTTTACCGAACCAAGTCGAAAAGTGGGATAGGCTTCCAGCCTGTCACTATCCAACAAGTTTTGCAAATCGAAAAATACAGCCCTCTGCTCTCGCCCTTACCCACTAGGCTTCCCGCCTGACAATTTCAGCGGTTTCGCGAGGCCACGACCGTGTCCCTGACGCGCTTTGAATCTTCGAGCATTTGTCGAACCAGCTCGAAATCACCGCTTCGCAGACCAGACGCGAGCCTTTCCAACCACCCGCTGGCCGAATGCAACCCCTGCAGAATCGCCGGCGAATTTTCACGACAAATCGCCGTCCACAGGTTTGCGTCACCCGATGCCACTCTCGTCGTATCGATCCAGCCGGTGCCCACAAGCTGACTGGCTTCTTGGGAAAGCAGGCCCGCCAACATCGACGCAACCAAATGTGGCACATGACTGACGGACGCCAACGCCACATCATGATCCTCAGGCGACATCTGCACGACTCGCGAGTGCAACGACTTCCACAATGCAATGGTCCTTTCGACATGCCTGATTGGCGTATTCGCACTTGGTGTCACGATCACAGTTCGGCCACTGAACAGGTCTCGACAAGCATGTTCGGCCCCCGTCTTTTCGCTGCCGGCGATTGGATGCGTTCCGACAAAGACGCGACTCGCTCGCTTGTCCTGATCGACGGTGCGAACGATCGTTGCCTTGGTACTTCCCAAATCGATGACCAAAGCGTCATGATCACAGCGTTCCGACGCGCGAATCACGATCGAGGCAATGCTGTCCACAGGTGTAGAAACAACAACCAAATCACTGCCGTCGCAAGCCGCGTCAACATCCGAAATAGCCGACGTCACCGCTCCCGATTGAATCGCCGCATCACGTGATGATTGCGACCGCGAGACACCGATCACAACGGCGCTGGGGAACATCTCACGAATCGCCAACCCGAACGACCCGCCAAGCAAGCCCGCGCCAATAATCGCGACTCGTTGCGGACGCCAAGTTATGACGACTTCCGAAGCTTCGGTTCCCATTTGACTTGCCCCACTCATGCTTCTGGCAACCGATGACCAAGCTTTGTGCGTTTGGTTTCCAAATACCTGCTGTTGTGTTCGTTAGCAGGCGGCACAATCGGGACTTGGTCAACGACTCGCAAATCAAACCCACGCAAGTTAAACGCTTCGGTCTTTTTAGGATTGTTGGTTAGCAATCGTACATCGGTCAGCCCCAAATCCTTGAGAATCTGCAAGCCAATTCCATAGTCCCGCATGTCAGCTTTGAATCCCAACGCGTGATTCGCTTCGACGGTGTCCATGCCTGAATCTTGCAGCGCATAGGCTCGAATCTTTTGAACCAAGCCGATGCCTCGTCCTTCCTGCGGTAAGTAGACCAGTGCACCGCGCCCTTCGTTGCTGATCGTTTGCAATGCCAATGCTAATTGATCCCCGCAATCACACCGCAATGAAGCAATCAGGTCGCCGGTAAAACAACTGCTATGCATCCGTACCAAGGGAACATTGCCCGGTGCGGCCAAATCACCCATGACCAGTGCGATCGGTTCTTGAGCCTCGAACTGAACGCCATAAACCAGGATCTTGAAATCACCAAAGCGAGTTGGCAATACCGCTTCAGCCAGTCGCGATACTAACTTTTCACTGACACGTCGGTAAGCAATTAAATCTTCAATCGTGATAATCTTCAAGCTGTGCGTCTTGGCAAGCTGCAGCAACAAATCACGATTTGCCCGATCCCCTGAGTCGTCAAGAATTTCGCAGAGCACACCGGCAGGCTGTAGACCAGCCATTTTCGCTAGGTCCGCAGCGGCTTCCGTGTGGCCAGAGCGACGCAGCACACCGCCCTCTTTGGCCAACAACGGAAAGACATGCCCAGGTCTTAAAAAATCATCCGCGTGACTATTCGGAGCCGCCAGGCGGCGAACGGTGTCGCTGCGTTCCGTTGCCGTAATGCCCGTTTTGATTCCCCGGATGTCGACTGGCGTCATGAATGCCGTTTGCAATGGCGCGTCATTATTCGGCACGACTGGAGATAATTTCAATCGCAGGCAAGCTTCCGGCAATATGGAAACGCACAACTGGCCGCGACCGCCAAGCATGAAATTGACGACTTCAGGTGTCGCCTTCTCTGCGGCGCAAACAAAATCGCCTTCGTTCTCACGATCCTCCGCGTCCAGGACAATGATGACCTCGCCTCGCGCGATCGCAGCGATGGCTTCGGGAATGGTATTGAAAACGCTTGGCATGCTATACCCAGGTGAGGATTTGCTCTTGGCAACACGATACTATAGAACCAGAGTCCACTCTGCGGCACCACGCGACCAAGGAAACCCGATGATTCGCTGTTTTGTCTGCATTTTATTGATCGGCACCACGATCGGACTTCCCGTCGCCGTTGCAAACGACGCGTTTACCGTCCGCAAAGTTCGTATCTTGCGAGATATTGCGTACACATCCCCTGCTTCGGCCGATCAAGTTTGCGATATTTATTCGCCTGCCAACTTGCCCGCGAGCACAACCGCACCGGCCGTGCTGGTGATTCACGGCGGTGCTTGGTCCAGCGGCAGCAAAGACTTCATGGCTGGCTATGCTACGAAATTGGCTCAAGCTGGCGCGATCGCCATCAGTATGAACTACCGACTCGCACCCCAGCACAAGTTCCCCGCGCAGGTTGACGACGTGCGTGATGCGTTGGTTTGGATCACCGACAACGCCGAAAAATATTCGATTGACATCTCGCGGGTTGGCATTTTCGGCTACTCTGCCGGCGGTCACCTCGCTTGTATGATCGCCACGCTTGCCGATGAGCCCATGGCCAAGATTTCGCCAACGTCCTCGTGGCTCGCCGATGACGCAAGATGGGATCGGTTACCTAAAGTGAACGCGATTGTCGCCGGCGGACCACCCTGCGACTTTCGCAACATGCCACCTGACAATAACGTGTTCGCATACTTTCTCGGCGGCACGCGAGTTGAAAAACCTGAAGCTTACGATGCCGCGTCTCCACTTTTTTTTGCTTCAAAAGGGGACTGCCCGATCTGTTTCATCCATGGTGAAACCGATCTTATCGTCCCTATCAAAAGCAGCCAGGCACTCTATGTTGCACAACTCAACTCAGGCGTAAACAGTGAATTCATCACCATCGAAAAGCAGGGCCATCTACTGACCTTCGTGCATCCCCTGACAAGCCAAACATTGCTCGATTACGTCAGCCGAAAATTAGCATTGTAATGGCCATCGTGCCGCGACTCTCCGCCGTCGCGATAAGCAGACACTTGTGGACATAAGGGATTCTGGCTCCCCTCGCCCCGGTACTCCGGGGAGTTGATTTCAAGACCTTTGCCTACGACTCGTTGGGCAGGCGGACTGTGGAAGTCGATTCGCTGGGGCATTCGCGACCGTTTAGCTTTGATGCGCTTAGCAACCTGGTTTCACAGTGCTATTCACTTATTGCAAAGTGGGACGCTTGGATTTGTGTCTTGCAATAACTCAGCCAGAGTCGTCGCACGAAAGGCTGCTTCCATGACTTTCAGCGCATCGTCCATGCGGCGATGAAGCGAACACAAACGAACACCGTGGGTCTTGAGGCCCAGCGGGCAGGTGTTAATGCGCTGAATCGGATCGACTGCATTGACGACGTCAAGAATCGTTAATTCCTCCGGCCTTCGCGCAAGCTGAACTCCACCCCCAACGCCTCGAAGCATGGTTACGATCTCTTTCTCTCGCAACCCTTGAAGGACTTTTGACAGGTAAGCCGGCGGAACCTTGGTTGCGAGTGCAATATCCGCCGTCTTCTGCGGTTCATTGGCGTGCATGGCCAAATGCACGACCGCACGTAAGGCATACTCGACTGACTGGGTAAACAATGGTCCACCTTTTATTCAAATAGGACGTTGACATCCGCTTTCAATGCAGCTAAAACTGCAAAGAGGACATCTTAGTCCTGTTTTGATGTTTTGCACACTACCATCTTTGTAGAGAGCTTCCGATGAGCACACGATTTTCGCAATTCGCGTTTCCGCTGAACTTTTTGTTGACCGTCGGCGTTTTGATCGTTGGTATTGAAGGCCTTAGCATGAGCCAAGGCTTGATGGCGGCAGAGCCCGCAAAGGCGGAGCCAGCAAAGTCAGATCCGGCGGTCGAGCGAACACGTCGCGAAGTAAGGATGTTAGATGATATTTATAAAACTAGCATTGTTCTGATCACGACACACTATGTTGACGACAAAGACTCTTTACCGGCTGGGAGCGCGTTCAAGGCGTTGTTTGATACGGTTCGCGAAAAGGGATGGCACGAAGTTCGTTTGATCGATGCGACTGGCGATCCCTACAATGCAGAGAATGCTCCAAAGGACGGATTTGAAAAAATGGCAATCAAGAAACTCGTTGGCGGAAAGTCGATGGTTGACGAGGTAGTCACTGAAGGCAACAAGCGATATTTGTTGGCGGCAACAGCCATTCCAGTCGTGATGGAAAAGTGTGTTTTGTGTCATGCAAACTACAAGGACGTACCAAAGGGCGTCGCCATCGGCGCGCTCGGATATAAAGTTCCGATCCAGGAATAACGCCTTGAGAGCTTCCAGGCTACGGGAATTCACGTTTCCGATTTTCGAAGCGTCGGCAGCGTTGTCATCCAAAGTGCGAGTCTGGAGGCCGGCGACCATCAGAACAGTTGCCTTTGCGAATACCAATGGTTAAAATCTACGAAACCGTAGAAATTCCTATTTACTCGTAGATTTGCAATGGCAAGGCCAAGGGGACAACATGTCAACTCAAATCTCTGCAAACATTTCGCCAGAGACCCGCAAGTTGCTGGAAAAGTACGTGGCGACTCATGGCGTGAAAAAGTCTCACCTTATCGAGATGGCTGTTTTGCACCACTTGAAAGCGCTCGACGAGATACCCGTTGACTTGCATATTCCGCCAGAGATTGAAATCTCGCGAAAAAGCGGTGAAAGGCTGGCTGCGTCGATCGGAAAACCGAAGCGTCCGACCAAGTCGATGCGTGAGTTGTATCGTGATTGAGGTCCGACAATTGCGTCTCGATGATCGGCGGGATACATTCGAAAGCGGGGACGTTGACTTAGATCGGTTCTTTCAAAAGTTCGCGGGACAAAACCAGTTCCGACTTCATATCGGGATCACGTATGTCGCAGTTGACGCCGATGAGATCGTCGGGTTTGTGACGCTATCGGCAACTTCTATCACCATTGCTGACTTGCCGAACGCGCTGCGAAAACGATTGCCAAATTATCCGCTTCCCGCCTTGCGACTGGCTCGTCTGGCCGTGTCAAAGAATAGCCAAGGAAAGGGGATTGGCAATCGTCTGTTGCGAGCTACTTTTGACCTCGCCCACGAAATGGCGGAGCGGACTGGGTGCGTTGGCGTGGTGGTCGATGCCAAGCCCGATGCAATTGAGTTTTATGAGCGATATGGTTTCGAATCGTTAGAAGTGATTCGCGGAACGCTAGGTGATCGACCCGTTCCGCAAGCGATGTTTTTACCGCTTGGTTCGATTCCGAAGCGTTCCTAGGTTTCTAGGCGTACTCCGCGGACTCGATCGAATTCGGTTTCGCGGGAATTTTAATTTTCCTGTCGATCCACGGTTTTGTTGAATCACAAACAGCCTGACCTTTCCTATCGAATTCGTTCCAATTATACTATTGGCATGAAAAACAACACTTGAACTCTCGTCGTCTCGTCACAGTCCGCTTGGCGACCCACCTCGCTTTGGCTCAAACAACTTGAAGGGCACAACAAGTGAACGAGATAACTTTTAAGCACTCTTGCATAAGTTTTCGCACATTACTCGTTAAACCGCGTGCCCATCGGGCCGCGTGTTTTGACGCAAACGCGCGGGGCGATGCCCACGCG
>JAYVSE010000130.1:0-7413 GCA_043775635.1 Planctomycetaceae bacterium | reverse complement strand
CATTTCAGCCATCATCCATGAAAGCGTGACACAAAAAAGCTAGCAATCGCATTTTGCCGCCTTCATGGCAAGATCAAACTTGTGGGGTATAAAATGGCTTCCAGCCTGTCATTTTCAATGCGACAGGCTGGAAGCCTATCCCACGAATTGATCGAACGAATAACATGACGTCGAAGCCGATATCGATTTCACCACTCAGATCACGCTCAGGAAAAATGCATGAAACTTGCAACGGTTTTACTCGCCAACTTACTGACCATCCTCTTTTCCACTTGCAGCGCGGAAAAGTTGAGAGCACAAACTCAGCCGATGGAGATTTGGCGAAACGGTGTCCCCGGTGCGATTGGTACCGATAAGAAGGACATTCCAACACTAACGCCCTACTTGATTAAAGAGGGGATCGGCCCCGCTGTTTTGCTCATCCCAGGCGGAAGCTATTCCGGTATTTTCGAGCCTCAAGCAGAGCCGTTCGCGCGTTGGCTTAATGACCAAGGACTGCATGTATTTGTCTTGCGGTATCGATTGGGGAGTGCTGGATATCGTTATCCCGCACAGCTTCAAGATGCGGCTGAGGCGATGCGATTGATACGCGCCAACGCTTCACCGTGGCAAGTCGATCCAGCTCGCATCGGTGTGATGGGTTTTTCGGCGGGAGGACACCTTGCGTCGACCTTGGTCACTCAACCCGAAGATGGTGATGCCCCGATCGCCAGCGGATCGCCAGAGATCAGTTCACGTCCCACGCTGGCGGTTCTTTGCTACCCAGTCATCAGTATGAAAACCAAGCCGCACCTCACGTCCCTCCACAACTTAGTCGGTGAATCACCTTCCGAAGAACGCCTAACGCGAACATCCACGGAACTTCAAGTCCATGCCGGGCTACCGCCGGTATTCATCTGGCACACCTGTGAAGATGTGATGGTTCCCGTGGAACATGCTCAGCTCTTCGCCGCTGCACTACACCGTTACAAAGTGCCGCACGAGCTACACTTGTATCAAAAGGGTGACCACGGAACGGGCCTTATCGGCACGGATCATCCCTGGTTCAACGACTTGCTCTTCTGGTTACGAGCAAATGATTTCCTACATGCGGATCATGAGTCGCCTGAACGCAAAACCGAGGAATGACAAAGACTAATTAGTAACGTGCGAGCACCGCGGCTGATTTCCCAATTGCTTCGTTTACAGCCTCAGTCGCCGCGCTGACCATGAAGCCAAGTTCGCTATTGATCGCGATCAATTGCCAACCTTGAGCTATGCGACGTCGGGCAGCCTCCGCATTTGCGACATGGATGCCTGCGATCACGCCATGACGCTTGGCAGTCGTAAGTATTTTATCGAGTGCCGCAACGAATTCAGGATCGTCAGTTTCCATCTGCGGTACTTTGCCCATGGAAGACAATAGATCGTTGGGACCAACAAAAATCGCATCCACGCCCTCAACTGCCATGATTTGATCGCAGATCTTTACCGCATCCATGTGCTCGATTTGCACGACGACCAAAATCTCGTTACTTGCGTTTGCATAGTATTCCGCAGGGCTGCAAGCGAAATTCAGAGCATGCAAGCTGCCGCCGACGCTTCGGCATCCTGTCGGCGGGTAACGGCACGCTGCGACGGCTAACTCAGCTTGCGCGACGGTGTTGCACATTGGAAAGACAATGCCGAAAGCACCCAGGTCCAAAGCTCGCTTGGCATTTTCAATGCTGATCGACGGCACGCGTACCAGCGGCACGCATCCGGCATCGGCGACCAGTGCAAAAATATTCGATGCTGATTCCCAGTCCACTGGACTGTGTTCCATATCAACCGTTAACCAATGCCAACCGGCACGTGCCATGAATCTTGCGGCGATCGTATTGGTTAGCGAAAGCCATGTACCGACTTGAGGTTCACCAGCAAGCAACTGTTGTTTGACGATATTCTTCTTCATAGCTTTGTCTTAGTTCTTAGTTCTTAGAAAGAATCCTTAAATTTGGTCGAGTCAAAACTTCGGGATTGCAGATGCACTGTGGATTCTTGCCGGACAAAAGGTCCAGGATAGGTTGGGCACAACCGTCGCTCATGCGGATGGCGGCTTCGATCGAGTTAAAGGCATTGTGTGGGGTCAGAAGCAATCGAGGGACTTTGCGAAGCGCGTGATCACTGGGCAGGGGCTCCGACTGGTAAACATCGATCGCAGCACCAGCGATTTGCTCCCTTACAAGCGCATCGATCAAGGCTTGTTCATCAATAAGCTTACCGCGAGACGTGTTGATCAAATAGGCACCCGACCCCATCAGTGCGAGCCGATCGGCGTTGACTAGATGCATCGTGTCCGGCAGGTTGGGCGCGTGAATCGACACGATTCGGCTTCGACGAAAGACTTCGTCAAGCTCAACAAATTCAACACCAGGGAATGGATTGCGGCGTATCGACTCGGCATAAAATGGGTCGTGAGCAATCACTGACATGCCGAAACCAATCGCGCGACGCATGACCGCTTGACCAATTTTGCCGAAGCCTACCAGTCCCAGCACTTTGCCAGCTAACTCAAATCCACGAAACTCCGTCCAACCTCCCGTTTTCATGCATTCGGCTCCATCGCAGATACGACGAACGCTTGCGAGGATCAAGCCAAAACAGTAGTCCGCGACCGCATCCGTCATCGCATAAGGAACGTTGGTCACGATCACTCCCGCGTTCGTCGCATCGTCGAGCGAAACAGAATCGATCCCCACCCCGCATCTGGCTATCAATTTGAGGCGCTGACAAGCGTCAAAGACGTCGTGGGTGTAGGGATCCGTCGCCGCGATCACCGCATCGGAATGTTTCATCTGATCGATGAGACTCGATGCCGGAACGGGGCCCCACTTTTCAGCGAATTCGATCTTACAGCCAATCGTCTCTAGTGAAGCCTTCGCATCGACTCCACTGTCGTAAAAGGCCCTCGCAGTTACGAACACGTTCCAGTCAGTTTTCATGCAAGTGATGTCCGATTTCTGTAGTGGGATAGGCTTCCAGCCTGTCATTTTCAACTGGACAGGCTGGGCACCTATCCTACTAATTGATCGAACGATCCTTAACGACAATATTGACGAGTCGGTTCGGCACGAGGATTGTCTTGGCAATCGTCTTGCCATCGATCGCAGCGATGACTCGGGGATCGGCCAAAGCGACTTCAATCACGATGTCGTCACTGGCATCCGGTGGTACGTGGATCTTGGAACGAACCTTGCCATTAACCTGAACCGGCAATTCAATGCTGGATTGCACCAACGCGGCTTCATCCCATTTCGGCCAAGGCTGCAGTGATGCGCAGCCTCTGCTGGAGATGTCACCATGGCAGAGCGTTAACCAAAGCTCTTCTGCGATGTGAGGCGCATAAGGCGAAAGCAAAATCACGATGGATTCCATCGCTTCGCGCGGACGTGTTTCGCATCGAGTGAAAAAATTGGTGAACTCCATCATGCGGGCGATGGCAGTGTTAAAACTCATCGAAGCCGTGTCCTCGGTAACCTTTCGGATCGTTGAGTGCACCATGCGAGACTGTTCGATATCACACGGCACGTCGACGACGGATGGGGACAAGCAAACGGTGTCTTCACGATCGCCGACAATCATGCGCCACACGCGGTCCAAGAAATTACGAACACCACCGACACCGGTCATACTCCACGGCTTCGTCGCTTCGAGTGGTCCCATAAACATCTCGAAAAGCCGCAGCGAGTCAGCACCGAATGCTCGTACCACAACGTCAGGATTGATGACATTACCACGACTTTTGGACATCTTATAAGCGCGGCTGTCGATGCGAATGGACGCATCGGTGCACAGTACAAAAGAATCACCGCTCTTTTCAACATCCACATCATCGACGCGAACCGCTGTGAGTGGTTGCCCGGTCTGATCGGTACGATTGCCATCGGCATCTTTACGAACCTTGTTGGACGAAACCCACTGGCCGCTTGCGGTCTGGTAACCCGTGAACTCGACTTCGCCAAGTATCATGCCCTGGTTAATCAACTTTCCGAATGGCTCGGCAGTGCTAACGTAGCCTCGATCAAAAAGAACCTTGTGCCAGAACCGTGAATACAACAAATGCAGCACCGCATGCTCGGCCCCGCCAACATAAAGATCGACCGGCATCCATGCCTTCTCTTTCACGGGATCAACAAACGCAGCCGCATTGCGTGGATCAATGAAGCGAAGATAGTACCAACAGGAACCAGCCCATTGCGGCATCGTATTGGTTTCCCGCTTATGACGTTTGCCATCGATCATGACATACAACCAATCATCCGCTGCTTTCTCCAGCGGTGGCTCGGGACGGCCATGAGGTCGAAAATCCGCAAGCTCTGGTAAACGAACTGGCAACTGCCCCACAGGAATCGGACGTTTGATACCTGTCGGTTTGCCGGCGGCATCGACTTCATGAGCGATTGGAAACGGCTCGCCCCAAAATCGCTGGCGACTGAACAGCCAATCGCGAAGTTTGTAGTTCACCGCAGCGTTTGCAAGACCGCTAAAGGCCAACTCGTTGGTGATCGCCAGCTTGACGGTTTCGGTGTCTTGGCCGGTATAAGGTCCACTTTGAATCGCAACGCCAGTGCCGATGAAACAAGCGCGACCAGCAAGCACTTCATCGCGATCGCTGTGGTCTTTGGGCGGATCAACAACCGCAACCACCGGCAATTTGAATTGAATGGCAAATTCGAAATCGCGATCATCATGAGCTGGCACGGCCATGATCGCCCCGGTTCCATAGGTGGAAAGCACGTAGTCGGCAATCCAGATCGGTATCGGCTTGCCAGTGACCGGATTGATCGCCATTGACCCGGTATCGACGCCCGTTTTGGCGCGATCGCCTTCGGTCCGCTCACGATCACTCTTAAAAGACGCTTTTGCGCGATACCGTTCGACTTCGGCTTGGCAGTGATCCTTGGTGAGTTTGCTAACCAACGGATGCTCCGGGGCAATGACCATATAGGTCGCACCGTAGAGCGTATCTGGGCGTGTTGTGTAAACGCGAAGTGCATCCGTCGGCGCCGTTGCCGGAAAGCCCTCTGCGGAACGGGCCTGCTTCCATGGGCCAAAGCCCTGCGCGACGTCGTTACAAATATAGAAATCTACTTCGGCACCCGTGCTGCGCCCGATCCAATCCTGTTGAAGCTTCTTGATACCCGCTGGCCAATCAAGTGCATCAAGACCATCGATCAACCGCTCAGCATAAGACGTGATTCGCAGCATCCACTGGCGAAGCGGAATGCGATGAACGGGATGCTTTCCCACCTCGCTTTTTCCATCAATGACTTCTTCATTGGCAACGACTGTTCCCAGTCCTGGGCACCAGTTCACGAGTGCATCGTCTTGGTAAGCGAGCCGGTGCAGATCTTGATATCGCAAGATTGCATCGCTGCCTTCGCGTTGAACATCATCAGGAATAGGCAGTTCGCTGATCGGTCGACCTTGATTGACACTGATGTCGAACCAAGTGTCATACAATACGAGGAAAATCCACTGCGTCCACCGGAAATACTCCTCGTCGGTGGTCGCAATCGTTCTGTCCCAGTCATAACTAAAGCCAAGCATCTTGAGCTGACGGGTAAAATTGTCGATGTTTCGCGCGGTCTGAACTCGGGGGTGTTCGCCGGTGCGAATGGCGTGTTCCTCCGCTGGCAGCCCAAAAGAGTCGAACCCCATCGGATGCAGGACGCATTCGCCGTTCATGCGGGCAAATCGCGTGACAATATCAGTCGCGGTGTAGCCCTCGGGATGACCAACATGGAGTCCTTCGCCGCTGGGATAGGGAAACATGTCGAGCACATATCGTTTTTTGGCGGTTCCCTGTTTATTGGATCCTGAAACAGGCATGTCTGGTGTTGCGAACGTTCGGTTCTCTGACCAAAAAGCTTGCCAACGGGGTTCAATTTCGGCCGGGTTGTATCGTGGCATGGGGCAAGCGTCGCGAAAAATGGGGACTACGATGGAGTGTGGCGTGAATTACAGACAAAACCTGCGGGATCAAAATCGGTCAGTCAAGGAGCAACGGATTTTAGGGGCGCAGCGGCGACTCAAGAAGGTGAGACACCGTTGTGGCCGTTTGACCCTTCAAACTCTGGCTCTTGCAGGTTACGATTTTGGCTATGATCGATTGCCAGGAATCACCTCTTCGTTCGCCTCCTAAATGCTCGCTCAACAGATGCTGAAGAAAAGCAAGAACATCATTTTGACCGCTTCCGAACGGGACGCGATGAGAAATGCAGGCCGCACCAACGCAAAATTGATGGATTTCCTGCGACCAAATATCGTCGCAGGGATCACAACCGGACAAATCGATGATCTGGTTGTCGATTGGACTGCTTCGCATGGACATCGAGCGGCGACGCTTGGTTATCAACAAAGCTACACTAAGAGCTGCTGCACCAGCGTCAACGATGTGATTTGTCATGGAATTCCTGGGAAATATGTGCTTCGTGAAGGTGACATCATCAACATTGACATCACCACGATCGTTGACGGTTGGTACGGCGACCAAAGTGAAACGTTTCTGATTGGCAAAATCAGCGACGAAGCGCTACGTGTCACACAGTGTGCGTTTGATTGTTTGTATTTGGCGATCAATGCTCTTACCCCCGGCTGTGCAGTCAGCAAAATCGGTGAAACGATCGTGCCAGAGGCTCATAAGCGTGGTTTTACCGTGGTCCGCGAGTACGTTGGCCACGGACTGGGGCGGGTTTTTCACCAAGATCCCTCGATTCCGCATTTTCCCAATCGGCAAAGCCGCGTCGATTATTTGTTGCCAGGTACGGCATTCACGGTCGAACCGATGATCAATGCCGGCACCCGCTTCACGCGATTAGACAAGTCCGATGGCTGGACGGTTCGGACAAAGGATGGCAAGCCGAGCGCCCAGTTCGAGCACACAGTGTTGATGACCGAAGAGGGTCCAGAGATTATGACCCCTACTAAGTTGGGCCCAAAGGAAGGGCATGTTTTCAAAAATCCGTAGTCGGGTTGGGGAAGGAGCTACGCCGTTAACGATTTTCCTCCAGCAAAATGAATGGTTTTAGCGGTACGGCGTGAGTCGTCCGGCCTCACTGAGGCCCGAGTCACCGGATGGCTCGCGGATTGTTGGTTTAGTGGGTTTCATCATTTTAGCGAGCCGTTGGCGCTAGCCACGGGCCGTCAAGGGTAGGCGTCCTGCCGTAGCGCCCGACGCTAGCGCGTACGGCTCACTAAATCAACAGCCCGCCTGCGCCATTTCGCTAAATTATCCTTCACGGCGTAGGGACAGGAGGACGGCGATGGAAGATCGGAGAAGGAAGATTAGGAGGGGTGCATGACATGGTTTGCTAGGAAACTTTGGAATTGGTCTTGCGGCGGCGATGTCGGAATCCGTCGCATCGCTGCTGGCGGCGAGTCCAGAATGCG
>JAYVSE010000129.1:0-30898 GCA_043775635.1 Planctomycetaceae bacterium | reverse complement strand
AGTGGGATTCGCCAGAATTCCCAACGTTTTAGTGTGCTGAGGAATTCTGGCGAATCCCACTACGATCAAATCCCAGCATTGAAGCGGGGCATTGATTCGTTCCGTTGGCTGAAGTCGGAGCCGACTAGATCGAGGAAATAAATCATGTTCTATGGTATTTTCACAGAAACAAGTGGATTTTAGCTCGTCCTGATTATAGCGTGGATGGACAGGTCGAGCATTTTTGCCACTTGACCGATAACGTTGGCTGACCAACGATTGCAACGAGATCGACCTTGTCAAACGTGAATCAATCGATACCGCCGATGAATGAGACATGCGAAAGCGTCAGATTTGAATCGATCATCGCCGATGCGCGTTCTGGAGACATCGCGTCCCTGGGCACGTTGCTGCAACGATATCGCAATTATTTGCAACTTCTCGTTTCCGCCCAACTTCGCAGCAGTGTCGGCAGGCGGGTCGGCGAATCCGACATTGTTCAAGAGGCGATGTTGGCCGCACACCGAGATTTCGCAGACTTCCGTGGCCAGACGCCCGGCGAATTTGCCGGTTGGCTGCGGACTATTTTGGCTCGAACCCTGCTCCGGGAGATCGATCGACACGTCAAAGCGGAGAAACGTGATGTCAGGCGCGAAATTTCTCTCGATTCGTTAAACAGCAATTTGAGTTCAAGTTGTGTTCAGGTTGCCTCTCTGATCGCTGCAAAACAAGACAGTCCCAGCGAAATCGTTAGCAACGAAGAGCAAACCGCAAAGATCGCGACCTTAATTTCTCTGCTACCCAAGGATTACCAGACCGTCGTGATGTTGAGAAATTTTGGTGGCATGAGATTTGACGACGTCGCGACCGAAATGGGACGAACATCGCAGGCCGTTCGACTCCTGTGGCTCCGCGCGATCAAGCGACTTCGCAAGTTGCATGACACCGGAGCGGATGGATGATCGCGAAAGCTAAACCTTTCTCGCACTCAACGGGAACCGATAATCCATCATCGCTTGACGACGATGACGACGCTCGCCTTGTTGAAATTCTTGACCAGTATTTAATCGACGTAGAGCAAGGGGTTCGCCCCCCTATTGAATCAATCATCTTGCAACATGCGGACCTTGCAGTCCCGTTGAGAGAAGCATTCGAGGCTCTCAACTTACTTCGATCAATGGACACGATTCCGGCAAGTTTACCTACGAATGCTGGAATTAGTGCACATCCGCTCTCCAATCGTCTGGACGATTTCGAACTGGGCGATGAACTAGGTCGCGGTGCCGCCGGAATCGTGTACTCAGCTCGGCAAGTTTCGATCGATCGTCCGGTCGCGATCAAAGTGCTTGCCTTTTGTTCGGCGCTGAACACGGATCGCGTGGAACGGTTCTACCGCGAAGCGACCGCAGTCGCATTACTCAACCATCCTCACATCGTTTCTGTTATCGGTGTGGGATGTTGCGAAGGCACGCACTACTATGCGATGAACCGGGTTGACGGTGCATCGCTCGATCGGCGCATCGAAGCGGCAAGAAACAGGAATACAGCATACGCAAACGACGCGCTGGCGTCGGTGATCGTTGGTGACGATCGATTCCGCCGAATTGCATCCTTCATGGCCGATGCTGCAGATGCCATTGCCCATGCTCATGACGCCGGAATCGTTCATCGCGACATCAAGCCTTCCAACTTGCTGCTGAGCGATGAGGGTCACGTTTGGGTCGCGGACTTTGGGCTGGCAAGAATCGGAAACGAAGGGAATTTAACACGGTCCGGAGATTTAGTAGGAACCATTCGCTACATGAGCCCCGAGCAAGCATCGGGGCGTTCTGACTCGATTGATGCCAGAACGGATATTTATTCACTCGGTGCGACGCTATATGAGCTTGTCATTCTCCGTCCGACGTTCGAAGGGACCGATAGTGCGAGTTTGCTGCACGCAGTCCAGACATCCGAACCCGCGACACCACGGTCGATCGATCGATCGATCCCTAAATCGTTGGAGATCATCATTCGCCGTGCGATGCGTCGATCGCCTAGCGAACGATATGCAACGGCTAGTGACTTAGCGGCGGACTTAAGACGATTCGCACTCGGGTCACCGATCCTAGCGTCCCGAGTGACGCTGGCAGAGCGATGGATTGGCTACGCTCGCGAACATAGTGCTCTCGTCGCGGCCGCGTTTTTGTTAGCAATGATCACTGTCGCCGCATCAGTTACTCACAGCGTGATTGTGGCGCGCCAGCAAGCCGAAACCAAGCGACTGCTTAGGTTATCGCAAGCAAACTACATGCAAGCTCGGCGAGCGGTCGATACGCTCGGGGCTGATGTTGCCGGTCGTCTGATGGCGATTCCTCAAGCAACCGAAATTCGCCAAGATATCCTTGCGGAAACGTTGAGTTACTACGAAACGTTCATTGCCGATGCCAATGATGATGCGGCGCTGATTGGTGACGTTGCAAAGACGCGGCTTAAGATCGCTCAACTGGTTCGATCAAGTGGCAACGCGTTTGCCGAAACCGAGACCGCCTATCTCAGGAGCATCGATGCGTTACGTGTCCTCAACGCACAATCGATCGATGTTGACGCAGGGATATTGCTCGTTCAAGCACTGAATGAATTGGCAATGTTACGATGCGAGCACGGCGAACTTGACAATCTGAATTTGTTACTTGATGAGGCATTTGCCGTTGCCAACTCATTTACGAACGGAATGCAACGAGACTTGGGGATGGCCCTGGTGGCAAACAATCGCGGAGTCGTCGCCTTGCGACGTGGAGACAAAGAAACAGCAACCAAAGAGATGCTGGCGGCCGTTAAACGATTCGAAGCGGTTTCAATGACGGATGAATCCGGAAGCGAGAACCAGATGCTAATCAGCAACCTAGCTGCTGCAACCGGAAATCTTGCCACACTGATGAGCGAGGCAGGCCAAAAGGCAGACGCAGCCATCTTGGTGGCCAAATCGATCTCGCTCAGCGAACTTGGCAGCCACGGGGCGCAAAGAACGCCAAGCGATTTACGACGACTAGCCCTTGCGCATAATAACTTGGCCGCGATGCGCTGGCGGGCTGGCGAGCCCGACGAAGCGATCCAGTCTTACACTCGCGCGGTCACGCTGTTTGAACAAGCCGTTCCACGGTTACCAGGCTTAGCCTCCGTTCGGCGTGAACTTGCGATTACGCTCAATAACCAAGGGATGGCGCTTTCATCCGCCAAACGTTTCCAAGAAGCTGAGACCGCGTTTAGGCGCGCCATCGCGATCACCCAAAACGCCGCTGATGCGGACCCATCCGATGTTGGCGCAGCAAGGGAGTGTGGTGGTATGCTCAACAATCTGGGTGTATTGTTGCGTGACCAGGGCAGACGTTCAGATGCAAAGAGTCTGTTTTCCCAAGCGATGGAACATCAACGCCGCGCGGGACAAAAGTCACCAAGTCCTGAAAACGATCGCTTCTTTGACCAGATCCGACAAAACTTTTTTTCTGTAGATGGGTAGGTCGATGGCAATGACTCGACGATACGCAATCCGAACCGTCGGCAATGCTCGCGCTGTGCATCGCCAATGGCTAGGGATCGAACGCCTAGAATCACGTGCAATGTTGCATAGTGATGATTGCGGGTCAGATTTTGTTGCCGATTTTGAATCTGAATTTGATTTGAGTGATTCCGGTGACTTTGGAGCATCCCTAACCAGCGGTTGGGACGATGCTCCGTTTGACGAACCCATGGAACACGATTGGCAGGATAATTCTGGGGATCACGGGTGGTGGGACAATGGTTTTTCGGATCGCGATTTTGAGTTCGACCACCATTTACTAAACAACCGACTTGTAGAATCTCGTCCCGCTCCGCCGATGCTTTCTCCGCCGATGAACAATCGACTGGAATTGCCACAAAAAATCGCCTCGCTTGCGACACCTCAACGAACCGCCGATGCTTTCAATTCGATTAATCGTGTTGCCGAACCCCGTGTTGCCGAACCCCGTGTTGCCGAACCCCGTGTTGCCGAACCCCGTGTTGCCGAACCCCGTGTTGCCGAACCCCGCGAGTTCGTGATTCAAGTCATCGTGAATCCAAGCGTGTTGAACGTCCCGGCCATAGATAAATTACTCAATGATTTCCATAACAACTTGGCGGCCGCGCCAAAGGCCGTCTTGTCTGAATCCAAGATTTCCGAATTAAAGGACGAGGGGCTATCCGGCGCGGCGGCACCAACGGATGGACATAAGTCGGATCTCGCAACCGTTGAACAACAGCACAACATGCCGCAGCCATTTGGACTTGACGGCATGTTATCACTAGGCACAAGTCACGCGGAATCAGATGCTTCAACGCAGCGAGAAATCGTTGACAAATCACTTGAAACCAAGCTTGGTGAGAAGTCGATTCCAAACCGCGAACGATCCTTAAGCCTGAGTGAAACGTTCAGCCTGAATGAAACGGTTCCTGCGCGATCAAGTGGATTAAAACAGACGCCTAATGAGCGATCTCTGTCGTTGTTCGGAGCGGATTTATCTTCTGCGGATTCATCGATTGCACAATACCACCTAGAAAGCAACTCGATCCGTGAAGTCACGCCGTGGCCACAAGGAATGCTCGCATTGGATATCGAACCGACAACAGTCGCGAACGACGCCCCGATGTTAGCTTCGATGGATCCATTGGCGTTAGTCCAGCTTTTCATTCAGGCCGGGGAAAGCCCCCCACTGATGATTCAGTCGGCAACTCATTCGGACGGTCTACGCGACGACCAGGCAGCATCGGCAACGTGGCAGAACTGGCTTCAAGACCCGCGAGTTTCGACAGTCGCCTCCATTGCGTTGGGCCTTTTGGCCGTCGTCACGACCCGACGAGGTCATTGTGTCGCCTTTCGCTCCGCGAAAGGCGTTCCTCCCCTCTTTCGCGGAGCGAAAGACGACAATAAAAGACGGCACGCTACGTGCTGTTCGGCGAATAAACCTACGTAGATTACCAATTGAGAATTTTCCTGTTTTTCTCGTGATATTTGATACAATCCGGCGTCTGAATATGACTATTCGCGTAGTTCACCGTTATTTTGCATGCGTTCAGCGATTTTTTTGTTTGGATGGAAACAAAAAAACGGCCTCACGTCCTGATCATTTAAGCGGCGAGTCGGTTTGTGGCTTTGCCTGGAAAACACACTTTTCAAATCGAGAATCGACCAATGTCTAAGTCACATCGCAGGACAGCGTTGCGTGTTGAGCGCCTGGAACCGAGAGCGTTACTTGCCGCAGGGATGGGTTGTGACCACAACGCGATGCTGCCTGAAGATGCGAATGGCAGCGGTGATGTCACACCGCTGGATGCATTGGTGGTGATCAATGAAATCGCTCGTTCAGCTCGCAATCAAGCAAGCAATGCAGCGCCATCTGGCGGTGCTCCAAGCACGACCAATTTCCATATCTCGCGTTCGACAATGGCCGATGTGAATGCAGATGGTAAGGCCACGGCGGTCGATGCGCTGGTCGTGATTAACCGTGTTGGACGGGTTCACCGCGGTGGATCGCTCGCCAGTAGGGTGCCAATCGAAGATCGAATCCATCGCCTAACTTCCGATATCGCGGCAGGATCGTTGCCGAAAAACCTGGATGTCACAACCGCTAAAGCGATCCTGGCAAAGTTGCAGTCCGGAAAGCTTCCCGAAGTCAGCGACACAAACGACGATTCGAATAGCAGTTCGGGAAATGGTAACTCGACGATTGCCGCGCCGCCAACGAATCCCGTTGACGATACGACAACCGGGGACAACGATCAGAACAATGACGGCGACATTGTTGACGACACCGAAACAGGAGATGACACCGAGACCGAAGTCGATACGACGACTGGAGAAACCGGCGACAACAGCGGAACCGGCGGCAATAGCGACCCTGTCGATGATGTCGACACCGGTACTGGCGACGACAGCGCCCCCGTCGATGATGGCGAAACAGGTAGTGGTGACAATTCGGAAATCGGTGATTGCTTAGATTCGGTGGCGCGGCTTGAACACTTGTCTGAGCGATTGACGCAGCGTTTGACGGACGCAGGCGTTAGTGCCGAGGTGATCAAAAGCGTGAGCGATGCAGTGACAGCCGCGATCAACGCCGGTAAGCCACTGACTCGTGCTGATGTTTTCAAGCTACTTTCAGATGCCGGCGTCGATACGACAATTTTGCAAACCATTACGGAGCCGCATGGCCACCATGACCCCCAAGACAACTTTGAACATCTTTCTGAGTTGTTGCTAAAGAATGGTGCCGATCCGGTTGTCGTTGACAAGCTGATTGTCGAGCTGAAGGCCGCCGCCGATGCTGGCACGCCGCTGACTCGCGAAGAAATTAAGGCCAAGATTGAAGCGTTGGGTTTGACCTTGCCACAACCACAACACCCCGAAACGCCTCGTGTAGGTACGATTCATCTCGGTGAGATTGTCGGACGAATACACGCAGCCAGGGATGCATTTTTTGCCTCGATGTCCGTTTTGAACCGGTAAAACATTGCATTTCGCTGATATTGGGCGTCACTTGAGCTTGAGCCGCCAGCCGCTTGCTTTTGGCTGGTTATCAACAAAGATGCCGAATCACCGATGACCAGAACCGTTGCATTACGTTAGAATACCTCCTTGTTGCGTACCGTTCTTCGCAGATGGATTTGTTCGATGTTTCGAGTGATTTTGGTAATAGGGTGTTTGCTGGTCACCATCAGCGGTGCCAGCGGACAGGCTTTTCTCCCGATTGAGCAAGGTACCGGTCCAGGTCGATTTATCGAGCCGCCGCGGTCGGTCATGCAGCAGTTGCGAGTTGCTGAGGAGGCCAGCGCTGAAGGTCGCAATGGCGATGCCGTAATGGCGCTTGGCGATTTATTGCAACGCGACCGAACATTCGCGGAAGACGAGTTGACGGGGCAAGATTTCTTTCTTGACGCTTCCGCTGGTGGCTTGCAAGTGCGGGCTCGCGTTTCCAAAACTTTGATTGGCGAAGCTCGTCGATTGCTTGGCAACATGCCACCCGAAGCACTTGCCACGTATGAACTCCGCTATGGGGCTGATGCAAGAAAGCGACTCGACGACGCAGCGACCAAGCATAATTGGGTCGATGTTGCAGAAGTGAAACGACGTTTCTTCCATACCGAAGCGGGCCGAGACGCGACTCAATTGCTTATCCAGCGTGCTATTTCTCGCGGCAGCATCACGGAGGCAAGCCGTTTGATTCGGTCGTTAATCGATCATCCCAAGCTGGATGAGAAGTCGAAAACGGTTGTCGTCAAGCTCGCTGAATCTCTCAGCCAACTACCTTCCGACGCAACGTCTTTAAGAACTCGTCGCACCGAAGTTTCGAATGATTTTTTGATGTTCGCCGGTCAACAGGTCGCTGCCGAAAGCGCTGGCGGACAACTGCCGCTCGCAGACCCGCTTTACACCATCGACACCACCGGCAGTTCAAAGCAAGAACGGACGCTTACCGAAACAGTCGAATCAATGGCTTCAATGGGAGAGCTACCACTACCGAGCTGGCTGCCATTGCGGATTGGCAATCATTTGCTGATGCGTACGACAGAACGCTTGGTCGGCGTTGACTTCGTGACCGGCAAACGTGTTTGGGAATATCCTTGGTTCAAAACGGATCACGATGTTGAGACGACCGAGCTCGAAGTGGATGGTATTCGAAACGAAGACTCGGGGCATTCGCTATTGAAGCAACGCGTTTGGAACGACCTGCCATATGGACGAATTTCGAGCGACGGTATTCGCGTGTTTATGCTTGGCGACCTGGCGGCATTGGAAGTCGCAGCATTCAGCCCCATGATGGGACTTCAGGGAACGCGTCCAGCGGATACGGGAACGAATTCGTTGATCGCTCTCGACCTTGCAACAGAGGGCAAGTTGGTCTGGCAGATCGGTGGTGACGTTCCCACGACCGATTCGCTCAAGGGCGCATTTTTTCTTGGTGCACCATTGCCCATCGACGATTCGCTTTATGTGACTGCGGAAATCTCCGGTGACATCGTGTTGCTCTGTCTTGACTCTGCGACTGGTGCCGAAAGATGGAGGCAGCAGTTACTTGCATTCGAATCGGGAGGCATTGAATCGGACCCGGTTCGGCGTATCGCCGGCGCATCAGTGAGCCATCAGGATGGCCTGCTCATTTGCTCAACCGGCGCTGGTGCCATTGTTGCCGTCGACCTGCTCGATCGAGCGCTGTTATGGGGCGTTCCGATCGAGCGCAACGATGCCCTCAACCAAAGCGTATTGGGACGGCGGGACGGTTCGCCGCCAAGTCAATTGTTAAAGCGATGGTGGGACGCAACACCGATGATCGTTGGCAATACCGTTTATGTTACACCGATTGAGTCCGATCGGTTTTTCGCATTGGACTTGCTAACGGGCGATGAACGCTGGCCCAAGTTTGCCCGCACCCAAAAATCGTCTCGTTACCTAGCAGGAATTCAGGATGAGACGATCATTTTGGTGGGAAGTGATAATGTTTGTGGTCTCGACGCCAACACATCCAAGCAAGCCTGGAAAACCCAAGCTGGCTGGCTCGATTCAGGCGAACTGGTCTGCGGGCTCGGCATGTTTGGTAGAATCAATAATCCAGCAACGGGCGATCCGGAGACGGCTTACTTTGTGCCGACATCGTTCAACCGCGTCATCGCCGTATCACTTCGAGATGGTTCAGCGCTGGCGCATCGCGCTACCTCATTTTCGCTTGGAAATTTGATCGCTATCGACGGACAGGTGATTTCTCAGGGGGTAACGCGCCTTTCCGTCGCTTACGGACAAGAATCGCTGGGACCAAAAGTGACTGCAGCCCTGGAGGCCGACCCCAGCAATGTCGAGATGATGACCCGTATGGCGCAATTGTTATTGGAACAAGATCGACGTGGCGATGCCCTGAAGTGGCTCGACAAAGCGCGTGTTCGCGAACCAGACAACGATGAGGTTAGGCAGTTGTCGATCACGGCAATGCTTGGTGCGCTGCGAGAAGACTTTGCGACCAATGAAAATCTCTTACCGACGCTCGACACCTTGATCGATCAACCTAAGGAAAGGGTGGAACTTATCAAGCTTCAGATAAGCGCATCGCTCAATCGAAAGCAACCGATCGACGCGATCAAGCGGTTGATCGACCTTTCCGCACAGATCGCGTCTGATCAGTCCCTTGAATCGGAACGACGAAACAGCGATGAAGAATCGTCTCGTTACGTGTTACTTGACAGTTGGATTTGCGCCCGAGTGGCGGAAGCGGTCGATCTTGCGGATCAACCACAAAAAGAGCAGGTCTCGTTGGCGCTCGCGTCGCACTTGGATAGTTATCTGACAGCCTCAACAGCGTCCATTCAACGCCTAGCCCATCAGTTCGGATCGTTACCAGGTTGTCAAAAAACGATCCATCAATTGCTGGATCGTTTTCGAAAGGAAAAGAAGTGGTTGGCGATGGAACGCTTGATCCTTGCATCGGCTTCGGCGACCCCGGAAAGCTTCGACCGACTGGCTCCCTGGCAAGCGGTTGCGTTAGCGGATGTCTATGCTCATAGCGAGCTTAAACCTGATGCCACAGCAATGCTCAAATTTGCCATGCTGCATGAATCCGAAGCGAAATTAGCAGCGAAAGAGCTTGGTATCGACTTGGCGATGTTGGCCACTTCATCCGCTGGCTTTGATTACTCCCGCGCATGGGAAGGTCCTGTTTCCATCAAATTGCCAAGTGAGCCGATGGTTGGACGCATCGCGATGGCCCGTCGAACTGCCGTTGGCGAAAACAAACGCGTGACAGGTCAATCTTTCATAGGTTGGCAACTGATCAGTGAAGAAAGTAACCCGGTAGCATTGCGCGATCCCCTTGGGACCATTCATTCCATCCCTGTCGATGGCCTCGTCAGGCATGACGAACAGAAACGACAAGCGGTGTTTAGCGGAGGGTTGATGATCGCGCTGATGAGAGGAGAATTAATCGCTGTGGACTTGTTTAAATTGCGAGACGGTGATGCGGATTGCGTGCTCTGGCGACGCTCGTGGCAGACAGAAAGCGGCGGAAGTAGCGGCTTTCGGAGACGCAGCGATACGACTGATTTTGGAGACCATACGTTCAGCTACTTGGCATCCAGCGGACAAGGCGGGACGTCCGGCGAACTTCAGCTCGGCCCGATCGTTGGCGATACTTTCTACCTTTTACAGGGGAATGAATTAATCGCGTTGGACGCGATCACAAAGAAGGAGCGATGGCGGAACATGGAAGGACCGCAGGGCGGGACCGTCGTTTGCGACGGCGAAGTGGTGGCAATCGTTTCGCCAGCCTCCGAAGTGGTAGTCAAATACGATTGCCGCGATGGCAAACGATTGTCGGAAGAACCATTTAAAGACTACCGTTTGTGGGCATCTACCAACGAAGCGGTGCTGCTTTACCGAGACCTCGGTGAAGGCAAACGCGAATTGGTGCTGCGCAACCCGATCAGTGGTGAAACGCTGCTTGAACACGTTTTTGAAGGGATCAGCAACGAGTCTCGCGTGCTGGGGCGAATCGTCGAAGGCACCTATATGGTTTCGCTTGCCACCAGCGGGAAAACGCTCATCTGGGACTTGGAAAAAGCCCGTGTTGTCGCTGAGATCGAAGTCGGTGCGATTCCAGGATTGAGCGCTTTGCATGTGCTGCCAAGACACGATTCCCTCGTGCTGCTTCCTGCCGTCACCGATAACAATGAAAACTCAAGCACCGTTCCCGTTACCGTTGCAGCAGGTGACGAACACGTTCGAGTCGATGTCGCCGCTTGGGCCATTAACCTCAGCGACGGCAAGGTTGCCTGGAAGTTTCCAATCGATAAAGAACCCTGGGGCTGCACGTTAACACAGTCCGGCGTCTCTCCGTTGATTCTGATGACGCAAGGAAAATCAACGCCTTACTCGACGACTGGAAGCCGAAACAAGTTTATCAATGTCTTGGCCATCGATTCGCGCGATGGCAAGTCCCACGTGTCACCCGACCTTGACGTTCAAGGGTTAAACAATGATCTAGAAACTCGGCTGACCGTTCAACCGCCTCAACAGCGCGTGATCGTCAACATCAGCACAATCAAAATCGAATATGAATTCGGCGATCCTGTCGATCCTGTCGATCCGCTCGCACCCCCGCAGTAGCGATGGTTCGAGAAAATGTTTGACTCTAATTGCGAAGGGATTCACCCCTGAGACAAATAAAACCAAACGCCACGGCAGAAGCGCTCAGGATCGCCCATTCGGTTGCGTTTAAATGGTCGAAATATCGCACTAGTTCGTAAAGCGAATCGTTGAACCAACTGCCGAGCGACGTGGCAAGTAAAAATTTCATGGTTTGGTCCATCCAGTACGAAATAAGTAAATTCGGGATTTTTCAAGCGTAGGTCGAGCTTTTATTTCTTCCTGATAAATTCTAAATAATGAGGCTTCTGGCCGCGAAAAGACGCCAGCAATCCTCGTTAGACTCGCTGCAAACGTTGCAAACCGGCGAATAAACCGGGGAAAACAAGAAACCTCGACTCGGAAGGCCGGATCGTGTGCAACCGGGCTTGAAGAGCACACCGCGGGAGATATAATCCGCCTAATGCAAGCGAGATGGCCGTTTAACGGCGCTGTAGCTCAATTGGTTAGAGCACCGGACTGTCGATCCGGAGGTTGCGGGTTCGAGCCCCGTCAGCGTCGCTGTATTTCTTAGCCGAATCACGATTAATAGTGGTATCGGGCATCGACTTTACGCTAACAGCTTTTGGATCACTTTGCCGTGAACGTCGGTCAGTCGAAAATCTCTACCTTGGTAGCGAAAGGTCAGCCGCTCGTGATCGAAACCAAGGCAATGCAATAAGGTTGCATGCAGATCGTGAATGTGGACTGGGTCTGACACGATGTTGTATCCATAGTCATCTGTTTCACCTACGACCGTACCGGGTTGCGTTCCTCCACCGGCCATCCACATGGTAAAGCAACGTCCGTGGTGATCTCGCCCATAATCGTCCTGCAACGAACCTTGACTGTAGACTGTCCTACCAAACTCGCCGCCCCAGATTACCAGCGTATCATTGAGTAAGCCGCGTTGCTTTAGATCCGCTACCAGAGCGGCTTGCGGTTGGTCGATATCGCTGCATTGCTTCGGAATATTCGAAGGCAGATTGCCATGATTATCCCACCCGCGATGATACAGTTGGACAAATCGAACCCCGCGTTCCACCATTCGCCGTGCCATCAAGCAGTTCGCAGCGAAACTTCCAGGCGTCTTCACGTTTGGCCCATAAAGATCGAACGTCGACTGCGGCTCGTCGCTCAAGTCTGTCAAGCTGGGCACGGAGGCTTGCATCCGGAAAGCCATTTCGTATTGCTCCATGCGTGTTGCAATTTCGGGATCTCCATCTTGCTTCTGATGCAATTCATTCATTTTTGCCAGTCCGTCCAGCATCGAACGACGCAGCTCACGATCGACGCCTTGGGGATCGTTCAAATACAACACCGGATCCGAACCGCTGCGAAACTTGACACCTTGGTGGCTTGATGGAAGAAATCCGCTTCCCCAAAGTCGGTCGAGCAAGCCTTGATTTGCATCGCTACCGGTACCGTGTGAAATCATCACCACAAAAGCCGGCAGATCCTCGGCTTCACTCCCTAGTCCATAGCTTAACCACGATCCCATCGACGGTCGGCCGGGCTGTTGTGAACCGGTTTGCATGAACGTGATGGCTGGATCGTGATTGATTGCCTCCGTATGCATGGAACGAACAATGCACAGATCATCAACAATCTTTCCAGTATGCGGCAACAGTTCGCTCAACCAGACACCCTGGGTACCGTGTTGTTTGAACTTGAACTTTGGTGCGACAACGGGAAAGCTCTTTTGTCCAGATGTCATGCCGGTGAGTCGTTGCCCTTGGCGAATACTGTCGGGCAGTTCCGTTCCGTGCAACTCTTTGAGCCTTGGCTTGTAATCCATCATCTCCAATTGTGAGGGACCGCCCGATTGAAACAAGTAGATCACTCGCTTCGCTTTCGCGGCGAAATGCGGTAGCTGGATCGCGTCTTGGCTGGCACCGCTCAGTTGGCTCGTCCGATCAGAATTCAGCAACATCGACAGGGCTGCTGCACCCGTGATCGACCCACGCAAGAACTGTCGGCGGTGCCACTGTAAATATTGGTTAACTGTAGTTTGCATAGTTGGCTTATCGCTTGGAAATGGTTTCATCAAGGTTCAGCAGCGTGTTCGCGACGATGGTCCAGGATGCGAGTTCTATAGGATCGATGGCGCTGTCAGGTGGCGTCGCACCAATCGTGTTGAAAACTTGAGCGTGCGACGGGTTGTTGGCGAATCGTTGCTTGGCTGATTCCAACACTTGATTAAGAATTATCAGTTCTGCTTCCGTCGCCCTTCGCGAAACGGATCGAATCATGCCTGAATCCATTCGGTCATTCACGCTTGGGCCTCCTTCACGAATCATACTCTGCGCCAACAGTCTGGCGCATTCGATGTAAGTTGGGTCATTCAAAAGCACAAGTGACTGCAGTGGAGTGTTTGTTCTCGCACGTCGAGCCAAGCAGACCTCGCGATTCGGAGCATCGAAGCTCATCATCGACGGAGGTGGACAAGTTCGCTTCCAAAATGTGTACAAACTCCGCCGATACAACCCTTCGCCAACATCAGTAACATATTTACTGCGGCGTTCGACGGAAACATCTTCCCAAAGACCAGATGGCTGATAAGGTTTGACACTTGGCCCGCCGATTCGTGATTGCAGAAGGCCGCTTATCATCAATGCATTGTCCCGAATGGTTTCTGCCGGCAAACGATACCGCGGGCCGCGACTCAAAAAGCGGTTCTCAGGGTCGCGATCAAGCATTTCAGGAAGGATTCGAGACTCTTGTTGATAGGTGGAAGACATCACGATCAACTTTTGAATCGCTTTCACATTCCAGCCACTTTCGATAAAGCTGCGAGCCAGGAAGTCGAGCAGTTCAGAATTCGATGGCGCGTCACCGGTCAGGCCAAAATCCTCGACAGTCTTGACAATTCCTGTTCCAAAATAGTTTTGCCACCAACGATTGACTGTCACGCGAGCCGTTAACGGGTTCGAATTACTCACCAGCCATCTCGCCAACATCAAACGATCCGTAGGAGGTTCGTTCTCTGGCTTCAACATGATGGCCGGCACCTTAGATACTACTTTATCGGTTGGCTGATCGTACTGACCACGCTTGAGAACAAAGGTTTCTCGCGGTGGATTCATCTCACGTAACACCATGACCGCAGGATAACTCTCCTCGACTGCGGTCTGCTCTCGTTTTACACCTGAGATCTGCTGTTGCAAAGCGGAATACTCTGTGTCGATGCGATGGAGGTAATACTGCTGGATCTGCTTGCGTTGTGCTTCGGTTCGTTGATCGATTCGGATGTGAACCCAGTCGGCGAAACTAGTGACCAGCTCAAAGGCGGCCAATTGTTTCACGTTGTCTTCTCCCAGCACGCTACCGAAAATCTGTAGTTCATCGATCAGCCCGCGGTAGGGAAGGGATCGTTGACGAAGACCAAGTCGGAATGGCTGTTGCGTCTCAATCGAATCTCGCAATGAATCTTGAACAACATCACAAGGCTCTGGCTTCGAGTCGACATAGATCTTGATTCCGGCCGCAGTCTTGGAACCATCGTAGGTGGCCACGATATGATGCCATTCATCGGCACTGATTGCTTGTTTCGTCGAAACTTTAATCGCGTTGTCGGGCCATTGATGCACCAAGTGCATTTCGATCTTGCCAGCCGCGATCAATAGGTCGTAACCGCGAAAGTTTTGGGACTCATCCATTTTCGAGAGAATCGCCATGCCTTCATTTCCCTTTGGCTTCACCCAGACACTAAAGGAAAACCGGCGGTCGCTGTCGAATTTCGCAATTTCACCTAGTTCAATCCGCGAGTCCTCGACCAGATCGATGGCATGCTGGTTTTTGCCGGCCTGCCAACCGATTGTGCCCGACGTGGAACCTAACTTGGAATTAGAGACCGATTCTAAAATCGTTGGATCTTCAGATTTATCGAGCGGAAAACGATAGAGTGCAGCTTGTGCGAAACGAGATTTGAGATCGCTTTCCGAGGTCTCCGCGACCAGTTTGGCAACATTGGCATCGACCTGGTCTTCGCGCTGCTTTAATTGCGACTGTAAAACAGCAATCTGTTCTTCGAGGGCTTTGGTTTTTGTCGTTTGATCAGTGGTGGCGACGCGAATGAAAGGCTCTGCTCCCACGAACTTGCTGTAGCCAGCTTGCTTTTCATCTAACGAATTAAAGAACGAATAGAACTGGTAGTACTCCGCTTGCGAAATGGGATCGAATTTATGATCGTGGCATCTCGCGCACTGCATGGACAGACCTAGAAAAACGGTGGAGACCGTGTGAACACGGTCGGCAACGTATTCGACTCGATACTCTTCTTGGATGATTCCTCCCTCTGTATTGTGCCCTTGATTGCGCAGAAAACCGGTTGCGATGAGCTGATCTTGCGTGGGGTTAGGAAGCAGGTCGCCAGCCAACTGTTCGATAGTGAACTGATCAAACGGCATGTTGCGATCGAAAGCGTTGATAACCCATTCGCGCCAAGGCCACATCGTTCGATCTTCATCGTTGTTGTAGCCATTGGTGTCAGCATATCGCGCTAGGTCGAGCCACTCCAGAGCCATTTTTTCGGCGTATTGACTCGAGCCAAGCAAACGGTCCACGGCTCGTTCGTAGGCTTCCTGTGAGGAGTCATTCAAGAACTGTTGCAGTTGAGTAACGGTCGGAGGCAAGCCGGTAAGATCCAGCGAGACACGACGGAGCAGCGTCGCTCGATCGGCTTTCTTGGATGGCTTTAGTCTCTCTCGTTCCAATTTCTTGCCGACATAGTGATCGATTGGATTGCTGGCCCAGCCGGGCTCCTGCAATTCCGGAACCGCAGACTTCACCGGAGCGATAAATGCCCAATGATTCGAATATTCCGCTCCTTGTTCAATCCACGTTCGCAGTAGCTCTTTTTGTTTTTCCGAGAGCGGCTTTTTGCTGCTCGGTGGAGGCATGAGATGGTCTTTGTCATCCGACAAAATCCGTTCGACAAGTTTGCTCTTAGCTGGATCGTGAGGGAAGATCGCCGAACTATCGATTGCGTTTTCTCGAATATCGAGGCGCAGGTCGGCAGCTCGACTATGTTCGTCGGGTCCGTGGCAAGAAAAACAATGCACTGCCAAAACAGGTCGTATCTCGCTCGAAAAATCGACATGTGTCGGGGAGTGAGGCGTCGCGACATTCGGAGCGTCGACGGCCTGTGCTAGAAGTTGACCGCAAACGGATAGGCTTGCAATCAAGACGCTCGCAAGCAGCCTGGACAAGACCAATGAATATATCATCTGAATAGGGCTCGCTAGCGAAGGGCCGGGGAATTCAACGGGGATGCATGGCAGCCAGAGGTCTCTAATGTGAACCGCTTACTCAGTGTACTTTGAACCTGTCACGAGTTAAACCTCCACCGAACCGCTTAGGACCGTTCGATCAATAACTGTCCGGTTTTTGAAGTGGGATAGGCTTCCAGCCCAGCGCTGTAAGGGTGTGTAGTGACTACAAATCCCGCAGGCTTGCCCTGCGGCTGATTCGGTTTCTACCTACTCTGAATAGCTTCACTATGTCTCTCCGACGTACGCATTTCGAACCGGTTCAATCAGAACCTGCGTATCGGTAGTGTCCGATTCAGTGGCGCGTCGCACCAATCGATACCCCAAATCACACACTCTGCGTCCTCCGCGTTCTCCGCGTTCTCTGCGTTTCCCTTGTGCTTTGGAGAATCGAATGGCTTTATGGCTTCGTATCTCCTAGCTTCTTTCGCAGCCAATCCAGGAAGCCTAAATCCTGCGGCGTGACATGCAGTCCTCGCGCAATCATGTCGTCGAATACATGCAGGCACTTTCGCCAGTTCTCGGTTCTCGACGGCTTCCGGCAGTCCAGCCTTCTCCTGATACGTTGCCATCTTGGAATAGGACGCGGCGATATCGCGTTGCATTTGGGCGTTGGTATCGTCGCCCTCGGCCAGCTTTCCAATGGTCGCGAAAAAGGAGAACTCGACCAGACCCGATTTGAACTAAAGAAATCGCTTATCCAAGGGCCTGGCTAGCGGTACGTACTTACCCGAGTAGTAGACGAAATACGCTAGCAATCAATCGCCTGCCCGAGTTCTGATCGACGACGTCCTCCTACTTGTAAATCATCAGCAAAATTCTCGCGACCTCAATCCGTCCCGCAAACCATGTCATGCACCCCTTGATCGAGCCGATATTGATCGCTCTTGACGCTGACCGGCAGGTTTCCTATTCCAAAAAGGATGACGAAAAACCTATTTCTCTCCGTAGGCGAACCGAGCGGCGACCAGCATACGGCGCGGCTAATGCAAGCCTTGCGCCGCCAACGCGGTGATATTCGCTTCAGCGGATTTGGCGGCCAAGCCATGAAGGCTGCTGGCTGTAAGCTCAACCAAGACATGACCAAGATGGCTGTCGTAGGCTTGGTCGAAGTGATTCCCAAGTATCGAGAATTCTTACGCTTGGTTGACGATGCGGCGGCCGTATTTAAGCGGGGCGACGTGGATGGCGTCCTGCTGGTTGATTTCCCTGGATTTAACTGGCACATCGCGAAAAAAGCCAAGCAGTATGGCTTGCCGGTTCACTATTACCTGCCTCCTCAACTCTGGGCTTGGGGCGGTTGGCGAATCGGCAAAATGCGCAAATATGTCGACCATGCGATGACCGTTTTGCCGTTTGAAGATGTCTGGTTCAGGTCTCATGGCATGGATACGACTTATGTCGGCCATCCGTTTTTTGACTCCGTCGAAAACAGACCGTTAGATCAACGTCTGCTGGATCGCTTTGACGATTTGAATTGCAGCGGTGAGCGATTGGTCGCAATCCTACCTGGTTCCCGAGAACACGAAGTCCATCAGAACTTTCCGTTGATGCTGGAGGCAATTCGGCGACTAGCGAAAAAGCATCGCGATGCGAGGTTTCTGATCGCTGCCTATCGTGACACACATGGGTTGTGGTGCCGTCAGCAACTTAAGCATGAAGATCGTCGACTGCCGATCGATATCTTCGTTGGAAAAACAAGCGAAGTCATCGAAGCGAGTGAATGCGCAATGATGGTCAGTGGTTCGGTCAGCTTGGAGTTGTTGGCAAGAGGCACCCCTGCTGCGGTGATTTACCGTGTTGGTCGAGTGTTCCATACCTTCGGACAGTCGGTATTGCGAGTAAATAGCATCACGCTGGTCAATCTGATGGCAGGACATACTCTGTTTCCAGAAATGGTATCAGTGGGACGAACAGAGCCCGCAGTCGACTTTTTGCACAAAAGCGTGAGCGCGATGTTGCAAGACGAGTACTACCGCAAAGGACTGACGCAACAGATGAACAATCTGCGCGCAGAGCAGGCGATTCCAGGCGCTACTGACCGGGCGGCCAAGGCACTTCTTGGTCGGCTAGGTTGGATGTCACTAGTAAGCCGGGAAATCAAAACAGAAGCGGTCGAGGCAGCAGTGCTTCGCCGAGCAGCCTAGCGATGGGCGGTAAGTGTGCGTAGTGAGTACAAATCCCGCAGGCTTGCCCTGCGGATCGTTCGGTTCTGGCCCTCCTACACCAGAAAGCTGCGTCGTGCATGGCATCGATTACGATTCAGCATTCGCTTTTGGAACGGAGAGCGTTGTATGAGCGACACCTGCCGTCGCTTTGCGACTGTGGAAATGGGCCGAAACTTTTTCTGGGACTTCCGTCCCAGGCTATCAAATGTCGTCGCGTTGCGACTGAGGAATCGGAAGCGGTACAAAAGTTGATTCAACGTGATTTTTTCAAACTGCTATTTGTCGTACAGCCCAGGCGGAGCCTGACTGCGATGCATTTTAGTTGCGACACGTTAAGGCGTGATGATTCGTTGCATTTGCCTAGCCAAGTATCTCGGGCAGCGGATCAGCATCCGATTGCCTTCGAAGGCGACGGGCATGGTTGTGGTAGCCACTAAACTTAGCGAGTTTGCCAGCCGCTGACGGATTTCATTTTCGCTTCCCGGCGGTATCTCAAACCAGGCGATGACTTCGAAACGATCGTAGCTCGCTTCCGAGCAAATGTACCAGAGTGACGGTCCACAAACCCTGGCTTGCAGTTCTTGGTCGCCAATGATTTCGTCCAGCATCGCCGCCGCAGTTGGTTTTTCAGTGTACGGCATCAAGGAATCTGCCGGGTACAGTCCACGTCGCGTTGCGTCATACCAACCGACGAGAACCTCAGCTTGATTTTGTTTCCCTAGGGAATGCAACAAATCAGCAACCGCTCGCGGCGAATCAAGCAGCGGTCCGTGTTTGCCATCGCTGACGATAGGCCAGTCGCCAAACGTGGAGGCGTCGGGGGCAACGCTATTGGCAGGCCACGCTCCCATCCATCGACTTGTTCTCCAGCGTTCCAGCTTAGGTGGCATGCCACGCATCAGACGAACCGCTTCAATGGCAAGCATCGCCTGCACTTTGGACCGCAAGTTGTCGCCCGGCACGATCGATTGTCCGTCGTCAGATAGTCGCGAAGGCAACTGAACATCAATGCCTTCAGCCAGATTTGCCGGATCGACGGCTGGCTCCAGGTCCAGCAACAACGGCAAAATCCACTCAAAGGTATCTTGAGAGTCATCACCAAAGTCGTCGAGAAGTAATGCGGCACTAATCCCCGCATCGACGCTTTCATTGCTAGCCGAAATCATCAAGCGATCATCCCGCGTTTGCGAAACCATCCCCAACGATTTGCAAACGCCATCGATCCATTCGCGTGATGAAATTAACTTGTTGGGAGTCTTGATAGGCAATTCCACACGGAAGCCGGCTGCATCAAGCGATATGAGTTCGATTTCGATCGGCACTGTCGTTAGTTGCGAAATTAAAAGCGTCAGCTCCGCGAGCGAAACGCTTTTGTTGTCGATTGCAAATCGTAGTCCAAGCGATTTTTCGACCTCGATCGGCTTGCGCTGAGGCAAGACACCATCCGCAGCTTCATCGGTGGCCGCTTCATCGATTCGAACGGCATTGATCGTTGGCGGTGCCTGAAGCGGCGTTGCCGTTTGATTTTCGGTTGTTTCAAGACTCAATAGCGGTACGAACTTTTCCAGGCCTGGCGGTAAATTCTTCATTTGCGAGGGTGCGGCGTCATCAACGATCTCGTTGTCGCTCGCCTTATTGTTCGCTGCCTTATTGTCCGCTGCCTTATTGTCACCTGGGGCATCTGCCGTTGGTGGGACGCCAACATCGACTACCTCGGGAGAAACTGGCGTCGAATCGCTTGGCACTGGCTTGGGTGGGGTCACGGACGGTTCGGTATCGCCTGGGTCCGAACTTGGAGCGTCGTCGTTGATATTCGCTGCGGGGGCATTCTCCGGTTCAACTTGCGGTTCACCCGTGACGACTTGTTGATCATGGCCTTTTTTGTCGCGCCAGGTTCGTAAGAATTGTGAGAATACGACGGTCGCAGCGATCAGCCCAAATATTGACATTAACGCAACGAGCACAAGTTGCTTGGTTCGCTTTGTCGATTCACTCTGCCATGCCCCTTCGATCTCGCGGCGATACTCGGTCGCCTCGTCGAATTGCGTGGCGTTTGGGCGAGTGGCCGGTGACACTGCCTCCTCGCTTCGCGATACAGGCGGCGGTGTGACAATGCTTGAATCTGATGGAGGCAGCGGGAGCGAGGTTTTATTTCCACCACTTATGCCCACATCGAATTCCGCCACCGCACTTTGCGTGATCGCATCGCTGTCGACTTCGCCTAGCGGCCCGACGGCGACCTGCTCGGAGGCGTCGGCGGAACCCAGTCCGAAGGTCTCTTCGTCAGGTGCCGCGATCTGCACCATGGCACCGCACTTAGGACAACTTTCGATCGATCCAACGAAGGCGCGACTGCCAACCTTCAGGCGGCTTCCGCAGGTAACGCAGGTGATCGCGAAGGCTTCAGGTGTGGTCAAGGTTGGTGTGGTTTGTCCAGAGTTGATCGAGGAACAGGCTCAGCAACTGTCCGGCGGCGAATCGAGCAATTTTCGCACGGCTTCTGGCAAAGCGATCGACTCGCCAGGAATCAATGTTGGAATCCCACCCCGTACCGCATGAGCACGACTTCGATCAAGTGTAACGAGGGCTCCATCGATCGATTGTTCGACCAACCCATCGGACGCATCCCGCAGTTCGCGTCGTTCAATGCATTGATTGATGGCAGAAACCGCCTGTGAATTTGCTTGCAACAGCGGTTGGCCATCCACGGGACAGCGGATCAATTCAAGCAATCGGTGATCAATCATGATGTGAGCCTCGACGAGAACAAATCGGCAAAACAAGACAAATTTGCAGCATCTTCGTCGGAAAACGGAAAAATCATCAGGATCGTTCAGTTTCGCCGCAGATGAACTAGGTCGTCAACCGAAAAATACGTGAGTGAGCGTCGGTTTGTTGTTTTCGTACGACCTTACACCGAATAGTACTCTTGAACCATGTTTGTCGGCGAGGGATTGCCATGCTTTTGCGGGCCTTTTCGTCTTGGTATTCATCGCAACGCCAACTTCGCTCCATTGCTGGCTGGCTGGCGGGAGCAACATTGATGTTCGGTGGATTGTCGAACGCTCAAGACAATTCAGGATTACATACGGACCCAGCGACGGGCGTTGTCTACCGGAAAGTCCAACAGACGATCGAGCGTCCGGTGGTCGAGACGCAGATGCGAACGCAGGAATCCACGGTCTATCGCCCAGAAACGGTCGTCACCACGCGTCCGGAAACACGCACGGTTTACACTCCAGTGGTCAGCTATGCATGGGAACCAAAACTTAAAAATCGCTGGAACCCGTTCATGCAACCAACAGTTGTCTACCAGCACACGCCCCGGACGCACTGGGAAGCGCGAAGCGAAACGGTCAATCGCCAAGAATCGCAAACAAACTGGGTCGCCGAGCACCGACGAGTCGAAGTGCCTGAACAAATCGTCCGAATGCAGCGAGAGGAAAAGACGAACTTTGAACCGGTAGGCAAAGTTGGAATTCCACAGCAAGCGACACCTCCGAACTCAGCCGAAGCCGCCGTCGCGGCTAGACTTCGACCGTTGGACCCGAATTCGCGCGTTGAACCACTTTATGGTTTTGCACGACCTGCGGGCGGGGTCGGCGGCATGGCTGGAGACCCTTCGCGACGCAATGAATTTCAGAGCGGCATGAGAGCCAACGAGCTTTACCCGACACAATCGCCCGGCTTTGGACTGCCCCTGGCTCCGGCCAATTCCGGTCTGGGCGTCGCCGGTCTGCCGATTCCGTCGGTGTGGCGATAGTTTCTAACATTAAAAATCCGTTGTCGACGTTTGTGCCCAATGGCGTGGACTTAAGCAATCTGCGTGAGCCGAAGGCGCTAGCCTCGGGCCTTACAAGCCTCAAACGGACGCGATGCCCGCGGCGCGATCCGTCTCACGCCGTCGGTTCACTAATTCAACCCCATTGGCCTCGTGCCATTGGTGAAGAACGCAGTTTGTCTTATGTTTTGTGGCATACCGCATCGTTATCGCCGCGTTTGATGTTATCTGGTGCAAACTTTGCTTAGGATTTGCTTCTAGCCCTGGGCTTCCAGCCTGTCGCATTGAAAATGGCAGGCTAGCAGCCGATCCCACTTCAAAACCCTGCCCTTTTGGAAGCTGGAATGAACCAGACCCCCCCGACCGTTGATCCTCCCAAAAAGGCGCCGCTTCCCTTCGATTTGGAGGTCAAAGACGCGCATCTGATTTTCCAGTCGGTGTGGAATGAGCTTGAAAACGACTACGGTAAAAGAAACCTCCGTTTTCCGAAGGAATTGATCTTGCTCGGTGGTGCTCCGGGGGCAGGCAAGGGCACCAATACGGACTTCATCCGCAAAGTCCGCGACATCGCCGAAGAACCGATTGTTGTCAGCGAATTATTGAGCAGCCCAGAAGCTGCGGCGATCAAAGCACGTGGCAGCATGGTGGGGGATCGTGAAGTCGTGCGCATCGTTTTTCGGAAATTGCTGGAAGCCGAATATCGAGGCGGTGCTGTGCTGGACGGATTTCCTCGCACGAAGGTTCAAGTCGAATGCCTGAAGATGCTTTACGACCAGATGATTTCGCTTCGCCGGGAGTTTGCGGATTCGTCGGAATTGGTGAACTTCAAGCAGCCCGTATTTCACATCATGGTGTTGTTTGTTGAGGAGCCGGAAAGCGTCGCTCGGCAATTGAAACGAGGCCGACAAACGATTGCGCATAACGAAGACGTCACGCGTAGCGGTGTCGGTGAACTATGGGAAGAGCGGCCCACGGATTTCAATGAGCAATTGGCTCGCAACCGATATCGCGTCTTTAAGGAGCAGACTTATGACGCGCTGGTCTCGCTAAAGCAGATTTTTCATTATCACTTCATCAATGCTCAGGCGTCGCTGAAAGTCGTACAAGAAAACGTCTTGCGTGAGCTTGAGTATCAGAGTTCCTTGGAGCTTGATCCGCGAACCTTCCATGTACTCAGAAAAATTCCGCTGGCTAGCGATATTGTCAGTCATGCGCGACGCGATCTTGTTCTCCGTCTGGACGAATATGAAAGTGAACACGCCGAGTTGTTTCACGCGGTCGTCGACTTTATTGAGCTAAAGATCATGCCGATCATTGTTCGTCATGCGATTTCGGGGCATGCAAACATTAATTCGGAAGATTCGCTTTGGGAAGACAATCTTGCACTTGCGATGCTGATCGACGTGTTCAGTGAACGTGGTTTTCGCGCGAGCGTTGACATCACGAGGCACAATGTGCCGACGCGATTCGACTTAAAAACAGGCGAAATCGAGTATCACCAGAAAAAAGTCTTTCGCATTGCTGTTCGGTTTCGAGGCTCAGAAATCCGCCGGGGTTAATCGTTCATTGATA
Organism: Planctomycetaceae bacterium; assembly: GCA_043775635.1. Classification (GTDB taxonomy): domain Bacteria; phylum Planctomycetota; class Planctomycetia; order Pirellulales; family Pirellulaceae; genus UBA6163. Next base: position 6,970 of record JAYVSE010000129.1, on the reverse strand, counting down.
CGCAGCAGCCATTTCAATAATCATCGGTCGAACCTCTGCAGCGAGAAAGAAAGAGCCGCAGACGATGATCAAGTGTGGCCCGGAAACCCGAGCAATCGCAGTCCGAACTGCGGCGGATGGGGAGTCCTCGATGGTCGCGGTTTGTCCGAGCGGCAGGTCGTGAAACAATTCCGCAGGATCGCGGAATCGAGGGTTACCATGGTAACGAGTCAGCAGCAAGGCGTCGGATGAATCGCTGAGCAAGGCCAGCATCGGGCGGTGTTCTTTGTCACGACTGGTGCCGAACACAACGGTGACGGGACGTCCCAACGAACGCCGCTTGATACAATCGCAAAGCGCGGTGATCGAATCGGTGTTGTGCGCCGTATCAAGAATTAAATCAACGTCGTCGACGATTCGGAACCTTTCGACGCGTCCGGCAATTTTCGTCCTTGCCAAGCCTGACTTTTGCGAGCCTGCCGAAACACCAATTCCAGCAGCGGCAAGTACATCCATCACGGCACAAGCGACGCTGGCGTTGCGTGCTTGGTGTTCACCGTCCAGCGGCACCCTCCATCCTAAACGGTCGTGAAGCGTCTCATCGCGACTGATCAGGTCAAACGTCGTCGACCAATCCGACGCATCGGAGGGCGTTTGGAGTTTGCACTCGAATTGCTTATGGATTTCCCATAACCTCGCTTGTTTATTTGCGGCGATGTCGGCAATCACGGTCCGCGCTTCGGCCTGAACAACCCCAGATACAACGGGGACTCCTCGCTTGATGATGCCTGCTTTTTGAGCTGCGATCTCACCGAGCGTATGACCCAGAATGTGCTGGTGATCGAATCCAATCGAGGTAATCACTGTAACCGCAGGGTGGCAAACGTTGGTACTGTCCAATTTGCCACCGAGGCCAACCTCAAGCACGATGGCGGTGCAGCCGGAAGCTTGAAAATGCCGTAGCGCCATCGCAGTTGTCAGCTCAAAAAACGTGGGAGCACCGAACTCGCTAGCGGCGAGCAGATCGGCTTCCCCAGCGATTTCGTCGATCAGGCGGACGACTTCAATTTCGCTGGCCATCTTTCCGTCGACCGTGAATCGTTCCTCGAGCCGCATCAGGTGTGGCGAGGTGTAAAGTCCGGTTCGAAATCCACCGGCGGTCAGCATGGCTGCAATCATTGTCGATGTGCTGCCTTTGCCTTTGGTACCTGCGACATGGACAAGGGGCACCGATTTACCTGCGATTCCGTGCAAATCCAAGCGATCTAACAGCTCGTTCATTCGTTTCAAGCGGAATGGATAAGGTGCCGAATCCGCCGTTTTCTCGTAATTAATTCGCGCGTATAGGTATTCGATGGCACGAGCGTACTCATTACTGAAAATGGGACGCGTCCGGCTTGCCGTGGGTCGGTTTCCTTGCGAAGGTTCCATTAACTCGTTGCGGGCCATGGGAGAAAACGACAGACAGATCGACCGTTTGATCGACCATTTGATCGATCGTTACGATGTTTTGGCGTGTACGGCGGCCCATCGCAAGGTCCGATTGGTCTAGCACTGTGCAAAAACATGATCTTCTGCCATCTTCTCCGTCTGTTCGATGGTTTATTTAGGTGCGATGATAATTGTCCGTTGAACCAATTTCATCGACCGAACGTAGCCATCGGAACTCTTCGGTTAGTTCTTAATCCCTTTACCATCACGTGTGCCCGTGGCTTCTGAAACAAACGCCGTCGCCAAAGCGCCGACCAACCCTGGCTCGGCCGCATCTGCGACGTCAAGCAACGTTGTGATCGAGACCCGCAACCTCAGTAAAGTTTATCGTGACTTCTGGGGACGAAAGAAAGTATCGGCCCTCAAATCGCTCGATATTGAAGTCCGCCAAGGTGAGATTTTTGGTTTGCTGGGGCCTAACGGCAGTGGCAAATCTACGACAATCAAGCTGATTTTGGGGCTTTTGTTCCCGACGAGCGGGCGCGTGCTGGTGTTCGACAAGGACGCAACGGAGACCAGCAAGAACGAACGAATCGGCTATCTCCCCGAAGAATCGTATCTCTACAAGTTCTTGACAACCGACGAAACGCTTGACTTCTATGGACGATTGTTCAATTTGTCGGGGGCGGAACGAAAGAAGCGCGTCGATCACTTGGTCAACATGGTCGGTCTGCAAAACGCGCGACATCGCCAACTTCGTGAATACAGCAAAGGGATGACCCGGCGCGTCGGCTTGGCTCAAGCGTTGATCAACGATCCTGACCTGATTCTGCTCGACGAACCGACGACGGGCTTGGACCCCATCGGCACCCGCGAAATGAAGGATTTGATCATCAATCTTCGCGATCAAGGCAAGACCGTGTTACTGTGCAGCCACCAACTTGCCGACGTGCAAGACGTTTGCGACCGCGTCGCGATTTTGCACCAAGGTGAACTCAAGGAACTGGGGCGAGTCTCGGAACTTCTGAAGGTTCAGGATGTGACCGAAGTTCATGCGAAAGGCTTGAACCAAGCGGCCAAAGACGAAATTGTCGAGGTCATCCGTCGGCACGGAGGAACAGTTCAGTCGATCGACAACCCAACAACCACCATGGAAGACCTGTTCCTTAACATCGTTCGCGAGAGCGATCGTCGACCAGGTGCTCGCCGAGTTTCTTCGTCGGGCAGTGACAGTGCTGATGCGGGCTCCAAGTCAGGAGCGAACAACTAATGACCCTGCAACCTGAAGATTTCTGGTCGTTCACCGAATGGCTGATGAGGCCAGAGAGTTTTTTGGAAAGTGCTTTGCTGCAAGGCATCGTGCTGATCGTTTTGGCGATCCTGTTCGGGCTTTTGATTGGCTACGTCGTTTCGGCGGTCCGCTATGGACCGGGCGAAGGGTTTTATGCAGTGTCGCGAGCGATTCGTGATTTCTTGCGTTTTGACTTGCCAGGCACTTCCTTTCGCCGCATTTGGGCGCTCGCGCGACTAGCGTTCAAAGAAGCGATTCGTCGCCGAGTTTTGGTCGTGGTCGGTTTATTCGTCGTCGGATTGCTTTTCGCTGGTTGGTATCTGGACCCGCGAAGCAGTGACCCTGCACGACTCTACATTAGCTTCGTGCTGACGGCGACGAACTATTTGATACTTTTGTTGGCGCTGTTCATCAGTACGTTTAGCATTCCTGCGGATATTAAAAGCCGCACGATTTACACCATCGTGACCAAGCCGGTTCGGGCAAGCGAAATCGTCCTCGGGCGGATGCTCGGATTCGTTGGCGTTGGCACGATGATGTTGGTACCGATGGGAGTTGCAAGCTTTTTCTTCGTCACGCGTGGCTTGCGTCATGATCACGAAGTTTCCGATATCAAGGATCTCGGCGGCGGGAGATTTGAAGGAAAGACTAGCTATGATCAGTTCCACGAGCACACATTCACAATCGATCCCCCTGAAACACCGGGTGGTGAAGCGTTGGGTGTGACGGATATGGTTCGCGGCCATCAACACGTGGTTAGACAGATCGATGGCAAGTATTTCATTGGGGAACCAACCGGAGCCCTTCGCGCCCGAGTACCGGCCTACGGCACCTTGGTTTTCACCAGCCGTGAAGGCGTTTTGAACGAGTCAGGGATCGACGTTGGCAATGAAAAGACCGCTGGCAACTATGGAAGTGCTGGCATTTCTAGGTTGGTGGGAGTCACCTCGGGGCCGCGGCGTTTAGAACACGGCTACATGGAAGGCGGCACGTTGGGCTCGGGTATTTTCACGTTTAGCAACGTTAAAAAAGCCAGATACCCCAATGAAGATGGGATTCCGATGGAAATGCAACTGCGTGCCTATCGGTCGATTAAGGGCGACATTATTTCAGGTCTAAACGGCTCGATCACGCTTCGTAATCCAGACAAGGTGCAAATTGAGAGTACGCCGATTACTTTCGTCGTGCAAGAATATGAAATCGTTGAAGAGAAAATACCGCTTGAAATTGAGGGTACCGATGGTGTTGAGACTCGCAGGCTAGATTTGTTTAAGGACCTCGTTACCGAGGATGGACGGCTTAATGTCATCATCAAGTGTCTCGACAACGAACAATACTTAGGCATGTCGGCCAGTAACGTGTACCTACGCTCCGCCGAATCCAGTTTCGCCTGGAACCTTACAAAATCCTATGGTTCGATTTGGCTACAGATGGTGATGGTGATTGCCTTCGGTGTCATGTTCAGCACATTCCTGTCGGGGCCCGTCGCGATGGTTGCAACGTTTGTTTGCGTCCTGCTTGGCCTTGCCGCCGAACAGGTATACGACATTCGTTACTACATGGATAAGGGCCAAGCCATGGGCGGCGGTCCCGTCGAATCGATGGTTCGTTTGCTGCGGCAGGACGCGATGACGACGGAGCTTGATGTGGATAGCGTTGCGAACAAAGTCATCAAGACTGTTGATGCAATCGCGATCTATTCGCTTGATGCGATTGCAACGTCACTGCCTAATCTTCCCAAGATGGTCGGGACCGCAGAATATGCGGCCAGCGGGTTTGATATTTTTGGCTCTCTCTTGGCGCGGCATGCCGTCGCCACACTTGGATATGTAATCTTGGCATTTATCGTTAGTTACTTCTTCCTCAAAACGCGAGAGATCGCGGCATGAACCGCACTACTGGTTTTCGTAATAAACTGATCTATCTGTCGATCTTGATCGCCATGTTGATCCCGCTTTACCTGCTCGGCCAACCCGCCGACGGTAGCGCTGGAGACGCAGGTGGCCAATTGACCCAGATGCGAACAAAATTCAACATCGCCGAAAGCGAACTGGGTGATATCAATCCAGCAAGCGAAACGATGAAACTAGCCTCGTTGGGCCTCCGTGGAGTTGCGGCTACGTTGCTCTGGAATAATGCCCACGAATGCCGTAAATATCATGAGTGGGATCGTCTCAAAGCAACTCTAAACAACATTGCACTGCTACAGCCGCATTACGAGAAAGTTTGGGAGTTTCAAGCCCACAACCTTTCCTATAACGTGTCCAGCGAATTCGATGATTATCGCCAACGTTATGCCATGGTTCGAGAAGGCACTGAGTATTTGACCCAAGGTGTTGAGCAAAATCGCAAGGCACCGCGATTGGTCTGGTACACCGGTTGGTTCTACGGCCAAAAGCTTGGGATGAGCGATGAGAAGAAGCAATTTCGCCGATTGTTTGCCGATGACGTCAATCAGCATGACGCCCTTCGCGCACATGGCATCGCTGTTGACAGCCCCGAGGCGCGAGGTGCCGAGGGCAAGCCGGATAACTGGCTCGTAGGTCGTTTATGGCTCTTTCATGGATACGACATCGTCGATAACGGTGTGAAGATCCGTAATCAAACACCGATCAATTTCTTTGAAACCGGACCTAAGTGGCGGATTAAGTACGCTGAGGCAATCGAATCCGAAGGTGTCCTTGACGATCGCGCAAAGAACGCATGGCAGTACGCAAGTGATGACTGGGAGACACTCGGGAAACGAAGTATCCCAACCACGGCTGCATTTACGATCAAGCTCGGCTCTTTAGACGAACTGAATCGTCAACTGGAAGAAACCAATAGCGAGTTCGTAAAAATCGCTGGCGAAACGATCGAAGCGGAGAAAAAATTATTGTTCGAGTCGCTCAGCCCTGCGGATCGCGAAGCTTGGGATGCGAAGCCTGAAACAAGAACCGAAAAACAACATGCGATTGTTGCTCAAGTTGATTATCGTCTCATCCCTAGCTATGCATCTGTTGCCAGGAAGGCACCTCCGGCAGTACGGCTGCGTGCCATTGAACTAGCCGCCAAGAAAACGGACTTGGAAGCTCGAATTCAAAAAACCGATGGCCATCGCAAACAAATCAATTACGAATACTGGGGCACGCTCACCAAGGCTGAACAGGAAGACCGAACTGTCCAGGCCAGGAGATTATTGTTTGAAGCAGAGAAGTTGAATGCAAACGCTGAAATCGAAAAGGCGATCAAGAAATATGAAGAATCGTTTGCGCTTTGGGCAGAAGTTTTCGATGATTTCCCAGTGCTCACGGTTGACGATCTGAGCGACGACTTACTTCGCTCGATTCGACGCTATTCCATTGCCAGCGACAAAGAAGATTTTGCCGAAGATTTTCCGCTCATTGATTTCGTGAAGATGATGGGAAGTCAGAATCGGTCGGCAGAAGAATACGATCGTTTGCGAAAGCTTCAAGCGGAAAAGCTGAAGGCCAAAGAAGAAGAGACCATCAAAGCTGAGCTCGAAGCGACAACTCCTAGCAATGACAAAACTCCTGACGCAGCCACGGCTCCCGAAGCTCCCGCTGCTGATCAGCCAACCCCCGAAGAACCTGAGATGAAGGAAGCCGCACCCGAAGCTCCTGCTCCCGATGCTGATGCTCCTGATGCTGATGCTGATGCTCCTGCTCCTGATGCGCCGGCACCTGATGCTCTCGCACCTGATGCTCTCGCACCTGATGCACCGGCACCTGATGCACCTGATGCACCGGCTCCAGATCGCTCGATCAATTAGTGGGTTAGGCTGCCAGCCATAACTTTAAAAGGACCTTCGGCCACCACCCAGCTTGCCTGGGAGGAGCCAGTGATCATCACCAGAAAACGACGCTCATCGCACCCCACAAGTTGAAATAGACCCCTGTGAGCTCGCCTCACAGGTGAATAAGTTTTGAAGTTAGGGTGGAAGCGTTTTCGGAACTCCCCAAATCTCCGCTGCATGCAGCCATAGGCGGCGTGCAGCGGAGATTTGGGGAGTGGTGGTGGTTGCCGCGTTTTCTAACAATAAAACTTAGGCTCATGCCAGCAAGCTGGCATGGGGGGGGTTGGGGGTGGTGGGGTGGGGGCTCTTGAAACTTGTGGGGTATAAAATGGCTGGCAGACTATCCCACGTCAAAAATCGGACAGCTATTAATCCTAAGCACTCTTGCATAAGTTTTCGCACATTACTCGTTAAACCGCGTGCCCATCGGGCCGCGTGTTTTGACGCAAACGCGCGGGGCGATGCCCACGCGG
>JAYVSE010000128.1:0-6099 GCA_043775635.1 Planctomycetaceae bacterium | reverse complement strand
CGTTATATCGACAATCACTGGCAATCACTGCTGGCCTATCTGAGCGACGGATCGATTCCGATTGACAACAATCGCGTCGAGCAATTGATGAAGCAGGTACCGTTAGGTCGCAAGGCTTGGCTGTTTGTGGGCAACGTCGAGGCAGGTGAACAGAGTGCGATGATGATGAGCTTAGTAAGCAGCGCTCGTCGTCACGACTTGGATGTATTTGCATATGTGAAGGACGTGCTAGACCAACTGCTTGGTGGCAGTACGGACTACGCATCGCTTGTACCCGACGCGTGGGCGAAGTCGCATCCAGAAAGCGTGCGGCAATATCGGATTGAAGTGCGCCGAGACAAAGCGGACGCAAAGCAGTTGCGTGCCGCCCGCCGCCGCCAACTTGCCGCAACGGCCCGCAACTAACTGGCCATGCTGGGCGCTTACCTTCAAAGCTGGTCGTCATCACAGATCGCACTCGTCACTTACCCCGTAGTGCTTAGTCGGAATTGCGATTGTTACTCGAATGGCTGTCGGAGCGTCACGGGATTATGTCGTAGGTAAATAAGCAATGCTCTACGAACCAGCCTGTTGCGATGACTTGAAGCTTTATCACCGGAGTCTTGCCATCAAGTGGGACAATTGCTTTTTGCCAGCGATCACCATCCAACACTGCTTGAAACACTGGTTTATCGTTGACCAAAATCTGTGCTTTCGCGTCGCCCGTTGGATAGTTACGCATGAGAATAACAAGCTTGCCTCGTTGTCCGGCAATAGCGTTACTAAAATTCACAATTCCAGGGATTTTATCTGAAACTGGATGGCAATACAAAACGAGAGGTTGGCCGAATAGGAACTCGGCCGCAACGTAATTTCCGTGCGTAACACTATTTGGTCGCGTTCCATCATTAGCACCGATCAGGATGTTTTCAGAAACCCATGATGCATTGTCCGGCACTAACCCGACGAATTCGAGTCTTTGGTCGAGCGTCTTTCGATCACATACGACTGCAAGATCAGGCAGATTTACCTTTTGAGTGTTCTCCAGTTCTTTATTCAGCATCACGATCGTCGTTTCGATCGCCGACGATGCCGAAGAATCGCGTTTCTCATTGGTCAGCCGTAGTTCGTTGCTAAGTTCCTGTATGGCATCGACGCGAGCTTTTCTGATCTTAACTTCCATTCGTTGGACTATATCCTTCGACTTTGGTGGAAGTGTGCTCTCCTGAGCCAGCAGGAGTTGGCAGAACGAAACAAAAATTGTGCTACCAATAAATAGAATGGCGAGTTTCATCCGATTATTACTCCGATTACGCATAATGAACTTACTGGAGAACCAATATACTTTTTAACACTTTTCGCCAAATGATTGGTATCTCCGGTTTTGCAACTTGTCAATTGGTCTCGGTTCCGATCCCTCGTTTGTGTAACAGCGAACAAACGATAGCCTGTCGGCCCCATAGTTAGACGCTTTTTGCTGCGAGTTTCCCGCTTGGTTCGCAAGCATTTGCCGGTTACAATGTGAGTACACGTTCCCAACCGTGCAATTGCATCCCCCGCCGCCTACGTTGATTGTTCCACGTGCAGATTTGCACTCTGCGACGACATTTCCCACCTTTCCTTCAAACACTGGCATGTACTTGTTAGGTCGCGCAACAGCGTTTAGTTGTACGTTTAGAAAAACAACGCATTTCGCGTGCGTTTTGTTGTTTGTGGTTGCTCATGTTGTGTGTGCTGGCGAGCCTAGCGGCGAACTTGATCGTGTAGCCGAGATCGAGAATCGATGGCAAAAGTCTGGTTGGACGCTGGTGGAAAAGTATTGCATCGAATGTCACAATCAAAAAGTCCAAGAAGCGGAACTCGACTTATCGTCGATGCAAAACGATGCCACCGCTGCGGACAACGCAATGATGTGGACACGCGTCTTGCAAATGGTACGTTTTGGTGCAATGCCGCCCGATGATGCTGTTCTCCCTTCGGATGCTGAGCGTCGCGATTTGGTCGATGCCATCGATCGATCGCTTTATCATGTCGCTTGCGATTTAAGACCTAAAGCGGGTCGTGTCACCGCGCGGCGACTCAATCGTGCAGAGTACCGTCATTCCATCCGCGACCTATTTGGATTGGACTTCAAGGTTGCTGAAGATTTCCCATCGGATGAAGTGGGTGGTGGCTTCGACAACAACGCCGATGTCCTTTCAATGCCACCGATGTTGCTGGAAAAGTACATTGAAACCGCAGAGACGATTGCGACGCTTGCGATCCTTGATCCAAAGGATTTGAAGTCGACTGAACAAGAACGAAGCGGCGATGGTATTGGTGTCGTTGGCGATTCGAAGACGGAATCGTTTTACGGTCGGATCTTAAGTGACGATGCGTTCGCTTGGGTTGAGTTTGATTTGGCCCAGTCCGGTAAATATCGAATTCGCTTTCAAGGCAGTGCTTGGAGCAAGGCCGACAAGTTGCAGGCCTTCGCAATTTATGATCAAAAAGGGGCACCCCTCTACGCGGGTGACTTCAAGCAAATGCAAGGTGGCGACAGCCATTCCGCAACTTTCTCGAAAGAATTAGAAGCGGGCAAGCACTTTTTCATCATCGCGCCGCTAGATCGGCTCCCTGATGGATTCAATGATAAAGAGCCAGCTTCGCTCGGCACGTTTGCAAAAATCGACAAGTTCGATGACCTAGCTATTCAAGCGGGTCGCGCGCAATTCGGCACTCCGTTGGTTGTCGATGAGGACGCTGCTTCAGCGGATTTAGGCTTGATGGTGCGACGTGTTGAAATCGAAGGGCCGGTTGAGTTTACGAAGGCTCAATATCCCAACAGCCAATCGATGATCCTGCGACGCATTCCGCCGCTGAGGGACGATCGGTATCGTGATGTCGATGACGCTGCCAAAGAATGTCTAAAGCCGCTCATGGAAAAAATGTTCCGTGGCCCCGTCGATGATCAAACCATTGACCGTTACGTGAAGCTTGTTGAATCAGCGACGAAACGTGGTCAATCGTTTCATCGAGGGATTCAAATCGCATTGACGGCACTGTTGGTTTCTCCTCGCTTTTTGTTTCGCGTTGAGCTTCCCGATGAAGGGGCGACGCCGGAGGCAGATGGTGACTACCGCTTGTCGAATATCCAACTTGCATCGCGTCTGTCCTATTTTCTGTGGAGCAGTACACCCGACGAAGAGCTGCTCCGCGTCGCTCGCGAGGGAAAGCTCCACAACGAAAAAGACTTGGATCGACAAGTAACGCGAATGTTGGCAGATGGCCGTGCAAAGTCGCTGGCTACTGAGTTTGCCGCACAATGGATGGGGCTACGAAAGCTACAGGGGATTCAGCGCGACACGGAACGGTTCCCCGCATTCAATGCCGATCTGGTTGATTCGATGACCACTGAAACAGAGCAATTGTTTTTGCATGTGCTGCGTGAGAATCGACCCGTGGGCGAATTGCTCAACGCCGATTACACGTACATCGATTCGTTACTGGCGAAATTCTATGGACTACCGTGGGAATCCAAACCGCATGAGGGACAAGACGGAAAGGACTTTCAGCGTGTATCGCTGGCGACGACACCGCGCCGCGGCGTGCTGACGCATGCAAGTGTGCTTTCCGTGACTAGCTATCCGACGCGGACAAGTCCAGTCCAGCGTGGTAAATGGATTCTTGAAAATGTTCTTGGTACGCCACCCCCTGACCCGCCTCCCAATGTGCCAGAATTGGCAGCAACCAAGGTGGCTGAGAGCGCAAGTATTCGCGAGCAACTGGCTTTGCATCGTGAAAGTGCCGTCTGTGCATCGTGCCATCGCGTGATGGATCAACTGGGTTTTGGTTTTGAACAGTTTGACGCCATTGGACAGTACCGAGCCGATGAAAAGATCGATGCGAGCGGTGAATTGCCGGGAGGACGAAAATTTGAAGGCGGCCAACAACTGGCAACCATCCTTCGTTCCTCCGAATCGCCGCGTTTCGCTAGCACGGTTACGGAAAAACTGTTAGGTTTTGCTTTAGGGCGCGAGTTATCGCCCGGTGACAGATGTGTCACTGACAAAATTATTGCTAATAACAAATCTGACGATTACCGGCTTGGCGACCTCGTGAAGAGTGTTGTGGCAAGTCGTCCATTCCAATTTTTTCAGCCCGAAAGTTCGCGCCCTTCCGTTGAAGCTGAGTCGTCCCCATGAATCGAATGAATCAACTCCCATTGCTGCCTTCTGTATCGCCTCGGTCTTCATTGCCCTGTTCTTCATTGCCAGGGCAGGCACGTCTCAATCGTCGTACGTTGCTGCGCGGTGCAGGCATGGTGATGGGACTGCCGCTGTTGGAAGCGATGATGCCGATGTCACGAAGCGTCTTCGCATCCGCACCTGATGCCAATGCGGGACAATCTGGTGCGGGCCAATCTCCGATTCGGATGGCGTGTATGTTCGTTCCCAATGGCGTGATCATGCCGAAATGGCGATGCGAGGGAGCGGGCGACCAATGGGAATTGTCGCCAACGCTCGCGTCGCTTGCACCGATGAAGTCAAAGCTAAATGTTATTTCTGGTCTCGCGCACGAGAATGGCGAAGCCAAACAAGACGGAGCGGGAGACCATGCTCGCGCTGGTGCAACCTTTTTGACATCCGCCCGGCCGTTGAAGACGTCTAGCCGCGTCAAAGTTGGCATCTCGGTTGATCAAGTGGCAGCCGCTCAACTTTCTGGAAAGACGCGATTACCGTCGGTTGAGCTTGGGTTAACACCCAGCCGTGGTGCGGGAAGCTGCGACTCAGGCTATAGCTGCGCATATTCGTCGAACATTTCATGGCGAAGCGAATCACAGCCGATGGCAAAGGAAACGATTCCTCGGCTTGCATTTGAACGAATGTTCGGCAGCGGTGATGCGGTGCTGCGACGCGAATCCAATTTAATTAGGCAGAGCATCCTTGATGTGGTTTCGGAAGACGCGCGTCAATTGATGAAAAAAGTCGGTGACACGGACCGCCGAAAACTCGACGAGTACTTTTCTGGTATCCGCGAAGTTGAGCTCCGAATTCAGCGAACTGAGGAACAAGACGATGCTGCATTGCCTGATATTGACGTGCCCTACGGTCGGGTCGAAAGCTTCAAGGAACACGCCCGTTTGATGTTTGATTTGATGGCGATTGGCTTTCAAACCGACACGACGCGCGTCGCGACTTTCATGCTTGACAATGCAGGTGGCGATCGCAGCTACGTCGATGTTGGCGTGAAGGAATCGCATCACGGACTAAGCCACCATCGCAATCAAGAAGAGACGGTCGCCAAGATTGAAAAAATTGATCGTTACTTGGTGGAGCAGTTCGCATACTTTGTCGAGAAGCTGGATTCGATCAAGGAACCCGGTGGTTCGCTACTTGACAACAGCATGATTCTCTACGGCAGCGGCATAAGCGATGGAAATAGGCATCGCCATAACGATTTGCCGATAATCCTAGCAGGAGGCGCCGGTGGAAAAATTCGCACGGGGCGCCATGTCGTTTGCAAAGGCGACACGCCGATGGGCAATCTTTTTCTTTCGATGCTTGACCAGATGGGCACGCCTGCGGATTCGATCGGCGACAGCACCGGACGACTTACGGAGTTGTGTCAGGTATCCTAAATAAATATGCATTGACTCGATCTGTTGCTAACAATGGCCGTTCGTTGGCTAATTTTGCATTGAGTCCACCCGTCTGCACTTTAGGCAAAACATTTGCTAGCAAGGAATTGTCGGGTGACAAACTGATATAGGAGAAAACCGTGGCTCTCGCCCATGCTTTAGAGGCTATCACACTTCTAACTCATAGGGAGAACCACGGATGGCTAAGCGTAAACAGTCGGACGGTAGTCCACAAGCCAAGCATAGGTCTGACCAGCAGAAGTCATAGTTTGACAAGCGATCGCGTCTGAATCAACCAAACCCAGAGCGGCGAAAAACAGCCGCTGCCAGAATTCCCTTGGTTGGCTCGATGGCCACGATGGCCGCTGCCATGGCGCGCAAGCTCGATACACGCATCGCGCTTCGCATGTCTATCATTATGGCCGGAATGATGTTGGCTGATGACCGACGAGTGGCGGCTGCTTGGTTTGCCACAGCGGGCGTTCAAGACGATTGGGACA
>JAYVSE010000127.1:0-3856 GCA_043775635.1 Planctomycetaceae bacterium | reverse complement strand
GGCAATCGAGCGTGCGTACGTCGGAGAGACATAGTGAAGCTATTCAGGGTAGGCAGAAACCGAATCATCCGCAGGGCAAGCCTGCGGGATTTGTAGTCACTACACAGCCTTTAGGCGACTCTTTTTAGGGATCGAAGAGGCGGCTAAAGCCTGGACACCAGCGCGGCCAAGCGAACCATCATGTCTCCCCCTACGTTCTGACCATCGGCTCGACGAGGCTCGGTGATTGACGATCGTTGATCTCGATTCCTTCGTTTGCAGGCGGTTCCCACTGGGCTCCGCAGTGCTCGCAAGTCACGGTGTCGACACGGCGCGTGCCCGCGCATTGGGGGCACGGTTCACGATGCACAAGCCGATAGATTGAGATGATCGAAAGCGGTGCAGCCAGCCCCAACAACGGTACCGCCCAAGTCCATAATTTTGTTTGACCACGGCTGAGCCCCCGTCGATACGCAGCACGGCGCACAAGCCAAAAAGAAAGTGCGGTGATCACGATGAATGTAATCACAACGGTGCTGGTAACGATTGGATGTGCCGCGACCTCTTGAAACGGATCAGATGGGGTTTCGCCGATCAAGGTCAGATAGGACGCGACCGCGAAGCCGACAATAAACGCCACACCAGGCATCATTCCCACAATCGTGAGCATGACGCTAAAAGTGTCCTCAGTTTTCGGAAGCGAATCAACATCGACGGAGAACGTGATCGCTTCGCTCGTTTCGTTTGGCAAGAGCCGATAAACGACGGGTCCACTTGTAGTGACGGTGTTCGGCTCCGATACAAAGAGCGATTGGGGCGTCCACGCGAGACTGAACTGTTTTTCAGCATCAATAGATGCTGGCAACGTAAACTTGCGAATTAGCTCGACGTCAAGTTTCAGATTTTTGCTCGCAAAGCGATTATACGCATACTGACCTGACTCGGGCTCAACATACCAGTCATCGGTACCCGATTGATCGACAAGCTTGAATTCAAGAAGCTGCATCCCAGATCGAACGATTAATCTTGGCGCGTCGCCTTTTTTGCCTGGAACCAAAATCACACCATCAATCTGCATTTCAATGATTTTGCGGATTGAAATCGGTTCGTTGTCGATGAATGACAAACCAGTCGAGTCGACAAACGGCGTCGGATAGCCCGCGTTGGCCAATTCGTTGAAAGACCAATTGTTATTCAATGGGTTCCGTTGAAATGGAGTTCCGGTCAACTCGCCAGCCTGGTGGACACCGGCGGTTGATATCGTCTTAACCCAACGCAGTTGTGGGTACCTCTCGTATACGAGCAGGTAACCGCGAGAATCGTATGCGAAAAATTGCGTTGTCCCATTGAGGCCAATCAGATTCGTAAAGAAACCATCACCGGAACCGTAGATATTTTGAAGCGGCAACATTGCGCTGAATGCCTGCATTACTCGGCCTTTGGCAACTTCAGACTTCAGGTTGATCTTCTCACCCGACTTTACATCCTCGCCACCAATCGTAGCTATCGCGTAGTTGCCAATGGTTGGATTGTAATTCTGTAGTTGCGTGACCAACCACAAGACGTCGCTGCCATCCTCGACGGCAAGCGTCGCGTAAGGCGACGGTACATAGACATTTGACCGGGACGCGCTTTCAATGACACCGATCGAGAACGCAAGGGCGCAAATTAAACACAATATCGACCCGACCAGCATGTAAGCAGGCAGTAACCATCGTCGCTTTAACGATGGGTTCACGTTTGACGCAGGCGGGTCACTGGAAAGTTCCTGCCAACCTTGCCGCGAGATCGCGATCATCCAAGCGAGCGTTGGCACGGCGATGACAAAGCAAACAATGGCCCAATACAAACCGCCTGTTCGTAGGTATCCATAAAACGGCACCAGTGCTGCTCCGGCGGGCACCAGCGGGAACAAACGCGTGCCCCACCACGAAGCACCGCGTGACATCATCAACATCGTCGCTGGATGCATGGCAAACGCGATTATTGCAAATACTAGACCCGGAACCACTTGAGCTGGACGCATCGGATAAAACCACATTCCCCGGTACGCAACCCAAGCTGCCAAAGCGACAAGCGGTACAATTACCGATACCATGTACAACGCAAAGCCAGAAAAAACTTTGGCGAGAAATACGTCGCTGGCCGTCACGCTGCGATGGTTCAAGTAGACGCCCGCAGCGGGCTGTAAATCGCGATACGCTTGCACCACACCAAGGGCAAATGCCAACAGCGGCGCCACGATCGCAAAGTAGTTCAATAGATCCATCGCGAAGTGTGCCATGTAACAAGCCACGGCCATTACGAACAGCCCGACCGGTACCCAACGAATATTTTCGCGAAGCTCTTTCCAGATGAGTGCTTTCATGATGCTGCTCCCGAATAGAAGGAATGACCGACTCGTGATCTTGATAGGTACGCAAGCACTGCGTCTTCGAACGTCACATCCACTCGCTCGACCGATGCGGCCTGCAGTCGCTCAATCGCGGCTGCCGTCTCCGCGTCTGGGTTGGCGACGGTGACGTGCCAGCGACTGCCAATCGGACGGCAATGGACTAAACCGGGGATCGTCAGCGTATTTGTCGGATCTTGCGGCACCTCCAAAACCCAAGCTGCAACGCGATTGCGGAAATCGTCAAGCGTGCTGTCGACAAGCATGCGTCCGTCGACCATCACTGCCACACGATCAGCAACACGTTCGACGTCGTCAAGTAAATGACTGCTAAGCAGTACCGTTCGGTCGCCAGACTCACAGAACTCGATGATCGTCTCATTTAGCGCCCGCCTACTCACAGGATCAAGCCCCAGCGCCGGGTCATCGAGAATCAACAATTCTGGATCGCCCGCAAGCGTTGACGCGAGCGAAACACCCGCGCGTTGGCCACGGCTGAGCCACGAGACCTTGGAATCGGTGTCGATGCCAAAGCGGCGAACGGCTTGTTCAAAGAAGCTGCCATCCCATCGCGGATGTGTTTCTTGACCGAATTTTTCACACTCTCGCACTCGCATCCAGGGATACAGAAAATGGCCTTCGACCGTATGACCGATACGAGCACGATCATCGGGCGTCAATGTTCGACTATCGCGACCGAGCAGTTCACAAGTTCCCCGCGTGGGCTCTAAGAACCCGAGCAGCATTCGAATCGTCGTCGTCTTGCCCGCACCATTGAGACCTAACAAGCCAACGACGCTGCCGCGTGGAACGGAAAAATCAAGCTCGCGCACGACGGCGCGACGACCAAAGTATCGCGTTAGTTGATGAGTACGAATGACGTCGTTCGTGGACATGCTACACCTGCATCTTGTTAAGCTTGGACTGCATCCGTGCCAGGATCTCGTTGCCATTAAAATTCAATGCGATCGAGGCGCTGATCGCAATCTCAAGAGCATCGTCGAGCCGACGGAGCCGCTCGGCTTTTGAATAGACATCTCGCCGCGCGGCGACGAACGCGCCTTTGCCAGCTTGCGATTCCAACACGCCATCACGAATCAACTCGGCGTACGCTTTGGCCACCGTGTTGGCGTTGACAACCAACTCCTTGGCCAAAGTCCTAACGCTGGGAACGGCATCGCCGACGGCAAGTTCGCCCGAGGCGATACCGCGACGAATTTGGTCCGCGATCTGACGATAGATCGCGGCACTGCTGCCTGGGATCACTCGTATCTGCATGCCCATACCCTTGTGTGTTGTGTGTACTTCTTCGCATAGTACACTAAGGCAGTTGGCAGGGGAAGCCTAGTGTGCTAAAAAAAATTGGGGGTTGACATCAATTAGGTTTGCGCAGGAATTGTTCCTTACGCCAACGGCGTTAAACAACATAGCCCAGGGTTAAAGTCGTCAATCGCGAAGGCGATTGACGCTGCAACCCTGGGTACG
>JAYVSE010000126.1:0-7607 GCA_043775635.1 Planctomycetaceae bacterium | reverse complement strand
GAGTAAAGCTCATTGGCCGTTTCTTCGAAATCGGCGCAAGAGACCGTAAGGACACGAAAAACGTCGAGCAACTTTTGGACGACTGGTTTAGAAAACGGGCGGAAGAACTGTTTCCCAAGTATCTCGCATGCCAACGGAAAGACCCTTTGCTTCGTTCCTTGAAAGAGCCTCCGCTGAAGATCCGGAAAATGTCACGTCGCTGGGGGAGCTGTACGAGGAATGGAACTATTATTCTCAATCCATCGCTGGTTCATGCGTCCATCGGTTCCATCGAATATGTGATCACACATGAATTGTGCCATTTGATACACCACGCGCATGACGCTGCGTTTTATCGTTTACTGACGCGAACTATGCCAGATTGGGAATCGCGGAAACAGAAACTTGAACAGGTTCTCGGCTAGTTTTGAAGAACAGAGGACTTCGCTCTTGACACGGATAACAATTTTCGAATCGAGGCCATACAATCGCGTGACCAACCACTTTTCCATTTCTTGAAGGAGCGATCATGTCAGACAAAAGTGTTTCCGCAAAGAAGACATCCGAGCCAGCAAACACTGACGGGACTGCTTTGCTTGATCTATTGGCAACGATCGATCGGCCGGTTGAGTTTTGTGTTGCGGGTGACCGGGAATTTGTGTTGCCGGGCTTGGAAGTCGATGGCTTGGGGACGATTGGACTACCGCTCGCCGAGTCGACGGCTAAGGAACTTATCAAAATCTGTCGCCAAGCCCCCTATGGCAAAGGGACCGAAACCGTCGTCGATACGAAAGTCCGAAAAGTTTGGGAATTGGATCCATCGAGTTTTAAATTAACCAATCCTGCGTGGCAGAAATGTGTGAACGCGATTCTCGAAGACTCGCAGCTCGCATTGGGATTGGAGAAAGAGAAACTCACGCCCCATCTCTACAAAATGCTGGTATACGAAAAGGGGAGTTTTTTTCTGCCACATCGTGATGGCGAGAAAATTGATGGCATGGTCGCGACGCTGGTGATCGTGTTGCCTTCAAAGCATTCTGGAGGCGAACTCGTTGTGTCTCATGATGACAAGACTCGTTCGATTGCATTTTCCGATGCGGCAACTGGGCACGGATTGAGCTATGCGCTGTTCTACGCTGATTGTAAACACGAAGTCCGCAAACTAACGAGTGGCATTCGGTTTTGCCTGACCTACAACGTGAAGCTGACCAAATCAAAGAGCAAACGTAAAGCAGATTCACAAGGTGGAAACCCGCAGGACAAGCAGAGCGTTTTGTTGGCACCGTCCTATGCGCAGACGATCGGTCAAGTTGCCGACTTTCTTACAGCGAAGTCCCGACCCAATAAACCTTGGAAAATCGCGGTTACGCTCGATCACGCCTACACGAAAGATGGACTGCGAATCGGATTGCTAAAGGGAACCGATCGCGCGAAAGCTGACGTCTTGTTCGCCGCAGCGGAATTGGCGGGATGTGTTGCTCACTTGGCAATCGTCACTCATTGGCAAAGTGGGTCGGCCGAAGGCGGCGACGATTACGGCTCGTCCCGCTACCGTCGCTCGTACGATGAGTACGATGCGGGCGTTCATGTGATGGGCGAAGTTTACGATGAAAGTCTTGTCGTCGA
The DNA here is from genome assembly GCA_043775635.1 of Planctomycetaceae bacterium. Classification (GTDB taxonomy): domain Bacteria; phylum Planctomycetota; class Planctomycetia; order Pirellulales; family Pirellulaceae; genus UBA6163. Next base: position 6,002 of record JAYVSE010000126.1, on the reverse strand, counting down.
TGATTGGTCCGATCGCGACGGCCAGCCGTTGTTACTGGGGGATATGTCGCTGGATAAATCCGAAGTTGTATCGACTGAATCGATCGACGATTGGGAGGCCAGTCGTGAAGAATTCGAAGGCTACACTGGTAATGCCGGCATGACCCTCGAACGTTGGTACCACCGGGCTGCGATTGTAATCTGGCCGTCTAAGCAGCATTTTAGGACGTTATGCGACGCTGGGACCGAGGCTTCGATTGCTGGACTGGACGCGATGATTAAGAAGTTGAAAAAGAGTTCAAAAAGCGAACACGATAGTTCGTACCAAGACTGCTTGGCTTTTGCCAATTCAATCGTCGATACCTGGAAGCCAGCTTCCAGTTGGTCGTCGAGTTATGAAAAAATTGGCGCGCTCGATCGAAGAGTCTTTGCAAATGCACTTGCCGAGCTTGACAATGTCGAGCTGATCCAACGTTTTTTTTCTCAAGTCTTGCCGAAGGACCATAAAGCTCAATGGAATGAAGCTCTTGTTCAACGATGTGGTCAGCACGGTTGGAAAGCATTTCGCGAGTCGCTTAGGAATGCTGTGCAAGATGTGTCCACAGGCACTTTGGAACGCAATTTAACCTTTATTGAACAATTGTGTTCCGGTCGTTCGGCGACAGCGGAACAACTAGCGATTGGCCGCGAGTTGCTCGATCTGTTTGTCGAGTCAGTGATCGCGTTTGATCTGAACAGCAAGCCCACAAAAAGCTATCGGGGCGAAACCCTCGATCAAGCCAAGGTACTGGAGACTTTGGTCGACATCTCACTCACGATCGGCAACGAGAAAGCATTGAAAACTTTTGTCGATCATGCACTGTCCACTCCAACACACTACGATCTAACCGAAACTCATCTGAAAGCCATTTTCGCGTTAGAAAAACGGCTCTTGAAAAAATCTGAAAAGAAAACGTCAAAGGCGTTGGTCGGCTGGCTCAAGGCATGTCAAGTTGAGCTTGAAAGTCGCACGACGGTCCCGCCACAGCCACCTGAGGATTATCGGCGTTCGGCGACAATGGGATGCTCTTGTGCCGATTGCGTGAAAATTGCAGCCTTCTTAAAGGACCCCAATACAGAGCAACTGAGATTTCCAGCCGCGAAGCCGCGTCGACAGCACATGCACGGCAAGATCGACTCCAACAAGCTCGACCTTACCCACGTCACCGATCGACGCGGTAGTCCTCAAACTTTGGTCTTAACAAAAACGAACGCCTCCTTCGATGCCTCCCAGAATGTACATGACCTCAATTTGAAGAATTTAGCTCAACTGAACAAGCTTCTTCAAAAGCTAGAAGCTGTTTGAAGAGTAGTCCGTTCATCGCTTGACTTCCTCAAGCGTCATATTCTTGATTACAACCGTTCCGGGATTGTCACCCATATCAAAGCACAGTCGATTGATCGGCGATATGTCTTTTGCCAGGAAACGTCGCTCAATCACCTGGAACTCAGTCGTTGTCTTAAGTTGTTCTGCCAAACCGATGTAGTGCCAATCACCACCTTCGATACTTGCGTGCATGGCTACCGTCCGGCTCTCCGGTGAGCGGATTTCCAATCGTACTACATACTCCGCGCCTTCCTTGAACGCAATCGGCAACTGAACCGCCTGTACGTGCCAAGCTTCTAAACCAGGTGTTATTGTCGTAAAGCTAATTGCATCGCCATCCCGTTGGATCGCCCCTTTCGCATTTTCATGCACCATAAATATCCATGAATCGATTTGATTCGGGGGACGCAGCAATTGTTTCGTAACTGAACCGCTCTGCGTTTCCGTCGCAACATCTTGCGGCACGATTTCTTCCGACATCTCTACTACTGGCTGGCTCTGTTCTCGGACCCAAGTCTCCAGGTGACGACGGCACTCGAGTAAAAATTTCTCGTCAGGTGAAATGGCCCTTTCCACTTCGGCGCTATCAATCGCCTCCGTGATCAGTTCAATTGCTTTAACGCGATTTCCGGCGACTTTTTGTGCAAACGCATGCCGTGCGAACATCCAGAACCAATCTTGACCAAATAGATGCTTTGCAATCTGTTTGGACTTGACCAATTCCCAAGCTATGTTCTCTGCCTTCGCATGATGCATAAGAGCCTCTTCCCGGCGACTGGGATCGATATCCAACCAATCGGCGTAGTTCGTATAGAATAGCGTTCGCACCGCGTTCACGGCCTTGCTTGGTTCAGGAAGTGCATCGAAATGTTCTAAAAGAGATTTCGTCCAGGCCTCGTACTCTGTTGGCGTTAATACCGTATCGAATGACGTTGTAACACCATGGATATACAAAAGAAGGCTGACCGTCATATCATCGGAAATAGAAGCCGGGGCGTTTTCGGCGACCCACGCCACGTTCGTACGAAGCTCCGCAAGATCGGAATCCTTGGTAAGTACAATTCTTTTTAACCGATCGGTCCAGGCGGCATACGAAATTTCACGCTTAATCTCGCCAATGCTTTTTGAAAATTCGGCTGCGGAGAGCCACTTTATTCCCGCGGGCTGGCTGATCTTGGCCGTCAATGTCGTTTGACGAAGTTGCTCCAAAGGCTGAAGCGGTTTGAGATCTTGGAAACCGAGCGAGTCCCAAGCGAGTCTGAGCTTATCAACAGTTGCTCGAACTGACTCCAGATCCCAAATGGCGACGGTGCCGCCAGCATAACTGATCGCAACGTGCTTTCCCGTCGGACTCCAGTCCACGCCCCATGCTTGACCGGCAAAGGTAGGCAATTCAAAAACCGTTTCCAACGTGTCGACAGCGATGACTTTGTGTTGAGACAGCAGGAAGTTACCGTCTGGTGACTTGCAAATCGGACTTCGGAAGGTCGTAGTGGATTGCCGAATAAGTTCGCCCTTTTGTGGATTCCATGATTGTAAATGGCCATCGGAGGAAATCAAGCAAACACAATCGCTTCGCGGAATGACTATCGAGCAATGACGCTCACCGATCTTTGAAGCAAAACGATTGATGTTCGGATTCTCGGCTCCTATCGTCTGCCAATGAACATGCATTTCCGTTTCAGTTTGATTTGACATGACCCAAGCCAGAGTTGCGCCATCGGGACTCCAGTCAGCGCTTCGGTAGCCATCCACAGGTTGGATCATCGTCTCCAACGTCGCATCCTCAAAGTCGGGAGCGCTCGAGTTGATGCGATAGACTGCGAGGCGACTTCGTTCCCACCCATAGCAAAGCAGGAACTTACCGGAAGGATCAAAACGCAAGCGGTTAAAATGATGAATGTCTATAGGCAGCGAGCTAATTCGCGTCAGTTCTGGCAGCCTGTACAGATCCAGACGTGCGTCGCATGACACAACCACCATTTTGCCGCTCGGATGGAACGTTGCTCGCGTTGCGTCTGGCAATTCTCCAAGCAATCGACCTGTTGTAACATCTCGAATCTGGAGTGGTTGCAAATCTCCAGAGATGGCTAGGGTGGTACCATCGGCGCTGAAGACCGCATCATCGACGGCCTTTAAATTCGTCGACAAAAGCAAGCACTGTGAAGACAGTGCATTGACGAATGACACCTGATTCGTTTCAGTGTCAAGCGTCAAGCGAAGATGCCTTGAATACCAAGACGCCTCATGCTTCATGTTTCGCGTCATTTCAGTCTCGATCGATCGAGTCGCAAGCAAGTAAATCTTTTGCTTATTCGACTCGACAAACTGAATCGACTGCGAGTCAGGAGAGATCTGGTACAAATGGCATTCATGTTGAGAAAGTTTTGCAATTTCTTCACCGGTTTCAATGCTCACCAGATGCCCACCAGTGTGGTTGCCACAAGCAAGGTACTTCCCCTGAGGATCGATCAAGAGTACTTCACCACCGCAAGCGGTAGGGATTTCACGAATGACCTTGGCTGATTCAAGGTCATAGATTCGGATCTTTCCATCCGTGTTGTATGCGGCCAGATAACGATTATCGAAGTCAAACGAGGCTGTCGCTCGAACGTTGGTTAGGTGGATCTTTTCACCATCGTCTTCAAGCGGACGAATGCAAAAAAAAGACTTCTCGCTAAAATCATAAATGCCAAGCGGATATTCGATGAGTGGCAACTGCGTCGCATCGTCAGCAATCGCCGTCAGTGTCCAACTGACGATGTATCGGCCATCGCGGCTAAGCCTTATATCGGCCACACCGGCAGGACAGTGAGTATCGACATTACCAACAGGCTTCCATGTCTCGCCGTCTAGCTGCCACTTATGCACTTCGCGACAAAATGCGGTGAACGTATAGCAAGTCTGCGCATCAGGAAATCGAATGCCTAGCACTGCCTGTGAATGACTCGGGTGCCTCGCAACTTCGTTTTTTGTGCTGCGATCAAAGATGACTATCTCCCCCGACTGCAAACCGACAAAGATGTGGCGATCATTAGGTGCAACTTCGGCGACGTTGATACGAGCATCATTCAGACCTAGGCCATTGAGTCCGACAGGCGTGTCAAAGCTTGGACGGCCAAGCGAACTTACGGCAAGCTGGCGCAGAAAATTTTCATCTCGGGCGGGAGTATCGAGTTGTCTAGCTTGATCGATTGCTTGCCAAGTTGATTTACCATAGCCAACCGGGCGTGTCTGATTAAGAAAAGCTGCTTGACTGACCAACGAGTCATAGAGTACCGCAGCGCGTTCCGACTCTGCAGAATGGGATTTCTGGCGTTCGGATTGGGTCTCCGTGAGTGCGGTGAAAAGCTGCCGCTGATAGATGGTGCTACCGACCAACAAGGCTGCGATGGCCAGGATGCTGATCCCACTTAGAGTTGCCACCAGCGGATTGCGACTCGCCCATTTTTTGAGGCGTTCTGACGTTGACACCGGACGAGCGAGGATTGGTTGATTGAGAATGTATCGTCCCAAGTCGGCGGCGAGTTCCGCGGCAGTCCCGTAGCGATGCTGTCGGTCTTTTTCCAAACACTTCAAGCAGATCGTTTCGAGATCCCGATCAACGTCGAGATTGAGCTGACGCGGCGGTATCGCCTCGCGAGTCAACAATTGCATGATCGTTGCCGCCGACGACGCGCCCAAAAACGGAGCTCGGCCGGTCAAGCACGTATACAGCACCGCGCCCAACGAGTAGACGTCACTCCGCTCGTCAACGAGATTTCCAGTTCCAATGGATTGCTCTGGTGACATATAGGCTGGAGTTCCGACAGTTTGGCCGTCTGCGGTAATCTCCGATTGTTTGTCTGAGAGTTTCGCGAGTCCGAAGTCAGTAACATGGGGCTGGCGATTGCCGTCCAGGAGAATATTGCTCGGCTTGAGATCGCGGTGGATGACCCCATTTTGATGCGCGTATTGAATTGCTTCCGCCACGGCCAGCACAATGCTTGCCGCGAAATCCATGGCAAGCGGCTTGCCGCCAATTCGAGCTGCGAGGCTCTCGCCTTCGATTAACTTCATCGAAAAATAAGCTTCGCCTTGGATCTCGCCCACATCGTAGACTGGCACGATGTGAGGATGACTTAATTTGGCGGCCGCTCTTGCCTCCACTTGAAATCTTGCTAACTCCTTCGGATCAGGATCGAGGGACCGCACCAATTTTAATGCGACGATTCGATCGGCCTTGACCTGTCGCGCGCGGTAGACAATACCCATGCCGCCGCGAGCAATTTCGTCAAGAATCTCGTAGCCTCCAAGCAGCCTTGGGGCTGCCGCGCTCGACACCATCGACGCACCGAACACAACGGGTGAACCGGGTTTCGTATCGATCGTGGCATCCAACTCAGAGTCCGTTTTCACTTTTTCAGAAACGGGTTGTTCGTTTTTTTCCATCGTGAATTGGTTTCAGAATCTTGACCTAGCAATGAGCAATGAGAGCTTTAGTCTAGTCTATTATGTCGAACACGTTGCCAGCGTTGAGCTGGGCTGTTAAAAATTCGGGGTTGACATCAATTGTGTGTGCGCAGGAATTGTTCCTTACGCCAACGGCGTTAAACAACATAGCCCAGGGTTAAAGTCGTCAATCGCGAAGGCGATTGACGCTGCAACCCTGGGTACG
>JAYVSE010000125.1:0-5940 GCA_043775635.1 Planctomycetaceae bacterium | reverse complement strand
CAGCTTGCCTGGGAACGAAAATGCGAAGCATTTTGTTAGCGGTGAGGCGCGAGCCGCCCGGTGTTTCTCCGGGTTTTTCGAAACGGCACCGGACGGCTCGCGGGCTGTTGGTTTAGTGAGCCGTACGCGCTAGCGTCGGGCGCTACGGCAGGACGCCCACCGTTGACGGCCCGTTGCTAGCGCCAACGGCTCACTAAAATGATGAAACGCACTAAACCAACAGCCCGCTCGCGCCGTTCCGCTACTTAACTCCACGCGGCAAGCTGGCATCGACCGGTCCTAAACTAAGCGACGACGTGAAAGTGATTCATTCCACCGGTAAAGGTTCCGGCGCAGGCAAACTTAGCTCGCTGCCTGTTTTCGCAGAGGAGCCTGACGACAAAGCTTTCTCCTCTGTCTTCACTGCTTTAACTAGGTGTTGACAATAAAGGTGAACGCTGTGATCCGAAAAGTAATCGATATTCCAATTTCGAAGCCCACTTAAAAAACCTTTCCAGCGATCTCTTCGCTTGAAAATGTATCCGTAGGTTTTTATATCTCCATTACGGTTAAAGTAGACCTCTTTGCCGCTATGGTGATATCCCAACCAAGCGGGAGGGACTCGTGTAACAAGGTCATTGTTATTGACAAAGCGATAGTAGTCCAAGTTGACAAAGTTGATGTAGCTCTTTGATCCAACGCGAGGACTTCCATACGTGAACAACTGCTTGGGATTGCTTTTAATATAAGACAACAAGCACCGGCCAGCACAAATGGTTGCCATGGCTCCACCCAATGAATGGCCACAGAAGTAGAGCGGCTGCTGATTAGATGCGAGCGCCGTTTCCAACATTGGCCAAAGATCGTCCACTTCTCGCTTAAAGCCGCGATGAACTTTTCCCGCTGTTTCAGCAATAACGGTTGCTGCATTTACATCGGCGCGGATGTCGTTCCATTCATTCGGCTCGGTACCGCGACAGGCAATCACACAGTCATTGTCATTGCGAAAACGAAATGCCTGTGAGCCATCATGGTCGTAAAACGTAACATCCGGGAAACCAATTTTTTCAGCAGCGCGCGCCGCTTCGTTCTCATCGTTATAGGCGATCATTGACAATTCAGCGAACAGCAAGCCTTTCCGCAGAAACGTCAATTTTTCGATAGGCCCGGTCACGTCGCTGTAGAGAACGAGTTGACGCTCACCTTTGTCTTGAACGAATTTCGGTTCCATCTTGATCCTCCAATGTTTGTTGGCAGTCCTCTCCCGTCTCAATTTACTGAAAAAGCGAACGTGCTGCCACCGAACTATTAGCATCGTGCGGTAAATTAAAGTCGTAGTGGATCTTGTTAAAGATCCGTCCACTCGGGGATCTTTAACAAGATCAACTACAAGTTCCGACCGTCATTTTCCGGACGATGCTTCACTCACAAACTGGCCGGTTTTGAAGTGGGATAGGCTTCCAGCCTGTCATTTTCAATGCGACAGGCTGGAAGCCTATCCCACTCGGGGAGAAGAGTGGCGAAAAATTTCGCAGACGGAAAACTAGTCAAAGTAAAAAGCAATCAATGCTCGTGGCCAAAAGCAACAGCACGCTGATGATGGCATTGACGTTAAAAAAAGCGACATTCACACGCGTTAAATCGTCCGGACGAACGATGCGATGCTGGTAGACCAAAAGGCCGGCAATGATTGACAGGGAGACTGCGTATACCCAGCCGAGGCGTAACTGTGGCACAACCATGGGCAGACAACAAAGACTGCCCCACATGATCCCATGTAACCAACCGGCAAACTTTAATGCTCGAGGCACCCCGACCAAAGCTGGAATGCTGTGCAATCCTGATTGACGGTCAAAAGCCTCATCCTGGCAGGCATAAATGATGTCAAACCCGGCAACCCATGTCGCCACTGCCACGGCGAGAATCAGCGCAGGGAAAAGGTCGGTAAGCGGAGCGGATGGGACGAGTCCCCTTAATGCAATCCAGACACAGATCGGGGCAAGCGACAATGCAACACCAAGCCATAAATGCGCAGCCGCAGTAAACCGCTTCGCAAGGCTATAGCCGAATAGAAAAAGCAACACTGGTATTGCCGCGAAAAACGGAAATCGGTTGGGCAAAAACAATGCGGTTGACGCCAAGAACGCTATGCTGCATATCAGCAGGAACCCCCAAACTTCGATTCGCGAGACTGCACCACGAGGCAAATGCCGTGATTGAGTTCGTGGATTCGCAGCGTCGATTTTGTGATCAACGAGCCGGTTAAACGCCATGGCGGCGCTGCGCGCAAAGACCATGCAAAGCAAAACACCAAGCAATTGCCTACCGCTTATTGATAGTTTTAAACCGTCCGGAAGCGGCATTGCAATCGCCATGATGGCAGCGAGGCAAGCAAATGGAAATGCAAAAATCGTGTGCGAAAACCGGATCAACGCCAGCATATTTCGCAGCTTGTCGATCATGTCTCGCCCCAACGTTGGATCAGCTCATTGCCGACATTGCATTGGTCAAGGATTCTAGCCACGACGAAATCGACTAACGAATCAAGATTCGTAACGCCATGATACCAACCGGGCATCGCGGGCAGCACGACAGCTCCGGCAGTGGCAAGGCGATGCATGTTCTCAAGCGCAAAGACCGATAACGGCGTCTCACGCGGGACGAGAATCAGTTTCCGGTGTTCTTTCAAATGGACTTCGGCAGCCCGCTGAATCAGATTGCTTGACGATGCACGTGCAATTCCCGCCAACGTCGAACCGCTGCACGGACATACAATCATCGCGTGAGTCAAGAATGAACCGCTGGCGATCGGTGTCATATAGTCGTTATGGTGATGATAATGTATTCGCGAGCGAGCCTCATCAGTCAACGTATAAGTCCGATCCGACCAGGGCGGTTGAAATTCCACTAACGGTTTCGGGTCGAAAACCGTCAACGAAACCGAAATTCCTAATTCTTGTTTGATGACAGCAACGCCCGATGGACTCACCGTAAGGTGTACTTCGCTCCCTGAATCGAGCAACGCTGCGAGTAGACGTGTCGAGTAGATTGCTCCACTAGCACCTGTAATCGCGAGGACAAAACGTCTACTCATGATGGATGCTTAAAACCGCTATAGATCGTGGCGACGCCAAAGGTGAGTGGCTTGAAAGTTACATCTTGCAAACCGGCTGCGATCATTCGGTCCGCCAATCGTTGACCGTCTGGAAATTGACCGACAGATTCTTGCAAATACCGATAGGCTGCTTTGTCGTTTCGCGCCAAAGCGTTGCCGATGCGAGGCAAAATCTTGTCAAAATAAAAACCATATAGCTGCCGAAATCCAAACATCGATGGCTTGGAAAACTCAAGCACAAGTACTTGGCCACCAGGTTTGCAAACGCGAACCATCTCGGCGAGGCCGCAGTCCGTATCCGCAACATTACGTAGCCCAAACGCCACCGTCACGCACTGAAATGTATGGTCATTAAACGGTAGTGCTTGCGAGTCTGCCTCGAGAAACGTTACTTCACGCCGATGGCGATCACGGCGGACATTATCCGTTTGCTTGTCGTGAGCGATTCGAAGCATCTCACCACAAAAATCGCTTCCGACGACTTCTATTCGTCCCGCACCGTGCTTTTCGATCGCGATCGCCAAATCACCTGTCCCGGTGCAAACATCCAAAATAGGCGAGTTACCCTGGATCCGCAGCGCGTTGACAGCCGCAGAACGCCAGTATCGATCGATGTTCATCGACAATAAATGATTCATCAAATCGTATCGCGGTGCAACTTGGCGAAACATGTCGCGTACGCGACCGCCGCTTTTGTCGACCGGTTTTACCAACGCGACACTCGCGTCAAGCGATAACTGTACGGGATTCGCTTGCGGCATAAGGAAACATTGAAGGCTGAATTAGAGTTTCGGCATGTTTGGAAAATTGACAAGTTGCGGTTTTACCCTGGACGTGCCTATCCCGTCTATCACCGCTGGAATACCCCGTTCACAACCGGCTGAAAGGGCTACAAATCCCGCAGGCTTGCCCTGCGGATGATTCGGTTTCTGCCTACCCTGAATAGCTTTACTATGTCTCTCCGACGTACGCACGCTCGATTGCCGAAGGCAATCGAGCGTGCGTACGTCGGGTGCGGCGGTGATTGAGAAAGGATTATTAGGGAAAAACCCAACGATCCGCAGGGCAAGCCTGCGGGATTCCCTGAATGTAATACCCTTACAGCCCTGGGCTTCCAGCCTGTCGCATTGAAAATGACAGGCTGGAAGCCTATCCCACTCCAAAAACCGGACAGTTATTGATCGAACGGTCCTTAAGACAATATCGGGGAGTGCCGGAAAAGAACGGCTGTTCGGCCTGCGTTTTTATTCATACCCAAAGCAGTAGACGTGACAGTTTATAAATTGACGAACCATGCGATCACGCCGCTCGATAGCCCAGGATTCCAGCAGTCGTGCCTGTCAATTATGATGTATTTAGATCTGAACATTTCGCGACGAGGGACACTCCGTTGGCTACTGACATGAACCATAATTTTCTTCGAGTGATCTCCGCTTCGCGCACCGCATTGCTCGGCATGGTCTTTGTGACCGTTTGCTGTGTTGGTAAAGCTGCGGAACCTGAGTCAATACCGCTTTGGCCTAATGGTGCCAGCGGGTCCGAGTTGCGGATGAATGAGCCTGAGAAGATTGATCAGGGGCCTGGGAAGTGGGGTGCATGTCAGGGATTGTAGTCACTAGGCGGCTTGGCTAGCGATGCTAGCTTCTCGGCGGAGCTTTCCTTCGCCCGGACGGTGAGACAGAAATCTTGCCAGGCGGTCGTCGTCACTCAGGCTCGCCGCACGGATTTGAAGGATTGCCTCGGCTCCCTCGGGATTGTTCCAAAACATTTCCGTTCCCTTGATCCGAAAATTCATCTCCTTCACCGCAGACTCCATCCAAGCACTTGTTGTTGGAAGCCCCAGGCAACGATACTCGTCATACTTCATCCGCTCACGATTGTTGCGCAAGTACTGGATCACCAAGCGGAGCTGCTCGCGAGGATCATCCTCCGTAGCCGACCCAGGTGCAGCGCCGAGTTTGGTTTGATGTTGCTCAAGCTGGGTAAGCACTTCACCGACTTTGCCCTGCCACACCAGTGTCATCCAACGTGTGTACGTCGACCATGCCATCTCGCATTTACCATGACAGATGATCGATGCGCGGTAAATATATGAGACCGCATGAACGAAGTCCAGGATCGGCGTGTAGTCGCTGAAATGCTCCTCGTGGATCGACCAATTGCACGTCAATCCATCGCCCACAAATGCCTTCCGTAACGCTTCACCAAAGCGTCTTCGTTTAGCCTCTCGCGCCATCTGATGGCCGAACTGCTTGGAGTTCTTCATGCTTGCGATCAGCGTCCGGTGTATCCGCTGAGGCTTGTGCTTAGGGTGCTTGCGTTTGGGTTTCTTCACGGCGACTTTCGGTTCCACTTCATCGCGCAATGCGTCGTCTTCTCTCGCGTTTTCCTTCGTTTTAGCCATTTCCGTTAGCTTCGCGACATGCTCTGGATCAAAGAAGCATTTGGGTGGCTTGGGTTCCGGATCGGTCGGCGAGGTTTCGCTGGTGGCGCTGACAAAAATCGCGTTCTTGGTTTCGTTCCAGCCTTTGCCTTGGAGATGAACACCCGGTCCACAGCCTGTCTTGCGTGTCCGGATGCGGCCGCCGTCATAGCTTACGATGGCAACTTGTGGTACCACGACTTCGCCCTCCAAAACGTCCTTCCAATCTTCACTCGCGGCGGCTTCCAAATCATTGCCGACCGCCAAGCAGATTCGCTCAATCGTGTTGGTCGAGGTCTCGATCTCCAGCAGACGACTCAAGAGTTTTTTGGACCTTTTGAGGGACCGTGTTTCGGCATTGATGAAGACAGCTTTGCGTTTAAGTCCCGGCGTTGATTCCCGCGTATCGAGTCCCAGTGCAATG
>JAYVSE010000124.1:0-3963 GCA_043775635.1 Planctomycetaceae bacterium | reverse complement strand
GATCCGCTCCGCAGTCATCGGACTCATCGGCGTTTCCACTTACGTCGTCGCGTACGCGAGCTGCTGGCGACTGAAGCGTAAGCAGCAGTCACAATTATAGTAACCCGCTATTCTTCCATTGGAAGCAATGGCCATTGCGAGTCAATCGCGGCTGGCTGCTCTTTTTGTGGATGAGCAGTGCACCAAACGCCGAAAAAAAGAAGTTGCACCGGTCAAAAACTCTTTTTGACCACGAAAATGAGCCCCCCCTTCTGGATGCTTGTTGTTTAGTTGCACATAGTGCTCTGTCCCCAAGAGACCACACCAAGAGACCACATAGTGCTCTGTCCCCAAGAGACGAGACTTTGGCTCGTGCCACGAAGGCACTGCGAACACGGGTGCAACGTAGTGTTCTGCGCGAATTCATTGGTCTCAATTTGTTTGTCATGATCTCACTAAATTTGAAGTATGTCGATCATGCGATTTGATAGCAAAGTCGTTTCTAAGCTGGACGCTCACTAAAGGCTATACACCAGCGCTACGACTCAGTTTAGGACCTCGGTGCTTGCAGGTGTCACGGCCGTTCCTGAACCAAACTCATTCGCACTAATCAGAATTGCGGTCATTGGCTATCTGGCGAGAAGGCGGAAGAGACGAGTATCCGCCGGTTAGTAGCGTGTCGTTCGGACAATTCACTAAACAGCCCCGTCATGTCGGCTCGGCGTTTTACCCTGACCCGTTTGCCATCCCGGCAGTTGAACGTGTTATCGTTAGTTCGTGAGGCGCTAGTTTGCCCTAGCGTTTCAAGTTAGAACACGACAAGAAGGTCTGCCAGATTCAACATCGCTTCGCGGCAAGATTGTGGGGATAGAATTTTCGGTGGGACGTGAATCTCTATACTTTGGTATCGGCCATCGTTTATTTGCGACATCACATGGATGCGTCAATTAGCGATATCAACAATCCAGTATTCTGCGATTCCGCCTGCTGCGTACAAGTCTGCTTTTTCTATCAGATCGGTGGACAGCGAACTGTCCGCGACTTCAATCAATAGCATGACGTCGATCGCCGCTGGTCGATTGCGTCCGTAACGCCCAGGGCGAAGCCATGCCAAATCGGGTTCGGGTCGATTGCCATCACACATCAAACCGCATTGCACTTGGATGCTGCAAAACTGTCGATTGGTATTTTCGTATGACCAATCCGTCAAGTATCGAATGTAGTCGTCGTGGATTGGAGCTGCAGGATTCATAAACCGTAAATCTCCATGAATCAATTCGATTTTCATCGGCCCGAATCTGTCAAACGCACCTCGCTCGACCATCGAATCAAAATCGGCACCGGTTAGTCTGGCAATCGTGCTCACGATGAATTTTTCCTCAAACCCCTTTCTGAAACTTGGAACATCCTTGTACTTTACTCGATTTATTCAACGCGATCGAGACTTCCCACGGATTTCTGAAGGTCGGTGGCACCATACGAAATGCAATACGAAATGCAGCCCCGAATTCTATTGGAACCACGTGATAACGCTGCAGTCACATGCGGCGAGTGATCAGGCCGGGGCTCCGGAGGCTCCGCACGGGCTGGCAACGAAGTTCTTGCGCAGAAAACGCTCGACCAAATCCGCCTCCATTCCACCACCAACGCTGTTCAGGGAGACGAAATGGCTGGCTTAACGCACGCGTTTCATGTTAACTCGGCGAGCGTTCGATTACTTGCGGCGGCGGATTGGGCAAGATTGAGTTGATCGAGAATTGCCCACCTCGCGTCATGCATGCCATCGGGCCGATGGTGAGCGACCGCAAGGATTTCGGCGACACGAATCGACTCAGCAGGCTTCGCCAGCGTCACTCGGTCTTCGCGTCCTGACGAGACCGCAATCCGACGGACCATGCCGGCTTCTTCAAGTCGACTTAGCATCGGATGAACGATCGTCCCAGGAAGCTGCAGCCTTTCGACAATCTCCTGTTGATCGATCGCATGACCGCCAGCGAATGCTCGCGCAACTTCGGCCATGATCGGTATCATCCAGTCGGGATCACCGTTGGGGAGATGTTCTGTTGCGACCCGTAAACGCTTGGGACTTCGACCGTGTAGCGTTTGCAATGTTCGCGTCAGGATCAGTCCGAACAAGACGATCATCCAAGTGACGTAAATCCAAAATAAGAACAGCGGTATCAGGCCCAGCGATCCGTAGAGCGCGGAATAGGGAACTGCTTTTGCAACGTAGATCTGAAACGCAAACTTGGCCGCTTCCCATAACAGAGCACCGACCAATGACCCCACTCCCGCCGCTCGAATCGATACTTGAGTATTTGGCATCAGTGCATATACCAGAAACAATAGCACCCAGCTTGCCAGCATCGAGACGACGTGATTCAGCAGACGATTAACATTGGAGCTGTCAACCACTCCACCCATATAGTCCAAGAACTGGCTCGACATATAGAGGCTCATCACTAACAAGCCACCGCCTAACGTGATGATCGACCAATGGATTGCAAGACGGATATGAACGGGACGCTCCGCCGGGGCTTCGTAGACGATATTGAACAAGTGTTCGACAGCGTTGGCGAGCGTGACTGCGGTGTAGATGAACAGCGCCAAGCCAACAACGCCAATCGATGCGAAATCGATACGGGAAACTTTTTCCGTCGCATCCTGAAGTGCTCGCCGAATGCTGGCACGCACCTGATTTTTGCTGTCATCACTGGTGAGTGGATTGGACGATGCGGTGTGTGTTGCGGTCGAGGTATCGCTATTGGCAGGTGAAGTTAATTCGTCGAGCTTCTGCGACAGCGGTTTATACGTCGAAGAAAACTCTTCGGAGGGAATCGTTATCGCCGAGGCATCTGCTTCGTCGCCATAGACATCAGGGATATCTGGCACGCCAAAGAACGAATAAAGCTGGTTCTCGACGCGTGCTTGAACCTCTTCAACGCCGCCAACGATACGAAACATGATCAGCGCCAGTACGACCACTGGAATCAACGAAAAAATTGTGCGATAGGTCAGTTCTGCCGCCATGCCCCCAGCACGAACTCGCATCAGTTCCCCACGGCAGTGGGAAATGAGTTCAAACGCATAACGCAATCGCTTTTGGATGCGAGTCAATTCGTCGTCGGGCGCAGCGACGACATGCTGAATGTTCGACAAGATTCGTCGGCGCATGGCAAACAAGCAAAAACGCGGCAGGGAAGCAAAGTGACCACTGTAATTGACGAGTTTGTTACTTTAGCCGCAAGCGCACTCAGGCTGCCAGCTTGATCGAAAACTGCTAGCGAGCGCGTCCCCGGACTTGCGTCCGGGGCTAGCGTCTGCCGTCCCTATCGGGACAAGAAACCGGTCAAGAACCTGCTTCTCAACAAACCTCGCAACCCCAAATTTTTCAATGCCCCGCTTCGTTGCTGGGGCAGAACGTTTTGTGTAGCGGGATTCGCCAGAATTCCCAACGTTTTAGTGTGCTGAGGAATTCTGGCGAATCCACTACGATCAAATCCCAGCATTGAAGCGGGGCATTGAATTTTTTTGCCCTGCGCTTGTCGGGGATTTGGTTTTTACTTGATTTGTGCACATTTGTCACAACCGCGAAGTGGGCAGATGAAAATACAAGCCCGCTGCGCAAGCAAGGGAAAATCGTGTTTCCCTCGCTCTTACGTTTTGAAGTTGCGCCACGTCCTATCGGTTTCTTCGTCAAAGGCCAAATTCAACGTAGCCAGGGCAACGCCTCGTTGTACCACGCATCTTGAAAAGGACCTTCGGCCACCACCCAGCTTGCCTGGGTGGAGCCAATGATCTTCACCAGAAAACGACGCTCATCGCGAAGATATTTCACTTCTCCAGCTTCCAACGCTTTCAGCGTCGGAAGCTGGAGAAGTGAAATCGGATGGGAAGCCTTCGTCGTCTGGTTGTGATCCGATTCACCTGCCAGGCAAGCAGACTGTCGTTTTAATCGATGTTGATGGAAGTACGATTTTTGAG
>JAYVSE010000123.1:0-16121 GCA_043775635.1 Planctomycetaceae bacterium | reverse complement strand
CGCCAGAATTCCTCAGCACACTAAAACGTTGGGAATTCTGGCGAATCCCACTACACAAAACGTTCTGCCCCAGCAACGAAGCGGGGCATTGAAAACAATTGGGACAATTGTTCTACTCTAATTCTTGAACTTGACACACTACTAGCCGCCGATGCTGTACATCGGACGTTCGGGCTGCGAAAATCCGGGACGGTTGATCAGGTGACCTGCACGTTTGTGCTGGACGGCATCCCGAATGCAGTCCAAAAGCTGGGCATTCGTCCCTCCCTCACGAAGCAATTTTCGCAGGTCCCATTCAGCGGTCGAAAATAAGCAATTTCGAATCGTACCCTCCGCAGTCAGTCGCAGGCGGTCGCAATCACCACAAAAAGGCGCCGTCACGGGCCGAATCACACCGACGGTTGGATGAAAGCCTGCCTTGGATTTTGGCAAATCGAGCAGTTCATAATCCCGCGCCGGTTGCGACGCGGTAGGTGGCACCACGGGACGAATAGCCCCAAAACGTGTTTGAATCAGACGTAAAACCTCGTCACCACTCAAGACATCGACTTCCCGCCAAGCTCGATCGGCATCCAGCGGCATGTATTCAATGAACCGCATCGTCAGATGACGCGTTGTGGCGAATCGAACCAACGATTCAATTTCGTTTTCCGTCAATCCGCGAATCGCCAACGCATTGAGCCGAATCTGCTCAAATCCAGCGGCCATCGCAGCGTCGATGCCAGCCAACACGCGATCAACACCGTCGCGGCGGGTGATCTGCTTGAAGACATTCTCATCCAGAGTGTCGAGGCTGATATTCAACCGCTTTAGTCCAGCTTCGCGAAGCGCCGGAGCAACTTTGGGAAGCAGAATGCCGTTGGTGGTCATCGCCAAGTCACCGACTCCGGGGACTGCGGCAATCATCGCGATCAAACGTGAAATATCTCGGCGAACCAGCGGCTCGCCACCGGTCAAGCGAACATCGTGGACACCTTCGGCGGCCAGGATCGCAACCACGCGAGTGATTTCCTCAAACGAGAGCAATGACGCCCTCGGCAGGAACGCAACATCTCCTGCGGGCATGCAGTAAAAACAGCGTATATTGCAACGATCCGTCACACTAATGCGGACGCTGCGATGCACTCGGTCAAAGGTGTCTATTAGCAATGGATTTTAGATTTTAAAACATTTTTTACGAAGATTTTGCAGTGATCCTGCGGTTCATGCTGCCTACACCATCTGCCGTGCATCGCTATTCTTGAAACGGCTCGACCGTTGGATTTTACAGCAAACAGGCCTCCACGAACTCACTCCGCATAATTTGTCATGCGAAATTCGGAACTGCAGTTGCAATGCTATCCTAACTGGACAGCGTTAAACAACGAAAGATTTGCGTACCGGGGTTTCGGGCCGCCCGGTCAAGTCGCTAAGCTACGTGTCCTACGCAAGTTAAATCTCATGGAGGATTCTACGGATGCTCATTTCCGCTTCGACCGAATGTTGGCCCGGCAAAACACTTGCTGAGACCATTGAAATACTTTACGACCTCGATTTCGCTGCCATTGAAATCGCGATTCACGAAACTGGCGGACACGTCAAACCAAGCGAATTGCTGGTTGATGTCGAACGTTCGGCCCAGTTGCTTCGTCATGGTCATCGACTCGACATTGTCGGGTACAGCGTCCAGTTGGCGTCAACCGGGGAACAGCACTACGCCGACTTCGCTGATATTTGTCGCATTGCCAAAGCAACCAAAGTTGTGACGCTGATCGTCCCATCGGCAGAGCTGGGTACGCCATTCAACGAAGAAGTTGAACACTTACAACGCTTGGTGGATATCGCCGGCGTCGAAGGGGCTCGTGTTGGCGTTCGGACTGAACTGGGACGGCTGAGTGAAGACCCTGACACTCTGATGGTTCTGTGTAACAACGTCGATGGTTTAGGGATCACCCTGGACCCGAGCGTTTATATCGTGGGGCCCGCCAAGACGAAGAGCTTGGATCGAATATTAAAATTCGTCTATCACGTTCACTTGCGCGATACCAAGCCGGACAAGTTTCAAGTCAGTGTTGGACAAGGTGACGTTGATTACGCCAAGTTAATTTCGCAGTTGGAGCGTGAAAAGTACGATCGTGCGTTGTCGATTCACATGACGCCGATGGAAGGGCTCGACCATCGAGTCGAATTGCGAAAGCTGCGTCGGTTGCTCGAAACGCTGCTTTAAGATCAGCAGTTGCATTTCTTTACACTTCACAAGATTGAAGATCATGTCGCAAAGATTCGTCTCCGTTGTGTTGATGTTCTTGGCAACGATCTCCACCGCGCGCGGTGGTCAATTCAATCAAGTGCTGAGCGTCGGCGACACCGCTCCTGCCTGGAGAGAGTTGGAAGGTGTCGATGTCCAGAGGCACAGCTACGACGACGTCGCCACAACAAAGTTTGTGGTCGTCGTGTTCACTTGCAATAGTTGTCCCTACGCAGTGGATGTGGAGGATCGGCTCATCGCATTGTCATTCAAGGCCAAGGAACTTGGCGGGGCTCTGGTGGCGATCAATGTCAATACGATCGAAGCCGACGCGATGCCAGCGATGCAGGAAAAAGCGAAGGAGAAGGCATTTGACTTCCCCTATTTATATGATCCAACTCAAGCAATCGCTAAAGCATTTGGCGCGAAAACAACGCCAGAGTTTTATGTGCTGGGACCAAATCGGAAAATCGCCTACATGGGTTCACTAGACGACAGCCCCGATGGTAAATCGGTCACCAAAAAATATGTAGAATCCGCGATCGACGCAGTCCTGGCAGGAAAAACCACGGAGGTCATTGAGACCGTGCCGATCGGTTGCCGCATTCGGTTCGCAAGAACAAAAACGAAAAGCTAAGTACGCGATCCTTGTCAATCAAGAGAACACAACCAACGTATCCGCCGGACGCTCATCGCGGCGTCATTGACGCACCGTCGGCCTGGCTATCCCTGAGACGTTGTGATCGATGAAGTGAACGCCGCGCAAATCGTCAGTTATGGCCCGTTCGGAAAAAAATGTCCCTTCGCCATCTCGAAATACTCAATAAATCATGGTGTTTGCGGCTTTCATCATGGGACATTTTTTTCCGAACGAGCCATACCTCGTAAATATGACCTCCCGCTATTTGCCGCTGGGGATTCTGCTTCGCGATCGCCAGATGTTTGACGCTGCCGATCACCTGGAAGGCGATTCGATCAACCTGTATCGCGCTGCCGCTGACATTCTGCTCTGGCGTCAGCAAGTGATTGCCGACCTACATCATCGCGGCGTCCTGATCGTCGATGCCTTTTCCGACGAATTGACGGCACCGCTGGTCAACGAGTACTTGCGTATCAAAGCGAAGCGTCTGCTTTGATTGCTACTCGATTGCCAACCGATAGCCGACCGCTGGTTCATTTAAAATAAATTTCGGCATCGCCGGGTCGTCCTCCAGCTTCTTTCTCAAGCTTGCGACAAAAACTCTCAAGTAGTGCGTTTCTTGCGAATTCTGCGGACCCCAGACTTCTCGCAGTAAAAAGCGATGCGTCAATACCTTTCCGGCATGCTTCACCATCGTTGCGAATAATCGATATTCCAGCGGCGTCAAATGGACTTCCTGCCCGTTGCGATAGACTAAGCGAGCGGCTAAATCGATCTTCAAGGCACCGACTTCTGCAATCGACGATTCCGCATCGGTGCGGTTGGCGTGGCGTAGCGCGGTGCGAATCCGTGCCAGCAATTCACCCATTCCAAATGGTTTGGTCACATAGTCATCGGCACCACTATCGAGCAGTTCGATTTTCTGACGTTCCTCATCACGCGCAGTCAACACGATGATGGGCACTGTCAACCATTCACGCAGCCTCCTCAAGACTTCGCGACCATCGATATCTGGTAATCCCAAATCTAAGATCACCAAATCCGGCGGTTGACCAACGGCCAGCCGCAGACCTTCTTCACCTCCGGAAGCTTCAACAACTTGGTAGCCTTCATTGCTCAGCGATGCGCGCAAGAATCGTCGGATTGGTGGCTCGTCTTCAATGACGAGAATCAGATGATCGCCAGGCTGCCTCATCGAACTTCCCAGTATACAAAATCTATTGCTGATCTCATTCAATCGAGACGCGTGGTGCGTCGGACGATAACGGCAATCGCACCGTGAACTCGGCACCGCCACTGCCGAGATTCGACGAGGCAATGCGTCCTCCATGAGCGTTGACGATAGCGCGACAAATCGCAAGGCCCAATCCACTACCGCGCCCCGAATCTGCATCCGAGGCACGATAAAATTTATCAAATATTTGCTCTTCTAACCCTGGCGCAAATCCCGGCCCGTTGTCCGATACACTGATTACAAGCCACTTGCCTTCGATCGCTGCGGAAACGCAAATCTTGGTTCCTGGTGGCGTGTATCGAGCCGCATTCTCGAATAAATTGATAAAAACTTGCTCGATCAACAGTTCATCCACAAACAGCAAAGGAATCTCTGCCGGTAGTCGCACCACAACCTCGTGCTGGGCCAACTGCGACTTCGTCCGGTGCAATGCTGAGCCGATGATTTCTTCCAAAACTTGCCACTGCATGTTAGGTGATGCGGACCCGGCATCGAGCTTCGACATTTGCAGTATGTTTGCCAACAAACGACCAAGTCGGGTCGCCTCGTCTGAGATCGTTTCCAACAACTGCCGCTGCGTCGCTACGTCCATCGCCGTCGATTGCAACATACTGCTGCTCGCCCCAGCGATCGCGGCCAATGGTGTTTTTAAATCATGCGAGACACCGCTCAAGAGCGAGTTGCGCATCTGTTCGGATTCCGTCGCGATTCTTGCTTCGGCAGCCTGCAAGCCCAATTGATCTCGCTCCACCGCCAGCGCCAATTGACTCGCACATGCTTCGAGCATCGCCTGTTGATCCGGCTCGCGAAGTCGTTCGCTATCCGCTGTCCGAATGGCAAGTGCGCCTAACGTTTGCTGTGACGCGGTCAAAGGGATGAATAACGCATTGGCATTGGGAAGCGTATCAGTACCAACGCCTGCGATTTGGTCATGGTCAATCGCCCACTGTGCCGCTGGTCCACTGACACTGTGCTTCGCAATTGCTGTCTCAGAACCATAGACCAAATCAGGAGTTGCGTTTTCACGGTTCAAAAAAACAGCAACTTCGCCATCAACCAACTCAGCAATCCGTTTTCCTGCGGCGGCGACAATGAACATCGTTCCTGACAATGAGCTGAGCTGCTTACCGAGCAGGTACAAAGTGGAAGTTCGCTGTTCGCGAATCCGCGCCCGCTCAACTTGTGCCTTAAGACTTGATGCCAACGTGCCAACAACGATTCCGATCACTAGCATTACGGCAAAGGTAACTATGTACTGAGCGTCCGCGATGGCAAACGTGAAATAGGGCTGCACAAAGAAAAAGTCGAACACTACCACCGCAAACACCGACGCCGCCATCGCTGGTCCGCGACCAAAGCGATACGCCGCCATCACCACCGACGCCAAGAACAACATCACTGTGTTTGCTTCAGCATCGGCCAATTGCAACTTTGCAAGTGCCGCAGCGATACCCGCGCTGACGGCCACAGTGAAAAATGCAAATGCATATGGCAACCACGACCCACTAGGCGAATCCTTTGGCGCATCCGCGACCTTGGTCGATTCACTCGCACCATGAATCACGTAGACATCGATCTCGCCACTTTTCTCCAAAATCTCATCAACCACTGAACCATAAATCAAACGTCGCCAGTGACGCTGTTGTGTTTTTCCAATAACAATTTTAGTGACATTTCGCGACCGTGCGTAATCGAGCAGGCTCGACGAAAATGAATGTCCTGTCAACGTGACGGTTTCTGCCCCGAGTCGCTCGGCCAAGCGAAAATGATCGGCCAGTTGAATGCGATCGGTCTTGCTTCCTGGCTGCTCGTTAATTTCGACTGATGCGGCGATCCAAGGCGAATCCAATGCTGTCGCCAGCCGTTTTGCTGTCCGTATCACCCGCGAAGTTGTCGGACTTTTGCCGACACATACGAGCACGCGATCAGCCGTTGCCCACGGTTTTTCGATTGACCGATTTCTTCGCGCCAGTTCTAATTCGCTATGGATTCGCTGCGCGGCCTGGCGGAGCGACATTTCTCGCAACGCTGATAAATTCGCTTTTTGAAAGAAACCGGTGATTGCCCGCTTGGCCTGTTCAGGCAGATAAACTTTTCCTGCCTGTAACCGCTCCAGCAACTCTTCCGGTGCGATGTCCGCAAGCTCTAATTCTTCGGCTTCATCAAAGATGCGATCGGGAACCGTTTCACGAACCGTCACTCCGGTAACTTGACCGATGATGTCGTTCAAACTTTCAATGTGTTGAACGTTGAGCGTTGTCCAAACATGAATACCCGCCTCTTGTAGTTCCTCGACATCTTGCCAACGTTTCGTGTGCCGCATTCCCTCGGCATTCGTGTGCGCTAGCTCATCAACAAGCATAATTTCAGGCGTTCGCGCCAGCGCCGAGTCGAGATCGAATTCCTTTAAGGTGACGCCACGATATTCGCGCTTCAGAAATGGGATCACTTCCAAACCTTCGAGCATTGCTTCGGTCTCGCGGCGACCATGAGGTTCCACATAACCGACAGCCACATCTCGCCCGGCTCGTTTGGCTTGTTGTGCCGCTTGCAACATAGCGTAAGTCTTACCCACACCCGCAGCGTACCCAAAAAAAATCCGCAGTGAACCTCGATTCGCCAGGTTTTCTTCTTGAGTGACGAGTTTCAAAAGTTCGTCAGGGTCCGGTCGATTTGTCATGGTTGTGAGTCCGCTAAAAAATACGCCGTCATATGCCTAACGTAGCAACCTTGTTCGACATTAGACATTCTCAACGCAATTCTTCCTGTAAAGCATCATCCTACTTCGACAAATCCATCAGCCGATCCAAATCCAAATTCAACATCAATACATTGACCCGTGGTTCTCCCAGGACGCCTGCCATTCGACCTTCGACGTGACTTGCTACCAGCGCCAGGATTTTCTCAATAGGCAAATTTCTTGCCTTCGCTACTCGCTCCACTTGATACACAGCCGCCGCTGGACTGATATGGGGATCAAGTCCGCTTCCCGATGCCGTCACTAAATCGATCGGAACTCCAACATCGCGGCTACCGACAGCCTCCACTCGCGCCTTTGCATTTGCCACCAAATCGGGATGCCTCGGCCCATAATTCGAGCCGCTCGACGCCGCTGCATTGTACGGCTGCGACGCGGTCGCCGAGAGCCGTCCCCAGAAGTAATTCGGTGAATCGAACGGTTGTCCGATCAACTCAGAGCCAATCGCATTATCACCGTCTTGAATGAAACTCCCGTTGGCTTGAAATGGAAAAAACAGTTGCGCGAATTCGGTCACGATCGCCGGATAAATTGCTCCTGTGAGAACTGTCATCAGCAAAAACATCGTTAACGATGTACGAATCATAGTTATCATTGCTTTACGTTGTGCTCTTCTTTGTGATGGGGAGACTTCGAGATTGTTGGGAACAATTGCTTAGAAACTTGAGGTAGCCGCTAGCGCTAGGTCAATCAATTTGATGCCAATAAACGGCACGACCAATCCGCCTAAACCATAGATAACCAAATGGTTGCGTAACAACTGTGCAGCACCGACGGGACGATACTTGACTCCTTTAAGCGCCAAGGGAACTAAGGCGATGATAATGAGCGCGTTGAAAATTACTGCTGCTAAAATTGCCGTTGATGGAGACGATAGTCGCATCACGTCTAGCGCCTTAAGAGCGGGATAGGTGGATGCAAACGCGGCTGGCAAAATTGCAAAGTATTTGGCTACATCGTTAGCGATACTGAAGGTGGTTAATGCACCGCGAGTCATCAGCAACTGCTTTCCGATATTGACGATTTCGATCAGCTTGGTCGGGTTGGAGTCCAAGTCGACCATGTTTCCGGCTTCTTTTGCGGCTTGAGTGCCGCTGTTCATCGCGACCGCCACGTCGGCTTGTGCAAGTGCCGGCGCGTCATTTGTGCCGTCACCTGTCATCGCGACCAATCGGCCGCCTTTTTGGTAATCACGAATCAACGCCAACTTCGCTTCCGGGGTTGCTTCGGCAAGGAAGTCATCGACACCGGCTTCAGCAGCAATCGCAGCCGCAGTGAGGGGATTGTCGCCGGTGATCATCACGGTCTTGATCCCCATTTTCCGCAATTCGTTAAATCGTTCCTTGATGCCACCTTTGACAATGTCTTTCAATTCAATCACACCCAACACCTTGGCGTCACGGCTCACGACTAGGGGTGTGCTGCCTGCTTTAGCGATTTCGCGAACCGCTTGCCGAACCCCATCAGGCATTCTCCCCCCCAATCCAATGACATAAGTCTCAATTGACTCAGCCGCTCCTTTGCGAATTTCATGCCCGTCGATCGTGACGCCGCTCATTCTTGTCCGTGCCGAAAACGGGACAAATATTGGATTTAGGCGGTCCAATTCTTTACCACGTAGGCCAAACTTATTTTTCGCCAAGATCGCGATACTGCGACCCTCGGCAGTCTCGTCGGCAAGCGAAGATAAATGAGCGGCGTCGGCCAATTCCTGTTCCGTAACGCCATCCGCTGGAACAAACCGGTGCGCTTGACGATTTCCCAGCGTGATTGTGCCGGTCTTGTCCAGCAACAGCACATCGACGTCTCCCGCTGCTTCGACCGCGCGGCCCGACATGGCAATCACATTCGCTTTTTGCAATCGGTTCATTCCAGCAATCCCAATCGCTGACAACAAGGCACCGATCGTTGTCGGTGCCAAGCAGACCAACAATGAAACCAACACCGTCAATGTAATCGGGCTACCAACCCCAGAAGCAGAAACACTGTAGACAGAAAAGGGCAATAACGTCACTACAACCATCAGGAAAATGAGTGTCAATGCAGCGAGTAGAATCGCCAATGCGATTTCATTAGGCGTCTTTTGTCGGTTCGCTCCTTCCACCATCGCGATCATGCGATCCAGAAAGCTCTGACCTGGCATGGTTGTGACTTTAATGATCAGCCAATCCGAAATGACCCTGGTTCCCCCGGTCACTGCGCTGCGGTCACCGCCACTCTCGCGTACTACCGGAGCCGATTCGCCAGTGATTGCACTTTCATCGATCGAGGCAACCCCCTCAATCACCTCGCCATCCGCCGGTATGACTTCGCCAGCGACAACTCGCACGATATCGTTGATGCGAAGGTCGCTCGCCAATACGGCCTCAGTTTGACTTTGCTCAAGATTCAACATTCTTCGCGCTGGCACATCGGTGCGCGACGCTCGCAACGTCGCCGATTGTGCTTTGCCACGCCCTTCGGCGATCGCCTCAGCGAAGTTTGCAAATAAGACAGTGAACCATAACCAAACCGCGATACAAAACGTGAAAGTTGCTGACTCTCCGGTATCGCCACCGATCAGTGATTGAAACCAAATCAAGGTTGTCAGAATGCTTCCCAAATAAACAGCAAACATCACAGGATTACGAAGCTGGGTTTTTGGGTCCAATTTTTGAAACGATGCGATGATGGCTGGCACCAGCACACTCGGTGAAGTTTGTTTGATGGTTGATGATAGAGTGTTCATGTCAGAGTTTTCTATTTTCGATGAGTACATTCGTAGCTACCTACACCAGAAGGTGGGTGTCTGGCAAAACCGCAAAATGTCGAATTTCCAATGTCCAAATTTTAAGTTCGGATTCCAACTTGGACATTGGACATTCGGAGTTGGACATTCGATATTTTGATAGTAAGTCTTCGCGCCCATGTTCTGGCGAGCGTAGCCACGATTTGGCGTTGTTAAGAATTCAAAAGGAGTTGTTCAATAATTGGACCAAGCGCCAGAGCAGGGAGAAAACTTAGCGCTCCAACGACGATTACAACGGCGACTAACAGTGAGCTAAACAAAGGCGTATGAGTTGGCAGGGTGCCGGCTCCGGCGGTGATATGTTTTTTCTTTGCCAGCGAACCAGCGATGGCCAGCACTGGCAACATCACTCCGAATCTTCCGACCCACATCGCTAGCCCCAGCATTGCGTTATAAAACAGTGTGTTGGCTCCCAGACCGGCAAAGGCGCTGCCGTTGTTGTTTCCGGCTGATGAGAACGCATATAACACTTCGCTGAACCCGTGCGGTCCTGTATTGAAAACGGTCGCTCGACCGGCAGGCATTGCGACCGAGATTGCGGTGCCAAACAAGACCATCGCACAAGGCAACAGGACAGCTAACGCAGCCATTTTTATTTCAAAGGCACCGATTTTCTTGCCCAAATACTCGGGCGTTCGACCGACCATTAATCCGGCGATAAAAACCGTGATAATGACAAAGACCAACATCCCATACAGCCCTGAACCGACTCCTCCAAAAACAACTTCGCCGAGTTGCATCAACCACATTGGGACTAAGCCTCCGAGCGGCGAAAACGAATCGTGCATTGAGTTGACCGAGCCGTTGGAGGCGGCTGTTGTTGCCACTGCCCACAAGGCCGAATTAGCGATGCCAAAGCGAACCTCCTTGCCTTCCATATTTCCGCCTGATTGGGCGTCGCTGGCGACTACATCAATGCCCAGCCCATTGAGCGCCGGGTTGCCAGCTTGCTCGGCCCAGACGACACACAGCAGCAAGGGTAAGAAGATCGCCGTCATCGATGCCAAAATCGCCCAACCTTGTCGTCGATCTTCGACCATTTCGCCAAGCATGACGCAAAGTGCTGTGGGAATCAGCAGGATGGCTAGCAGTTGCAAGAAGTTAGTCAGCGGCGTTGGATTCTCAAACGGATGCGCGGAATTGACGTTGAAAAATCCGCCACCGTTGGTGCCCAATTGTTTAATCGCGACTTGCGATGCAACTGGTCCCAGGGCCACACGTTGTACCTTGATCGATGTCCCGTCGGCACCGATGATCGGTTGCAGGAGTGAAACCTCTTGATACGGTTCGAAAGTTTGGACAACTCCCAACGGAACTAGCACGCAGGCAAATACCAGGGACATCGGCAGCAGAATATAGAGCGTTCCTTTGGTCAGATCGGACCAAAAGTTACCGATCTGCGATTCAAATGTACGAGTGAATCCACGAATAAATGCCACCAACACCGCCATACCCACTGCTGCCGACAGGAAATTTTGCACTGTCAGCGAAATCATTTGAGTCAAATAGCTCATCGTGGTTTCACCGCCGTAGCCCTGCCAATTGGTGTTGGTCACAAAACTGATCGCCGTATTGAAAGACGAGTCCGGCGCAATGCTGGGGAGCGCCTCAGGGTTCAGTGGCAAGAGTGATTGCAGTCGCTGCATGCCGAAAACGGCCAGTACGCCAATGAAGCTGAACCAGATCACGGCTTGCGCATATTGCTTCCAGGTCATCTCCATTGTGGGTTTGACTCCACACAATCGATAGATCGTCCGTTCGATTGAACCAAGCAGTTTTTCTGCTTGGTCAGCATGCCCTTGATAGACGCGAGCCATGTACATGCCCAGTGGTTTCGCACAAGCAATCAGCACGATGAAGTACAACCCGAGCTGAATAATTATGTTCGAGATCACGAAAACTTCTCCGGCATTAGCAGGGCGACGACCAGATACAATACAAGGCCGCCGGTCATCAGTGCCGCGACGAATTCAATCCAGTTCATTGTTTATTCCTCCCGTTGCAAACGGGAGCAGATAGATATCAGCGTTAGCGAAGCACCGAATAAGGCAGTGATTGCCAAGAGCCAGACGATGTCCATGGATGTTCCCTGTTGAATAAAACTAACTTCGACTTATTAAAGCCGTTGTCGTGTCAAAAGGGGATCAAATGAACCGAGCTCTGTATCAAGATTATGTAAAGACCAGCAGTTCCCGGTGAGTTGAAAAACGCAGGAAAAACCGGGGTAGACTGATCTTGTTGGAGCTTGGCAAATTCGTCGGCGTTGTCAGGGAAAGA
Source organism: Planctomycetaceae bacterium (assembly GCA_043775635.1). Classification (GTDB taxonomy): domain Bacteria; phylum Planctomycetota; class Planctomycetia; order Pirellulales; family Pirellulaceae; genus UBA6163. The sequence goes on along the minus strand of JAYVSE010000123.1, from coordinate 4,197 downwards.
GGTACCGGGCTTTTTCCCCGCACATTGTTATGTCATTTTCTCGGGCTTCGGAATGGCAATGTCCTTGAGCAATCGCTTGACGATGTCATCTGTCGTCATGCCCTCGGCTTGAGCCTGGAAGTTAGCGGCGATGCGATGCCTTAGCACGGGAATTGCAATTCGTTGCACGTCGCTGGGATCAACAGCGAATCGACCGTCCATTGCTGCCAGCGCCTTGCCGGCGGCAATCAAGTTTTGGCCTGCTCGTGGGCCAGCGCCCCAATCGACAAGTTGCTTGACATACGCTGGTGCGGAATCATCCGCTGGCCGAGTCGCACGCACCAGCTTCGACGCATAGCGGATGACAAACGGACTGACGGCAACGCTTTGCACCAGTCGCTGGACATTCAAAATCGCTCGTCCCGACAACACTTTATTGGGCTGCTCAACTTCCCCGCGGGTCGTCACAGTCAATATCTGCTCTTCCTCGTCCGCCGTTGGATAACCAACCTTAATGTTAAACATGAATCGGTCGAGCTGCGCTTCAGGAAGCGGATAAGTACCTTCTTGTTCGATCGGGTTCTGAGTCGCGATCACAAAAAATGGATCGGGAAGTGGATAGGTATCCCGGCCAACGGTTACTTGGCGTTCCTGCATCGCTTCCAAGAGCGCTGCTTGCGTTTTCGGCGGCGTCCGGTTGATTTCATCAGCGAGCAATACGCTGGTAAAAATGGGGCCGTCGACGAAGCGAAAGCTACGTCGACCCGCCTCGTCCTCCTCAAGGACTTGTGTTCCGGTAATGTCCGAAGGCATCAAGTCAGGCGTAAATTGGATTCGCTTAAAGGGGACGTCCAAGATATTCGCTAACGTGCTGACCATTAGCGTCTTGGCAAGCCCGGGCACACCTTCGAGCAAACAGTGGCCACGAGTGAAAATTGCCGCAAGTAGTTGCTCGATAACGTCATGTTGTCCCACAATGACTTTCGCCAATTCGGCTCGCATGGTTTGCTGGTGTTGTGCAAACTCACGCAACATATCACCGAGATTTCGCGGTTTGGCAGCCCCGGCACTCGTTGCTGGCGCTGCTTGCATCTGCGATGGCTGTTGCGGTGAGTGCGGAGGCGGAGCGACCGGTGGCGTGCTGGCTGGCGATGCACCAACAGGTGGCGGAGAGTTTCCACGCGGGTTCTTGTCTGTCATGGCAATGTTTGTGCTAATAATCTCAACGCGATTCTATATGCCTTCCAACGTAACGAGTTCTTGCGCCATGCCGACCCCACGTCGATTCTCAATTCGATTTCATGTGCGACTTGTGCCATTCGTGGTGGTCTTTCTTTGGAGCACTTTTTTGTCTTGGCGTGAGCCTGGGCAGGCGATCGCGGCCATCGATGCGGCAACCGTCCAACAATCCATTGATCGCGGAGTGGCCTATCTTCGTTCAACACAGGAAAGACGGGGGAGCTGGAAAGAATACACTGGGCAAAATGGTGGACTTACGGCGATGTGTACGCTCGCGTTGCTAACTGCGGGTGTGGCTCCCGATGACCCGACGATCGAAAAATCACTGAAATACCTTCGCGAAATTGAGCCCTCCGAGACCTACTCCATCTCCCTTCAAACGCTCGTCTTTTGCCAAATTGGCGCAGCGGGCGATCTCGTGCGAATTCGCCGAAATGTCACTTGGCTGGAACAAGAGCAAGTCGGTGGCGAAGATACAAGTTTTTCCAGGTCCGGTGGGTGGGGCTACGGACGGGGACGCGGCGGCGGTGATCCGTCGAATTCACAGTTCGCGTTGCTCGCGCTCGATGCCGCAGAGCAGCGAGGCGTGCCGGTGAACCCGGACGCTTATCGTCGAGCTGCTAAGTACTGGAGCAATCGACAAACACCTGCGGGCGGCTGGGCGTACAGCAGCAGTGAAGCTCCGACGGGCAGCATGACGTGTGCTGGGATCGCCTCCGCCGTCATTTGTCGTGGTCGATTGACTGACTCATCATCGCGTATCGAAAAAGGCGAGATTGTCTGCTGTGGCGGGAAACGTGAAGATCGAGATGCCGTCGAAGCAGGGCTGACATGGTTAGGAGAACGTTTCAGTGTGCAAGTCAATCCGGGCAATAGCGGTTCTGCAACATTGTTCTATTACTTGTATGCACTCGAGCGAGTGGGACGCATGACGGGGCGCCGGCTCATTGGCGGACACGATTGGTATCGCGAGGGCTCGCGGCGATTGGTAGAAACCCAAGACGGTTTTCAGGGGTTCTGGTCTGGTGTCGGAAACATGGAAAGCGACCACAACATCGCCACGTCTTTTGCCTTGCTGTTTCTCGCCAAGGGCAAGCGACAAGTCGTGATCGGGCGATTGCGTTATGGCGAGGACAAAGGTCGCGATGATGGGCCATGGAATGAACACCCCGATGCATCGCGTCAAATCGTTCGCAGGCTCGAACGAAATTGGGGGCGCGAGCTGACTTGGCAAACCATCACGACCGAGAACGCTAAGGTAGAAGATTTGTTGCAAGCACCTCTGATTGTGATCTCGGGTAAAAACCAACTCAATTTTTCGGACGCAGAAAGTAAACTGCTGAAGGATTTTCTGGACCAAGGTGGCAGCCTTTTATTTGATGCCAATGCCGGTGCCGGCTGTGGACCTGCGAGCCTATTTGAGAAGAGCGTACGCGAGCTCTGTGCAAAATGGTTTCCATCTGCTCCGCTCGGTCCACTACCTCCATCGCACCCTGTTTACTCGGCCGAAGCAGACGCGAAACCAGCTTTGATCGGACCGTCCTATCAGTTACACGGTGTGGAGGCATGTTGCCGGACCGCGGTGTTCTATTCGCCATTAAGCTTGACGTGCCGGTGGGAATTGAGCGACCCAACGGGACGAAATCAGGCCGCCGAGATGCCGCGTTCTTTGAAAGACTCGTTAGAGAGTGCGGCCCGCCTGGGACAAAACATTTTGGCTTACACCACGGGACGGGAATTGAAAGACAAGCTCGATACACCTCTAGTGATTCGTGGTGCAGAAGGCGATGTGCCCAATCGTGGAGCGGTTCGAATCGCAAGATTGCAGATCGAAGCCGGTGCGCGGGACGCGCGACGAGCGCTGCCGAACTTCATTGCGATCGCCGCCAAGCGAGTCCCGATGCACTTAGAAGCGGCTGCGGATGAATTGCCGATTGACACAGTAATCCTGGCCGATCAGACGATCGTTTGGCTGCACGGCAGGACGGATTTTCAGCTAACCGCCGATCAACGTCGTGTACTACGAACATTCCTTGAAAACGGCGGGATCATCATCGCCGATTCCATTTGTGGCAGTCCAGAATTCACACTGGCGATTCGCCGTGAATTGGCCGCAATTACCCCCCAAAGCCCGCTTCAATCCATGCCACCTGATCATCCCGCGTTGTCTTCGCAATTCGGCGGTTATGACCTTCGTGACGTCACCATTCGAACGCCATCACGAGGCGCTGAGGGCATTACAATCACTCGCCGCCGAGGCAACCCGCAACTCGAATTCGCGACCATTGACGGGACGGCGTCCGTTTTCTTTTCACCGCTCGATTTGAGCTGCGCCCTTGAAAGCCAAAATTCGATACAATGCCCCGGCTACGACACCAACGATGCCGCTCGCATCGCCATCAATCTCATCCTCTTCGCACTCCAACAATAATAACGCCTGTGGGGTCAGACCCTGTTTTCGGTTTTCGCATCTAAACGCGGGATAAACAATGCGTTCCTCACATTCGATTCACTTGGAGTTATTCTGAGAGGCATTGCGATCGAGTGACCATGTCGCCTTTGGCAGCGCTCCGAATACGCCCTACGAAACAAGGCTTACGGTTAAGCAAAACGGTAGTGAATGGTTTGTCGAAGTGAAGGTCCAGATTCTCGACGAAAACGGCCAAGCCCTTGGATTTTAAATTTGATGCCTACTAGGCGTATCATAGCCTGTTTAAAATTTGCCATTGACATTGAATTTAAAAGCGAAATTCTGAATCGATATTGTTCCGACCGGATGCTACGACGGGGTTCATCCCCGTCGGGCTATAATCCCAACCAGAAGTTGCTGGCGGAGTGAGCCTCGCTACCATGCGGCTTGTCCGCGGCTTGTCCGCGGCTTGTCCGCGTGGAGCGCTAATCAATCGTTATACGCACACTGCACGATCATTTTCTGATCATGGCCCGACGGAGACAAGCTCCGCCCGTGGCCGACCTCAT
>JAYVSE010000122.1:0-32683 GCA_043775635.1 Planctomycetaceae bacterium | reverse complement strand
AACCGTGTGGGCAACGCCCCGCGCGAGGCTCGCGGCCCGCTGGGCACGCGGTTTAACGATTCTTTCAAGCGGCATCAATTAGTTCTCGGACCACTAGGCCGCGTGGCAAGACTATCGCCCCAATCGCCACGCTTGGCTGGGGCAAGTGAAAGACCATCGCACATCGTAGGTAGCCAGCTTCAATCACCATAGGGTTAGGCGGAAATCAATGGAAACATATCGTCATGCCATCCTCCACACTCTCCGACTCGGCGAAAAAGAACGTCGAAACCATCGCCTTGTTGGAGCAGCAAATCCACGGTCGGCGCTCGCGGGTGGAGAAGATTGGTGACCGGATCGCCCGGTACTTTGGCAGTTCGTGGTTCATCGCCGCCCACGCCGTCTTCTATACCGCCTGGGTCGTCGCGAACGCTGGAATTGTGCCTGGGGTCGGAGCGTTCGACCCGTACCCGTTTCCGTTCCTCGGCTTCGTCGTCGGCATCGAGTTCATCTTTCTGACCAGTTTCGTGCTGATGAACCAGAATCTCCAGTCGAAACGACAGGAGCATTGGGGTCACCTCACCTTGCAAGTGGCCTTATTAACCGAGCAGGAGGTGACGAAGAGCATGCAGATGCTCCACCTGATCTGCCGACACCTGAAACTGGAGAAACCGTCGACCGATGAGGAGTCGAAGGACTTGGCCCAGCCGACCCCGTTGTCGGAGTTGGTGGAGGAGATTGAGAAGGCCCGCGAGGCCGGGGATGTGGTGGTCGCCAAGGTCAGCGAGGCGGAAGTGCGAAACTGATTGCAGGCGTCAAGGACGCGTGTCACAGGTTGTCGATTCCGATTGATTTGAATCAGCGTGTTCATTGATCGACCATCTTGTCCGCTGGGAGGCGGAGTCGTCAGACAATTTAAAGAGCTTTACGGCGAGGATCTGCCAGCGGCACAGGCTTTGCCTGGGACGTCATTTGCAATTTGAACCTGCTTTCCGCCGAATCTTTGAATTGAGAGTAAACATGAATTCGAAACTGGAGCAATCGATCTCTGTCTGGATGCAAATTAAAGAAATTCCTGCGCATACTGCGTTGACGATGGACGTTGATGCAGACCGATCAACTAGCCTGAACGATGCGTCTGCTGATTTAAAAACGGTGTCGCCCTAAAATCATAACTCGCAGTCTGCCAGCAACCATTCTTTGGTGGCGAACTTTTTAGACGTAGAAAAAGTTCGTCCGATTATCAAACGCCTTAAAAAAAAGATGAATCATGTGTACGCCCAAACAAACCGTATCCAAACTGCTGGCGCTGTTCGCGGCGATCCTGGCGGCTGGCTGTCAGCAGGAGTCAGTCATCACTGGTGAAATTCACGATGCCGTCGAAGTCGCGAATCAGGGCATTGCGGATGTCGCCGACGATGCGACAGCGATCCTTGCTGGCGGATGTTTCTGGTGCGTCGAATCGGATTTCGGAAAATTACCAAGCGTCACCGATGTTGTCTCCGGCTACAGCGGCGGCTCGACCGCCAATCCAACCTATGAAAACTACGCTGGCGGTGGACATGTGGAAGTCGTGAAAGTAACTTACAACCCGTCTAAAGTCACTTACGCTGGGCTAGTCGAATGGTTAATCAAGCACAGTGACCCTACAGACGGCCATGGCTCGTTTGCTGATCGTGGTGCGCAGTACCGCCCGCTGGTGTATTACGAGAACAAACAAGAGAAACATGCCGCTGAGAATGCCATCGCAGAAGTCAACAAGCTGGCCGTCTACGACAAGCCGCTCGCTTTGGAAGTCGCCAAACGTGAGAAGTTCTGGCCAGCGGAGGCTTACCACCAAGATTACGCCAAGAACAGTTTGGTAAAATACGACTACTATCGCTATAAATCAGGTCGCGATGCATTCATCGAAAAGCACTGGCGCGACCGAGCTAAAAAGTTAGAATTGCCTGGTTCCATTCCCAAGCCTAAGAAGGAAGACTCCGATAAGACGCTAACCAGCGCACCGGCGGACGATCCATTGGAGACTACCACCACGGCCAAAACCGATTCGGCCAAGGCACCGTGGCGCGATTTTCGCAAACCGTCAGACCAGGAACTCAAGCAAAAACTGTCCGCGATTCAATACGAAGTGACGCAGCAATCCGGTACGGAGACTGCGTTTAAAAACGCGTATTGTGACAACAAGGAAGCCGGCGTCTATGTCGATATCGTTTCTGGCGAGCCGTTGTTCTCGTCCAGCGACAAGTTCGAGTCGGGAACTGGTTGGCCATCATTTGTGCGGCCGTTGGATTCTAAGTTCATCACCTTAAAAGACGACAGCACGCTATTTACAACGCGAACGGAGGTACGATCCAAAATCGCTAATTCGCACGTCGGGCACGTTTTCAACGATGGACCTGCCGATCGTGGTGGCAAACGGTGGTGCATGAATTCGGCAGCGATGAAGTTTGTTCCGCAAGAGAAGATGGAGGCCGAGGGCTACGGTGACTATCTCGCGCGAGTCAAGCCAACAAAGAAGTAAGGCAGACCAGCCCAACGTCTGAAAAGAAAACGAACCGTGAGTTGCCTACTCATCGTTGAGCCGCAAATTTTTTTGATGCACGGCAACACCGTGTTAACGGCGCATGAATTGCTGATAACCCTTGGCTGCAGCGTCCACACATGCCGCGCAAGGCATGTAATCAGTCCCAACTTTTGAATCGAGATCACTTTTCATGCCACACGTCGAACCACTCAAAATCGCCGATGCACCTGCAAAATCGCAGCCAATCCTGAAAGCCATCGAAGAGAAGTTTGGCAAATCAATGAACATCTTCAGCACGGCGGCCTACCAGCCGGATGTGCTGGGGGGAATGACTCAGATCAACGATGGGATTCGTAACGACCTGCCCGACAAATTTCGCGAACTTGCCTATTTCAAGTCGTCGCAAATCAATCGTTGTGACTACTGCTCGCACTACCACAAACAAGCTGCCGTCAAGGCGGGTATCACTACCGCACAACTTCAGGCGATCGATAGCTACCAGAGCAGTGACGCCTTTGACGATCAAGAGAAAGCGGTATTGTCGTATGCAGAGCAACTGACCACACAAGCCCGTGTCGATAAGGCCACCGTTACGAAGCTGAAAGCGTTCCTCAATGATAAACAACTTGTCAGCTTAGTTGGCGCCGTCGCGCTGGCGAACTTCACCAATCGTTTCAACCATGGCTTGGACATTCAACTTCCATGAGCGACAGTCAGCAATTCGATTTGATTGTCATTGGCACTGGCCCCGCCGCCGGAACGGTGGCGAAGAAGACGGCAGAGAGTGGAAAGTCCGTCGCCGTGGTCGAGTCGCGCGAGTACGGCGGAACTTGCGCGCTGCGTGGTTGCAACCCGAAAAAAGTCTACACAAACGCAGGAAACTTGATCGACCAAGTTCGTCGCGCCAACGGCAAACTGGGAATGTTCTCGGAAGCGAGTATCGATTGGTCGCAACTTTTAGTGTTCAAACGTGAATTCACTCAACCCGTTTTGCAGAAAAGCGAACAGTCATTTCAGAAGCTCGGAATTGAAACGTTTCACGGCATTGCTAGGTTCGCGGGACCAACGACGATCCAAGTCGATGGTCGGTATCTTGAAGCGAAACGCATTTTCATCGGCACCGGCGCTCGTCCAGTACGATTGGGGATCAACGGCGAGGAGCACGTTACGCATAGCGCCGAATTTTTCGAACTGAGCAAAATGCCTGACCATGTCGTGTTCATCGGGGGCGGGTACATCTCGATGGAGTTCGCGCATGTCGTCGCTCGCTACGGTAGCGAAGTCACGGTGGTCGATCACCGTGCACGTCCCTTGAAAGGATTCGATCCCGATCTGGTCGATCAGTTGATGCGTTGGTCAACCGGAATCGGCATAAAGTTCATCTGCGGTTCGAGGGTTAAAGCGGTTTCGAGAGAAAAAAATGGCACGCTACGAGTCGTGACCAGGGATGATGACGGTGGGCAGCAAACGATCACCACAAAGCTGGTCGTCCACGGGGCTGGGCGCGTGCCGAACATAGGAGACTTGAATCTCGATGCAGGCGACGTTCAACATAGCAAGCAGGGTGTCGCGGTGGACGAGTTCATGCGCAGCGTCTCCAATCCGCATGTTTTCGCTTCCGGCGATTGTGCCGACCACGATCAGCCAAAGCTGACTCCGGTAGCAAACGAACAGGCGCGGGCGGTCGTGAAGAATCTGTTCGCCGAATCAGTTGATCGAAAACCCGATTATGGAGTCGTTCCACGAGTGGTCTTCACTTCCCCGTGCTTGGCTGCGATCGGGATGTTGCAGTCGGAAGCCAAGCAACATGGATTCGATCTGGATGTGCGATATCAAGACACTTCAACGTTGGACTCGGTGCGGAAAACAGGGCAAGACTGTGCTGCCTACAAAATTATTGTCGACAAAAAAACTGACTTGTTGTTGGGTGCCCACTTGTTGGGCCCCGCGGCGGAAGAAGTCGTCAATCTGTTTGCTCTGGCCATGAAGTTCGACATAACGGCGAAGAATCTTAAATCAACTTTGTTCGCATACCCAACCTTCGGAGCCGATGTAAGGCGGATGCTCTAAGGACCGGGGAGAAGCGTGCAGGAATTCCGAGTGACGATTCATGGCGAGATAATCCCGCTGGCTTACCCAGCGGATCATTCGGTGCTGGCCCTACGCAGCGAGTGTGCTTTCGTCTGGCATTAGCACATCTTAAAATCAAGTCATGTTGATTCAACCTTATCATACTGACGAACTAAAATTTGCTTGGTGCTACCAAGTCTTTTTTCGCTGGCGAACGTGGCGTCGCGTTCCCGTTCCATCGCTCGCCGGTCTAACAGCAGAAAGCTTGAATCCTCGCTTGGAACAGTATCAAGTTCGATTGTTGGAATACGGTTCCGACGCGCTCGATATACGGGCGCTCGTCAGTCTGCAGCCACAAGAATCTACGGCAACTGCGGCCAGTAAGAACAAGGGTCAACTGTGTAAGGCCGTTGGCGAACAAGTTAGCTCGAATCAAAAATCTTTTACTCGCGGTTACGCTGTGACGTCACTGAAATTTCATATTGTCTTAGCCACCTGGAAACGCCAGGGGGTGTTCACTGCGGAAGTGGCCAGAGCAATTGACGCACATTGGCGGGACCAGCAAGCTCGCTTGCGAGTCGTTTTCGATAAGTTTTTTTTACCTGACCATGTGCATATTGCAGTTGAAGTGCACCCTACCGCTTCGCCTGCTCGGTTGGTGACCGAGCTGATGAATGCGTCGCAAGTGTTTGCATTCGAAAATTTTCCGGAGAATGTCGCACGTGCCAAGGTCGAACGATTATGGCAACCGAGTGCGCATATCGGATCGTTCGGCGATTTGACGACCGCAGCAACGAAATCCTATATCGATCGCTGGTGTAGGGCCAGCACCGAATGATTCGGCGGGCAAGCCAGCGGGATGCCGCGCCGACAGCATAGAATGGTATGGTATTTGCTTTCGCCATTCTATTCTGGAACGCGATATGCAAATGGGAATTCACGTCAAAAGAGCGCGTCGTTCAACCTAGAATGCTCGCTGACACTTCACTGACTGACCTAGCAGCGTTTATCCAGTTTTCGCAAAGGGGCTTTCGATGAGCGGTCCGCACATGAAAGTTCGAGGCTGGCGGCATTTAGAAAAGTTGCCAGTGCATTGTCAACGCTTATTCCTGGGGATGGACGGACTTCCAGTCTGTCCTACAAACACAACTCAACCCCAACTTTAAAGGTTGACCAAGCACTAGCCCTCACTTTGACGAACAATAGCCGTGGACATCAAGCGTTGAGGAATTGTTTTTAGCGATGAAATCAGCAACGGTACTAGAAAATATATCTCGGCGCGTGACGGCATGGACCGGAAGTTCATGGGCTTTCCCACTCGCATGTACGTCCATAATCACTTGGCTAATCACAGGACCGTTTTTTAATTATTCCGAAACATGGCAACTCGTCATCAACACTGGGACAACGATCATTACTTTTTTGATGGTATTTCTCATTCAGCGGGCTCAGAATAAAGAGTCATTGTCGCTGCACCTCAAGTTGAATGAATTAGTGGCAGCGATTGAAGGCGCTAGCAACCGCCTCATCAATGTTGAAGATTAAAGTGAAGAGGAAGTAAAAGTTTTGCATCAACATTACGCTAAGCTTGTCGAGCTTTCGAAGTCAGAGAATGAGTTGACGCAATCGCATTCTATCGAAGAAGCGCAGGAGCGGCACGAAGCGAAACTTGTTGCGACTGGGGAATAAAGCAATTGTCAGTTAGCGAATGGTCGCGATCCAGCCATATTGCCGGGCGGGATGGCTGGCATTAACTTGCAAGAGTTTCGACGACTTTCAGCGCGTCGTCAGCAGGCGTGACTTGTCGGCCCTGACTCGTTGCATAAACCTGCGTCACGACTGCTCCGAAGAGCACGATGATGGCGTTGTAATAAACCCAAATCAGAATTACCGCGAATGAAGCCGCTGCGGATCCCAGCGCTGCAGCAGGCTCGAAACGAGAGAAGTACTGGCCCATCGCGACCTGACCGACGAAGAAGAGCGTTGTGGTCAACACGGTACCGACAAGCACGTCCCGCCACTGAATCTTGGCGCTGGGCATCCACTTGAAAATCGCGGTGAAGATGACAAGCATCAGCAACACTTGGATGACATAGTTGATGCTGCTGGCGACCAACGCATCCACTTCAAACTGGCCCGCGACTCGCTCGCCAACGACATTCAAGACTGTCGAAAGGACCATTGAAACGAGCAGTAAAAAGCCTAGCGCAATGACCATTGTCAATGAGAAAATGCGGCGCATGAACAGCCTTGCAAGCCCCGTTTTCGCCGGATCAGGCTTCACTTGCCAAACATGATTGAGCGAGTCCTGCAGCGCACCGATCAAGCCACTGGCGGCGATCAATATACCAATCAAACTGAGCGATGTCTTCCACCATTGACCGCTGGCGTTCCGAGTTTTCTCGAGGATGACACCGATCTCATCGCTGGCGCTTTGGTTTCCCAAAAGTTGTCCCGCTTGATGCACGATCAAATGCCTTGCTCTGATTTCGGACTGTTGGTCATTGAAGAAGAATGACAAGCCGGCCGTCAGCACCATCACCAACAAATACAATAGTGGTGGCAGCGCAAATGCCGTATAATAAGCCAGCGAAGCAGCCAGCGTCGTACACTGAAGCTGGCTGAACTGGCTAAAACATTTCTTGATGTCTGCGGCAGTCATATCTGCAGTTTCACTTTAGCGATTTCACCGACAACTAATCTATTGTATACGAATTCGCCATGATTCCAAGGCAATACGATCGTTTGTGTTAACGGCAATTTAAGCTGGCTCCATCGCCTTTTTAACCACCTTGCGAGTGACATAGCTTGGCATCATTTTGCTTAAGAGTGTCATCGCCTTATTTGTCCAACCCGGTATCACAACGGCTGACCCGCGCCGGAACCCGGCATAACCGACTGCTGCGACATCGGCGGCCGACATTTTGGCTGTCGCAACCATCTTTAAAGACGACATTCCCGACACGTCACCAAAGCCTGTCTCGGTGGGACCAGGACAGAGGCAAGTTATCCTGACATCCGCCCCATGTTGGGCACGAAGTTGTGAAGCGATCTGCTCAAGCTTATCAACGCTACGGGCAACGAGCACGAGGTTCGATTTGCTCACGGCAAAACACGATGCCAACTCGCGTCCGATGCCTGACGACGCACCCGTAATTAAGACAGTTTCTTGCATCGTCGATTAGGCAGCTTTCAAAAAATTGCTCAAGGCACGCCCGAGCCGGTGTTCGAGAGTGGCAAAAAACCTGTGCGGTGCTTCTTCGTCCTCAATCAACATTGCCGATGGAATGTTGCGAGCGGTAGCCGTGTGACGATACATGAGAGATTCCAAGACGAATGTGAAAGTGCTGACTACGAAACGTTTTAACAACGCAACCTCCGAGCCAAAGCAGCGATGTGGGCGAAAATCGATTGCAAATGCGAAAACGTAGTCGCAACTTAATTGGATGAATTCAATCCAAGTTGATCGGTTGTCTTTCACGGTGGAGCCGCAAAGGCGTCAGAGTGACTTCGACCCGCTCGTGGCGCGAAAGTCAACTCGTTCGCTCTCGACGTTTGTCTGGTCAGCTCGCGGCGATGTATCAGCGATCGACCGCCCTGCATAAATCTCAACTCCACAGTGCGTGCAGAAAAATAGTTGATTCCAAAACGCGATGGGAATCAGCAAGCGTCCGTTGCAGTACGGACATGCCTGAGAAAAACTCAAATCGTTCATGGTCATATAGAAGCCTATACAAGATTGCGAAAAGCGGATCATGGGACGCCGGTTCCGTCATGACGTCGTTGAACATGTTCGACAGCAAACGAAGTACCAAAAAGTTGGCTGAAAGATCCGAATCTTGGACCCATAAGTTGCCCTCTTCAAATGTCGATTACGCTTCTGGCCCAGCAATTGCTCACTGCTCACAGATTGTTACAAGTGATATCACTTACAATGATATCTGAGCGATGAATATGCTCTGCCGATTCTGGCTACGGTAACTCATTTGCAGAAATTAAAAAATGAAGACGATCACGACCGATCAATTGAAGGCACTGGAGGCGGATCGACGTGGCATTCTCCTGATCAATACATTGGACGAAAGCCATTTTGCGGTAACACGGATTCTCGATGCACTGAACGTGCCTCAATCCGAGGACAATTTCATCAAACGAGTCAGTGAAATCGCGGGCAGCAAGGAACGACCGATTGTCGTTTACTGCGCCAGTTCTGAGTGCAATTCATCAACTCAAGCAGCGGAAAAACTCGACGCAGCAGGATTTCAGGAGGTCTATGACTACGCAGGCGGAGCAAGGGCGTGGAACCAAGAAATTGAACCGTTTGATGCACCTGTGTTGAAGCCCTCGGGAGTTTGAGATGTTTATCAAAGAACGCAATTCCGGTGATCTGACGGTCGCTTGTTTTTCCCACCGATGAAGCTTTTCCACGATGTTGGCTCGAATCAACTTACAACCTCCCGATCCCAGCTTGACCGAGGCTTGGTTTGGCTACTGAGCGGTCACGCATGGTTCGGGCCCGGTGAATGCCTGGTGAATGCCTAGTAGCTTTTACCTCAGGGTAATCACCGATCGCCGCCCTGCGGGCATCTGCTACGCTGGCAACCTCTCAACCGCTCAGGGATGTTATATTAATGCTCAGCGACTGAAAAACGACCACTGCGCCTGTTACGACGCCATATCTCTGGTTGATAAAAGATCGCCACCAACATGCGACCGGCACTTAATGCTCCGCTGGCAGGGCTGCAATTTCCTTGTCTTTGGCGGTGTCGAGAGATCGTCAACAATTGCCGCCACCTGCGGCATGCAATTTGCGGTAGCCCGCGATTGATTTGGGCTACTTCGAGCAAATTTAAATTTACGTCGATATCACGTCATTTGCCTGATTAGATAATCTGGTGGATCGGCTCGATGTGCTCTACACCTACAAGTTTCTGATCGAGACCACTGTAGAAATAGCTAAGCCGATTAGGATCCATTCCCATTTGCCACAATACCGTGGCATGTAAATTTTTAACGTGAAAAGGATTTTCAACGGCTGAACCGCCGAGCTCATCCGTCGTGCCGACGCTTTGTCCACCGCGGATGCCGCCGCCCGCCATCCACATGGTGAATCCATAGGAGTTATGGTCACGTCCAGTACCTTCCGCATATTCTGCGGTTGGCTGGCGACCGAACTCGCCACCCCAGATGATAAGCGTCGAATCCAAAAGGCCCCGATCTTTCAAATCTTGCATCAGCCCAGCAATGGGAAGGTCGGTATTTCCGGCATGGAATTCATGATTTTTCTTCAGGTCCCCGTGCGCGTCCCAGTTGTCGTCATTGTGCGCACCGCCAGAATAAAGCTGAATAAAGCGAACGCCTCGCTCGACCAATCGCCGGGTAATCAAGCAGCGCCGACCAAAGTCGTCAGTTCGCTCGTTGCCAACGCCATACAGATCCAACGTCGCCTGCGATTCCTGCGAAAGGTCGACCGCTTCAGGTGCGCTTGTCTGCATCTTAAACGCAAGCTCATAAGATGAAATTCTAGCTGCAAGGTCGTGCATATCCTGGCGCGTCGCCAAATGTTCCTGATTATTTTCGCGCAACGTATCTAATAGGAGACGTCGCATTTCCGGGGACGTGCCCTCCGGCAATTTTAGATCGATGAGCGGAGGCCCTTGAGACTTCATGATCGTTCCTGCATAGGAAGCCGGCATGTAGCCACTGGACCAGTTCTTGGCTCCCGAAATCGGGCCGCCTTTGGGATCGAGCATAACCACGAAACCGGGCAGGTTTTCGTTCTCGGTTCCTAATCCATAGTTGGCCCATGAACCCAGGCAGGGACTGCCACTAAGCAACTTGCCGGAGTTCATCATAAGCATCGCCGAACCGTGGATCGGACTATCAGCAGTCATCGATTTGATAAAGGCGATCTCATCCACATGTTTCGACAAATGCGGAAAGAGTTGTGATACCCATTGGCCTGATTGGCCATATTGTTTGAAGCTCCATTTAGGGCCGACAACGCGACCTTGATTCTTACTGCCCCCGCGCCCTTTGGTTTTCACGGGAACGGTTTGGCCGTCAAGCTTATAAAGTTCCGGTTTGTAGTCGAATGTATCCATGTGGCTTGGTCCGCCATACATAAACAGGAAGATGACACTTTTCGCCTTCGCTGGATGATGCGACTCCTTGGGTGCCAGCGGATTAACGAACGTCGGTTCATCGGCACTCGCTGGCGTATTGAAAAAACCGGAGTTCGACAGCAAGCCGGTAAGGCCCAGCGATGTGAATCCCGCTCCCGATTCCCAAAGGAACTCGCGGCGCGTGCGACGACAGAATGTTTTTCGTGGTTGGTCAGTCATTTTCTCAATCCAAGTACATGAACTCGTTCATGTTTAAAATCAGCAAACAAAATTGTTCTAATGCACGCTCGGGACTTAATTGATGATCCTGTTCCAGCTTGTTCGTGAACTCTTTGCCTCGGGCAAGTTCATGGTCACGAACATTTCGATTGAAGCAGAGTTTGTAAGCAAGCCGAATCTGAGCGTCGCGATTCGACTCTCCCACTTCCGTAGCAATTCGCTTGGCAAAGGCCGCCGCTTGCTCGTTGGCAAATTGCCCGTTGAGCATGGCAAATGACTGACCCGGCTGCGTGGTTGTGAAACGAGCTTCACAACTTGTGTCGGTTTCGGGAAAATCGAAACTAGCGAGTAACGGCGTGATCAATGATCGTTTGACGTGAATGTACACGCTTCGTCGAGCTTGTTCCGTTGGCGACGATTTTCCCCAACCACGACCTGGGACCGATTGGCCTGCCAAGACTTCGGCTTGGATTTCTGGGTAGATCGACGGACCAAACATTTGAGGATTCAATCGCCCGTTTACGCTGAGCAAGGAATCACGAATTTCTTCCGCGCTGAGTCGTCGCAAATCAACTCGCCAGAAAAGATCATTCGCTGGATCTTTCGCAAGGGCGGCGACTTGCCCGACGGATGACATTCGATAGGCGCTAGTCAGCATCAGCATTTTGTGCAAGCGATTAAGTTTCCAGCCGTGCGCGACAAAGTCGGCGGCCAGCCAATCGAGCAATTCAGGGTGAGTGGGCGGCGTCCCCAGGCCACCGAAGTTATTGGAACTGCGGACGATTCCTCTTCCAAAGTGCCCTTGCCAAACACGATTCACAAAGACGCGAGCCGTCAGCAGGTTATTTGGCGACGTAATCCAGTTTGCCAGCGACGTGCGCCGACCGCTGGAGTTCTGCTCAGGCAAGGGTGTAATGGCTGGTGCGGGAGTATCGAAGATGGCTGGAAAGCTGGGCTCAACGGTCGCGCCATGGTTTCCTGGCGTGCCTCGCAAAAGCACAAAGACGTCCGCAGGCTTATTCGCTCCCAACTCCTTAACCACCAACGCCTTATCCTGTGGCGTCTCATCGCGGAGTTCCGCTAACGCTTTTGTTGCAGCCTCATACTTGGCAAATTCATCTACCCCGAGAACTTCCAATCCATCTTTCTTAATACGTTTCGCCAATTCGTTTTTATTGATTTTTTCCTGCTTTGCCGCTGCTCCCGGAGTTAGCAATCGTCGTGCAAAACCGGGGCCAGTCCAGGAGAGTCTTAAACCCAAACCACCATGCCTTTGAAAGTAATCCAGCCGGATGGGATGTTTGCCCGCCGTCAAATGCAAAGAAACGTCCTTCTCTTCCTCGATACCGTGAATGCCGTCGTGCAATAGTTTTGTCGTTTCATCGATCGATAGACGCGCGCCATCGTCCGAACTGAGATGAAATTCATAGTCACCATCAGCGGGCACATTCAACGACCCTTTGAATACCATCCCAAAATCAGCTTCTTGCATAGCAACCGAAATATCAAGAAATCCAAGGGGAAGCTTTGCGTTTGAAGTTGCTTCGAGTTTGTCGAATTCGGGCAACTTGTCGAACGAAGAATTGAATTGCCAAAATTCCAAGCCTTCAATATCTTTGCCAGTCAATACGTTGCTTTTCGCGTTCGTTGTCAACGTCGTATAAATTTCTTCCAAGCGGGAGATTTCCTGTTTGGCAACGACCATTTCTTCTTGGCGGTCGCGCTCTGCCGCTTCGAATTCAAGACGAGATTGCTCGGATACAAATAGCGGTGCTTCGATGTCCGATCCTCCGTTGTTCATCGGGCGAATATGACGAAAGAAGGTCAGCAATTGATAGTAATCTGTCTGTGGAATCGGATCGATCTTATGGTCATGACATCGTGCGCAATTAAACGTGAGGCCCAACATACCTTGCCCAATGGTCGTGATCAGGTCGTCATAGCCCTCGTACATGGCTAGCTCTCGATCAGCGGGCTCATCGTCCCATACGCCAAGGCGATAAAAACCGGTGGCAATGAGTTGATCAGCGGTTGGGTTTGGGATTTCGTCTCCGGCGAGCTGTTCCAAGAGAAAGCGATCGTATGGTTTATCATCGTTGAATGATCGAATCACATAGTCGCGATAACGCCATACATGCGGCTTTGGATTATCGCGTTCAAAACTATTGGTCTCGGCGTAGCGAACGACGTCGAGCCATTTTCGTCCCCAGTGCTCGCCGTATTGTGGTGACTGCAGCAATTGATCGATCAGCTTTTCCCATGCGTCGGCTGACTTGTCATTTTCAAATGCCGCGACTTGTTCGGGCGTTGGCGGCAATCCTATTAGGTTGTAATAAGCTCGCCTCACCAAGGTTCGTTTGTCAGCCATTGGGTTCGGAGCGAGTTGCGCGTCTTCGAGCCCGGCAAGAATGAATCGATCGACCTCGTTGACGCTCCAATCACTCTGCTTCGCAACGGGCACCGCTGGAAGTGTCAGGGGGCGATACGCCCAATGCTTTGACCAGTTTGCACCTTCGCGAATCCAGGTCTTAACCGTTTCAATTTCCGTTGGGGTGAGTGGCTTGCCTTCGGGAGGCATTCGTGTCGATTCGTCATGCGATTTCACACGCGCGATAATGGTGCTGGCGTCGGGATCGCCGGGCACTATCGCTGGCTCCCCCGAGTCCGTTTCTGCGAAGGCTCGCTCGCGAGTATCGAACGCTATCCCTCCTGAAACCGTGCTGGGGCCGTGGCACTTGGCGCATTTCATCGCAAAGATGGGCTGCACGTGCCGAGCGAAATCGAGCGGCTGTTTGTCGCTTGCAAAAGAGACACTCGGCAGTACCAGCCAACTGATTGTTGCCAAAACGTAACGAAACTTCATGACTGCGTTCTTGGTCGGGAAGTAGATGGCGGGGGGAATCGTGGGTCTGAAATGCGATCACTCAGTCGGCTGGGTGAGAGATTGCAGATCGCACCTTTTTTCAGACCGCACGTGTCATTGTACACGAAGGGGTTTTACAAAGGAGTGAGAACGATGTAAATCGTCGAAAAACGGTCGCTCGCGATCTTGTTGCGATCGTGTCCCGACGGGGACGAGCCCCGCACGCGGCGAGATCAGCGCCCTAGCAACTTTTCAAATCCGCGACCGAGCTGCTTCTCAAGATAGCTTTCTGCGGTGCTCTGAAGTGCTTTTGTACCCAGCTCGGTGACAAGATTCCGGATGCCCGCTGAATCGAGGCTAGGGCGAGAGAGCGTTCCATCAATTGGTAGTGTAACCGATTGGCCGGCGAGTCCTTTTAAATCACTTCCCAGCCAGGCGGGGTCCAATGGCAATTGAGCGACCATGTTCAAGCGACCATCGACGTGCACTTGGCCGCTGGTAATGATCTTTGCACGATCAATTTCCATGAACATTCGCTGATGAGTGATCACACCGTTGGCGAATTCGAAATCAACCGCTTGAGATGGGAATGTCACTAGCCGCTTATCTTTTTGTGGTGTCTCCTCAGCGGCTCCTCCGCGAACCAATTGCTGAATTTGCTTCACGCTGCTGATGATTTGATTTGCAACCGGCCCTGAATCAAAGTTGACTCCGTTGATTCGAAGATTGCCACGTACCTTGGATGCCATCGGTTCATCGAGATTAACGATCCCTTCGGCAAGTTCAACACCGAATGTGCCTTCGATTCGTGTTGCATTCGCTGCCATCGGAGCGAGGTACTGAAGCCAGCGGCTGGTTAGCTCTGGTGTTAAGCGAATGTTCTCAGCGACCACACCCGGCTTCACGGACACCCACATCGGACCAGGCGAATAGTGCAAGTCGCCGGCTAATAGCAGTTGCCCCTTGTCGACGGGAATCGTGGCTGGCTTTACTGAAACCGTAGTCTCCGTCATTGATACCGGAATTGATGTTGGACCGAATGCGATCCCGGCGACTTCGCCTGATTCCCATCCGATGTTTGCATTGACGGCAATCGCGACGGGGCCTGTCCCTTTTCTTGCGGCGACGAGTTCGATAGGCGTTTCATGCAACCCTTCAAGGCGAACAGGGGTGCCCAGCAAGGTTGTAAGTTGAGTGGCGACTTCTGGCATTTTGATCCGTGCCGACCCGCGCATTGTCAACTCGCCAATCGCTTCGTTCCACAAGGCTTTTCCAGTGAGTGACGTTGCGATCCAATCACATGCAAGTTGCAGTCTCTCAGCATCGACCGCCCCATCGTTCATATCATACCGTACGATCGCATCGAAATTCACAAGCCTCTCAGCCCAAACCGTTTGTCCTCGCGATGTACCTTTAGCGGCTGGGTTATTGGATGAAGGACCACTGAACGATGCTTGTGGGGTGGGCGATAATGCAGCCGTCGGATCGACCAGCGTGATATTGTTACCCGTCGTATTGGAGTCAATCGATACGACTGACGAACCAGCGTCTTGGTGTGCCTTGAAGCGACCGTTACAATCTCCGCTAACGATATACGCTCCTGCAGTTGTCGTTGGCGTTCCTCGGAATGCAACGGGCCGCGTGTCGCTGTTCAACATGTCGCCGGCATTTTTTGAGCCTGACGTAAGCATGGAAACGCTTGGGCGCATTGCGTTTTGCAAGCGATCAAGGTTGGCTCGCCAGGCGATCTCCAGGTCCATCGTTGTTGGCGTCATGGTTCCTTGCACGGCCGCAGACAACGCTTCGCCAACAATCGACATCTTGGTCACTTCCAGCGTCCCAACAGGCCAGGCATAAAGTCCGTCAAAATCGACGGCCAGTTGTGGCTGCGTAAACAATTGCTCGCCATAGCCAACTCGAGGCTCTACGGCTTGGAACTTTGCTACCGTCATTTCACCGCTTGAGATCGCGACCTTTGCTGCTGCATCGGCGGTGTAGCCACCTTGCAAGCTATGAACGGATGTTGGCATCCAGGGACCAAGAATCGCCGCCAATGCCTCCAAACGGCCGCGGCTTGTGATTTGAAGTGGGAAAGCCGTTGTGGTGGACGGATTCGCAACCGACGCTGCTAAATTTGCGTCTATTTCAACGCCAGTGGTTTCCATGTGAATCGTCAAGGCACTTAGTTCACGCAGCATACCGTCAGCCCATCGTCCCGTGGCGTCGACCTCGCCACCCAATTCGGCTTGCTGAAAATTGGTACCTCCAGGTAGCGCGATGATCAGGTCCGTCGCGTCTGTCTTGCCGCGAAGTCGCCAGAGGTCTCCCGCTTCTGCAGCCCAGCTCACTTCGCCGGTCGCTTGTCCAGCCAGCGATAGTTCTGGCATCTCAAGCAACGGTTGGATCATGGAGGCTAGTCGGCTGAACTGAATGTCGCCTTTCACGCGTCCTCGCGAAAGATCACCATCGACGGTCGCATTGGCGAATGAGCTTTCAAGACGAATGGTGTCGGCTGCCAATTGGCCATCAGCGACGCGAATGGATGCGATCAGTGTCGCTGGTTCAATCACGATGGAATGACCGGCTGCTCGCCCTCGTATCGCTTGCGTTTTCAAATTCCAGTGCGAGCGACGCACCGAGCCACCTTCGATCGCCGAAGTGATCTCAGCGGAAATTCCACCGGCACTTATTTCAGCTTGGTCGCGAAGCGGAATCAGCCCTGGCATCGCCCTCTCAAACGCCACCAAGTCAATGGCTGCTCCCGCCGATCCATCCAACGCTTCAAGCCACGCCGCAGGACTCGACGCGCCCGCGACTGAAAAACTTGTATTGAATGCACCATTGAAAGATGCGCTGCCGAAATCAGTTGTTAGTTGCAAATCACGACCAACAATGCGGTCGCCAATGATCGTTGCAGAACCACTGATCGTGGTCAGTCCGTTGCGCCAAATGCGTTCACCAAGGGATGGATCGGAGGCGACGAAATTTCGGAACTCTACCGGTGATACGGAAATGCTGATCTCGCTACCGACACCACCGACGAGCGTCATTGAGCCCGAGGTATCGCCGCTGATCTGCGACGGTATCGCTGCTCCTCCGCTGCCTAACCATCGCTTCGCGATCGACGCTAGTGACAAAGGAATTCGCTGCGTCACGAGGTTCAACTGATAGGCTTCACCTGACTTCATCGGATATTGAATTCGACCTTCCATCTCACCGCTGCCACCCGCGGGATCGGTGAGAACCGTTGAGAAAGATATGTCTGCTTTCTCAATCGTTAAGTCGGCGCTGGCTTGTGATTGGTCAGCTACCCACTGAGCCCCGGTGATCGCATCGGTGATGCGAACCGCAACATCCTGTGCCATTATTTTACCGGTCAATGGCGATGATTCGCTTGCCGGACCGGTGCTCGGCTCATCTCCGTCGCCTGCCATCACAATCGCGAGATCATTCTCAAGGCTTGATCGACCGTCAGCAACCGACGCCTCGATTACAACTCCGCGAATCAACACATCACCGATATCACTCAGACCACGAATGCACTGCATCAGTGTCAGGCTGGTTTCCAAACGGTCAACGCGGATGTGTGACCCTGCTGCGGTTCCCGTTAGCTCCAGTCCGTTAACGTTCAGGGGAGACATCCAACCGATGCGGATGGATTCCACGTCACCTTCGAACCCGTATTGGGAAAGCGTTGACCGAACCAAATTCCGCGCGATGGGTGAATGGCAAATCAAACTTGGGGCACCAATTGCTAGTAAAAGCAACAGCGCCAACATCAGCAATAGGTACGTGCTCTTACGCCGCAGGCGCCCTCGGCGGCGCTCCTCGGAACGTAAGCGTTGAGTTCGTTCGACATCGTCTCGGTAAAAATCGCCTTTGGTCACGACTGCATCCCTGCATAGTTGTGCGGAAAGTAGGCAAACCTCGTCAGCTTAGAAGAAACCTGCGAGTCAGCGGTAGAGATGTTTTTTCCGCCGATGTTTGCTAGCAAATTGTATGGTTCTCATGTTGCTAAGCACCAAGCTGGTTATGTATGTTTTGAGTAGAGCAATTGTCCCAATTGCTCAGAATTTGCTCGGAATTTGCTCGGAAATTACTGGGAAACAATTGGGACAATTGTTCTACTCTAGCTTTATTTGGAAAGGAATTCATTGTCTATGAAACGCACAGCGAAATTAGTGCTATTCGGTGTCATCAGCATCATGGTAACGAACGAGTTACCCGCGCAAGACATGGGTGTTGCGACGCTCGCACCGATGATGGGCGGATTCGTTGATAACGTAGATGAGTTAAGCGAGCTGACACCGGAGGAACGGTTCAACGTCGCTGTGCATGAGAATTGCCATCGGAGCGTGGTTCATATTGAAACACGAGGGGTTGGAGCCGACTCGTTTTTTGGACGTGCGACGATTGCTGAAGGCTCAGGCAGCGCGTGGGTATGGGATGCGGATGGGCATATCATCACTAACTATCACGTTGTCAAAGACACAAAACAACTTGTTGTCACGTTCCATGATGGCAAGCAGTACGACGCATCCGTTGTTGGTCAAGATATTCCCAACGACATCGCCGTCATAAAAATCTCTGCTCCCGCGGAGGAACTCAGTCCTGTGCGGCTGGGGAGAAGCGAAAAACTTCGAGTTGGACAACGTGTGTTCGCGCTGGGAAGTCCGCTTGGTCTTGAACAGACCATGACAGTTGGCGTCGTTAGCAGTTTGAATCGAACGATTCCGAGTCTGTCTCGTCGCATGATGCGGTCGATCATCCAGATCGATGCCGCGCTCAATCGAGGCAATTCAGGCGGACCGTTGATGAACAGCCGCGGGGAGTTAATCGGCATGAACACAGCCATTGCCAGCCGCATTGGCGAAAGCAGCGGCATAGGGTTTGCAATTCCGTCGGCAACGATCGGACGCATTGTACCTCAGATCATTTCGTTCGGTCGCGTGCGCCGACCTAGCGTCGGAATCGAGTCTGTTGCTGAAACTAAAAAAGGCGTGTTGGTTGTATCGCTGGATGCTGGCGGCCCAGCAGAAATCGCGGGTGTCAAGGCCGTTGGCGTCGTGAGACATCGGACCGTGCTTGGGGAGTTGGTCCGGCGGGACTTTTCGACAGCCGACATCATTACAGAAATCGACGGTGTCAAAATCGAAACGGCTGATGATCTGTTGGCTACGGTTGAACGACGTGTTGCTGGGGATAGCGTGATGGTGACATTACTTCGACAGAATCAAGTCGTTCGCTTTCCGATTCGATTGGTATCCGAGGATTCCATTGACCAGAATCGATAAGGATACACATTTCTAAGACCCATTACAGCTTGCCTGGCAGGTGAATCGGATCACAAACAGACAATGCTGGGATTTGATCGTAGTGGGATTCGCCAGAATTCCTCAGCACACTAACCCGTTGGTAATTCTGGCGAATCCCACTACACAAAACGTTCTGCCCCAGCAACGAAGCGGGGCATTGATAAAAAGTGGGCAAGCCTGCGGGATTTCCTGAATGTGAAAATTGGATTGAGTCATTCAACACTCAATCCCACTCTTCCTCTTCTTCGTCGTCATCATCGTCATCGTCATCGTCGTCATCCCAGTCCTCATCTTCATCGTCGTCCCAATCCTCGTCGTCCTCTTCCTCTTCGGCTGACTCCTCTTCCTCATCGTCATCACCGACCTCCTTCCATTCATCTTCTACATCGTCATCGGCATCATCGCCATCGACGGGCACAACGTCCTTTTCGACTTCTTCGACTTCTTCTTCTTCGTCGTCCTCATCTTCGTCGTCCCAATCGTCGTCGTCATCTTCGATGCCGTCATCTTCGACATCTTCAACGTCATCATCGTCGTCGTCATCATCATCATCAAAATAATCATCGTCGTCGTCATCAGCCGATCGCGGATCGCGAAGGGGCGATACGAAGGATGCTCGGCCCGATTCTGAATCGAAAGGGCAGGTAGCAGCGATAGAAAGAGAATCGCAAAACTCGTCGAGGACGCTCGCGGTACTCACGTCAGGCTCCTTTTGGATGACAGCGTCAAAAGAGGAAACGGTGGAATGGGAAATGTTTAGGTGTTAGGTTGATTCGATCGGCGGAACCGACTGCATCGCTTGATCTTGATCGACCAAGATTGCACAAGTGTCTTCGGAGTCGTCTTCAACGCTAGCCCCCGACATCGTGGGTAACGACTGAACATCTTTCAATCCGAATGTTTGTAAAAAAAGTTTGGTAGTTCCGTAAAGATACGGGCGGCCAAGTTCTTCGCTACGTCCGCAGATACGAACCAGGTCGCGCTGCATCAATTGCCGTAATATTTCTCCGCAGGCTACACCACGAATGGCTTCGATATTAGCCCGCAACACCGGTTGACGATACGCGACAACCGCCAGGGTTTCCATCGCAGGAGTACTGAGTCGAATCGCGGGCGGAGCGCTCGCAAACCGGCGCAGCCAAGGAGCCAATCCGGCTCGCGTCAGTAATTGATAGCCACCCGCAATCTCCTCGACCCGCAGCGCACTGCCCGATCGATCATAAATTTCATTCAATTGTCGCAGGAGTGTACGCGCCTCCGTTGCGTCCGCCAACCCAGCAAGCTGAGCAAGTTTTCTCAGCATAACGGGACCACGATGAAAAAGCAGAACAGCCTCGGTGCGTCGACGTCGGAGGACTGGGTCGTTTTCCTGTTTTTCACCTGTTTTCGTGAGTTTAGCAACGTTTTGAGATTTTCCCGGCTCTGCCAAGTTTGATGTTTGAGCTGGTAGGACACTTCGGGACCATGGGCGGTCGCCCTGATTCCAGATGCAACGTCGATCGTTGGACCAGCCTGAAGCTGATCGCCACAAACGACGGCCTGGAAGCGAGTTTCGTGGATGCCCAAACATGTGAGTCGCTTCTGCTATTCTAAAATCGCAATTACTATTTGATGACTTCTACGCATTTTTTGATTTCAAGACCATAATCGAACCATGGCTGATACGAAAGCTCCACCTAAGATCGGCAACCAATCTGCTCGCCGACACGCGTACTTCGTCTCCGGATTGGTATGTTTAGGTGTAGCGGGGATGATTGGGCTGCTTATTTGGCTGTTTGGCGGTGTTTCCGGAACCGAATTTTCCCCGACGCATTTTCAAGTACGGAGGTTTACGGTTCAAGAAATTCCTTGGCTGAAAATGCAGATTTCCCCCATTCGACGAACGTCCTCGCAGCTAAGTGCTGCTCAATATCTTGGTGCTCAAAAACTCATTCAGCAGCCCCAGGGACAGCCAAATCAGTGGCATTTGGTCGAATTGTCACGGGGAGGAATGCAACCATCACCAGCCGATGCGAAGCTGCTTATCGACCAACTTGAGCTCATCGCCGTCCCAAATCAAGGTAATAACGCATATTGGCACGACTGGAGCATAAAAGACCCTGCGAAAGCACAGGTCCTTTGGCCAATCGTCCAAAAATTGGCGATCCGCGAATTGTATATTCTGCTGCCAAAAATATTCGCCCATGCTCTCGCGGCCAAAGACGACGCCGCATTACATCAATGGATCGACGATTACCTGCGGACCAGCTATGGCGAACTGGTCACCGAAATGAGGAACACCGGTCGCGCGGAGATGGCCGACGAACTACTTTCAGAAGCGATTCTCGACTTTCCTGACGACGCGAAATTGCAGGCATTGCGTTGATCTATTTTGACAACAACGCCACGACGGCCACCGATCCGGCGGTGGTTGATGCGATGATGGCGGTTCTGCGAAGCGGCCCGCTCAATGCGTCCAGTCAGCACGCGATAGGTCGCGCGGCCCGCAATCAACTTGATGCCGCCGTTTCTGAACTCGGCCGACTGCTCGGCGCTGATGTCGACTCGCCTGCTGGCGACCAACTGGTGCTTACCAGCGGCGGCAGCGAATCGAATAATCTCGCCCTTTTTGGCATCGGCGACCCCACCGCACCACTTGTCGTTTCGGCAATCGAGCATCCCAGCGTGCTGGCGGTCGCCGCTTCGATGCAACAAACGGGCCGAGAAATACGCGTCATTCCGGCTTGCTCCAGCGGCGTTGTCGATATTGACGCCGCTGAGGTGCTGATCTCTCGCTTGCCCCGCCCATCACTCGTCAGCGTCATGTCCGCTAATAACGAAACCGGCGTGGTTCAACCGACAAAAATGCTCGCCGATATCTGTCAAACACTGTCCATCCCATTCCACGTCGATGCAACTCAGTCGATCGGCAAATTGCCATTTAGTTTCGCATCATCCGGTGCAAATGTTGTCACCTTTACCGCTCACAAGTTCCATGGTCCGGCGGGGATTGGTGGTCTTCTGGTTCGAGCAGGATTGTCGTTGCGACCCATGATCCGAGGTGGAGAACAGCAATTTGGCAAGCGTCCAGGGACAGAAGCGATCGCCTTAACGATCGGAATGGCAATCGCATTGCGGCTTGCAGTGCGAGATTGTGATTCGATCACAAATCGGCTTTCTTCAATGCGGGACACACTGGAAGCAAACCTTACCACCCGTGTCAAAGAGGTTGCCTTCCACGGACAAACCGTGGATCGATTGCCGGGAACCAGTTGCTTTTCGCTGCTGGGCGTCGACCGCCAAACCATGCTGATGGCTTTGGATCTAGCGGGTTTGGCGTGCAGCAGTGGTTCCGCGTGTGCCAGTGGCAGTAGTCGTCCCAGTCACGTATTGCAGGCAATGGGTGTGGCAGAATCAGCGATCGAGTCTGCGTTACGGCTTGGAATGTCCAAGTTTTCCACCATCGATGACGCAAATTTGGCAGCGGAAACTATCTGCTTGCAATATCAACGCTTACGACGTTTTTGAACTGTGGAAAAGTGGAAATATTTAGCTCGCTTTTCGAACTCCTGGGCAATAAAATCCTGCCATGAATTTCGGCGACCATTCCCCTCTGACTGTCCAGCAAATTGTGCTGCGACAACCACGCGGTATCCGCGGCCAACAAAGCCGTGGTGGAGCCGTGCCCATGCCGTTATTGCCTGTTTTCTTTGCCGGTGAAGAAAATCGCTTTGTCACTTTTGTCTGTAACGATCGTGAACCTGACGTCACCGACGAGACAACCAAGTTCCAAGAATCCCTAGCGGAAATGGGTCCCATTTTGCTCGTTGGACCTTCTGGTTGTGGAAAAACAGCGATTGCCAACCACTTAGCGGCGATGCTCATTGACCAGATGTCAGCTAACCAAAACGACGCCATTCAAAATCCTGAAACCGTCTCATTGATGAGCCTTTCGAGTATCGATTTCGCTCGGCTCTATGCCAGATCCGTAGACTCCGATGACATCACTCAATTTCGCACGGAACTTCAAAAGGCTCCCATTCTGGTTATCGACGACGTGCACTTAATGGTCGACAAGCCAGCCGCTCAAGAAGAATTGGCCGCGCGGCTGGAATCTCGCTCGGTAGAATTGTTGCCAACAATCTTGACCTGTCGACGCTTGCCGACTCAGGTGCCGGGACTGCGTCCGCTGTTGGTCAGTCGGATGCTTCCTGGCCTAACGGTGCCGATTCGATTGCCCGGTCACACTGCACGCCGCGCTCTGGTCAGCGCTCTTTCTCAGCGACGAGATTTACTGCTAAGCGATGAAGAAATCGACCTGTTATGCGCAGGCCTGCCTGACGAAATTCCCGCGCGGCAAATTGAATCCGCAGTGCGACACTTGGAATTGTGGTGTCGGATGAAAGCTAGCCGCGCCACGATGATCGCAATCCGAGAAGCGATTGCGTCAATCGAACCGACCATCGACATATCCACGGATCAAATCGCTAAATCGATCGCTAGGCGGTACAAACTAAAGCTTGGTGAACTCAAAAGCAGTACGCGGAGGCAAGAAGTTGTCCGGGCTCGATCATTAGCGATGTACTTGGCTCGGCAATTGACCGGTACAAGTTACGACAAGATTGGAAAATATTTCGGCGGTCGTGATCACACCACGGTGCTGCACGCCTGTCGAAAGACCGAATCACTGATTGAAAGCGATAACGAATTGCGCATCGCAGCGGACGAAGTTTCTGATCACTTGAAAGCGATAGCCTGAGCAAACTGCAAAAGATTTGCCAGCACATCCCAAATATATTTCCTCACTATTTTTAGTGGAAAAAGTGTCAAACCGCGTTTACCGACTGTGCATCCTTGCGCATCATTTGACGTCCGACCGCTTGTACCTGTTGACGGAACCCCAATTTGACAACATTGGTTCAACGATTCGCCAACGCTGCATCAAGGGTTTGTCCACGTCGAGGCGGACTTCATAAGTCGTGGCTGGCTATGGAGATCGTCGTCGCAAACGGTAGACTATCAACCGTTTTCGCGGCCCTATTGAGAAGACGAAGAGTAAAAAGACTAATATATTTAATGCTCAATCACCTGGACTGACCTACAACACAAACCAAGCCCCTGCCAAACGGCCGCTAGATCGCTACAACGATCACCTGAACAAAGCTTTCGCTACTCGCCACAAACTCGATTCGACCGTGCCCATGAAGATTATCTGTGACCGAGAGAAACTCGCCTCGGCTTTCCAACTCGCAGCGAGCGTTGCTCCCACCCGTTCACCGAAGGAAATCCTTCAGAATGTGCGGATATCAGCGATTGGAAAATCGTTGCTACTGACCGCGACCGACATGGAAGTTGGGATTCGTCTTGAAATCAGCGAAGGCGTGGAAATCGAGGCTGAAGGTGCGGTGTTGATGCCGGTCCAACGGACGATGGCGATCTTGCGAGAGAGCACCGATGACTCGATTCGCATCGCTGCCATCGATACTCAAATTCACGTTTCGACGAGCCGTAGTAAATTTAGGCTACCGGCAGCGAACCCAGACGAATTCCCTCAAGTTGCGGCGTTTGATGCTGAGACTGCGTATCACGAAATTCCGACTAGGCTTTTCCGTGAAATGGTACGACGAACCGTGTTTGCGACCGATGCGGATAGTAGCCGCTACGCATTAGGAGGTGTTCTACTGGAGCTCGA
This sequence comes from Planctomycetaceae bacterium, assembly GCA_043775635.1. GTDB lineage: Bacteria > Planctomycetota > Planctomycetia > Pirellulales > Pirellulaceae > UBA6163. The sequence continues at coordinate 7,914 of JAYVSE010000122.1, read as the reverse complement.
TGGAGATTCGGTACTTGCGGTCGGGACCGATGGACGTCGGTTGGCGAGAATGGAAGGAAAAGGAGTTTCCATTGGCGAGCATAAAACCAACGGTATGACGACGATTGTGCCCACACGAGCGATCTCGCTGATGGAACGAGCTGTTGTTGATAGTGATGAAAATGTTCACTTAACCGCGAGGTCGAACGATTTATTGTTACGCACATCGCGATGTGTGATCTATTCCCGATTGGTCGAAGGGCGTTATCCAAATTGGCGTCAAGTTTTTCCACGTCGCGAAAATGCTTCGCAGATCGATATGTCGGTTGGTCCACTGTTCGCTGCATTGCGTCAAGCAGCCATCGTTACTGATCACGATACACGAGGAATCAAATTCACGTTCCACAATGGGACGTTGAAGTTAGAAGCCAACACGGCACAAATTGGTGAATCAAGTGTCGAAATGCCGATCGCTTATGACGGCGATGAAGTCGTCTTGAAATTGGATCATCGATTCGTTGCGGATTTCTGCAAAGTTCTTGATAACGATGCATCATTCATTTTTGAAATCGAAACATCAAATTCGCCAGCGCTATTGTCGACCAGTGATGGATTTGGTTACGTGATCATGCCGATGGCCGGCGATCGATAACAAGGCCTCGTTTGGAAAACATCGTGTGACTAAAGATCGATATCCAACACAAATCGGTATGCTCATTGGTCGTCTGATGGCTCGTCGCGGCTACGCGCAGGTCTTCGCATCGGATGCCCTCCAAGCCGTTTTAGAAGCCGAAGTAGGAACCCCACTCGCGGCTTCGGTTCGAGCAGGCAAAGTTCGCGGGGGTGTCTTGCAAATTTTCGCATCCGACTCCGTTACGCTCCAAGAACTTACGTTTCGCAAGCGGTCCATTTTGAAGCGGATTCAAGCGGATTTGCCGGAAAACAAGATCAACGATCTTCGGTTCCGAATCCAGCACGTAGGATAAGCTTGATGCGTCATTCCGCGCACATCATTTGTCGTTGAACCTAAAAAAGGACGGCAATGACTTGTCGGATATAAAACGGCTGGAAGCCTATCCGACGTGATTTACCAGCGCATCAGTGCCGTGCCCCAGGCCAAGCCAGCTCCGAAACCGCATAGCAAGACGTGATTGCCCGATACGATCTTGCCGCTGCAAATCGCTTCATCAAGCGCCAGCGGAATGCTCGCGGCGCTAGTGTTGCCGTACCGGTCAAGGTTCACAAAGACTTTTTCGACAGGGACTGCCAAGGCTGCAACAGCGGAGTCAATGATTCGTTGGTTGGCTTGATGCAAGACAATAAAATCGAGTTGTTCAATGGACATGTTTGCGTGTTGAAGAACATCGCGAGAACTTTCCTCAAAAATGCGTACTGCCCACTTAAAAACACCGCGTCCATCCATGCGAAGATACTGCTCGCCAGCCGCATACGCCGCTGGTGTTAATGGAACGCGCGTTCCACCTGCGGGGATGCAAAGCATTTCGCCACCGCAGCCTTCGCTGCCGAGTTGATAGGAAAGAATCCCCGTCCCCGTTCCAGGTGACCCCGTTCCAGGTGACCCCGTTTCGGGTGACGGATCGCTCGCCGTCAAAATAGCGGCACCGGCCGCATCACCGAACAATGGATAGGTTTTCTTGTCATCAGGATTCACGGTGCGGCTCATCAAATCGGCACCCACGATCAAGACACATTTGGCATTGCCTGTGGCGATGAATTGGGACGCGGTCACGAGCGCGTACATGAATCCAGCACATGCTGCATTGATATCCATCGCTGGTGCAACCGCCCCCAGTCGCCGTTGCAGCTCACAAGCGGTCGAGGGCGTCGGATGATCGGGCGTGATGGTTGCGACAATGATCAAGTCGATTTGATTAGCGGAAATGTTCGCCGCTTTCATCGCTCGCAGCGATGCCTGGTAGGCTAAGTCACTGGTCGATTGATCGTCGCTTGCTTTGCGCCGTTCAAGGATCCCGGTGCGGCGAAAAATCCAATCGCTATCGCAACCAAGCGCGGCGAGGTCATCGTTGGTGACAACATGATCAGGAACATACGACCCGGTTGCCAAAACACGAACCCCCATTACCCGTCCCATACGGCCACGTCGCGGTATGTTTACGGATGAGGTCAAATCATCGGTCATGGAATCTATTATCGACACGAACAAAATATCTCAAATTGTGCGACTGCGATTTCGTCGTTGTTCTGGAAAACATGACATTGTATCTTCCCGCGGCTTCCAAAGGCAGGTGATACGAACCGGGTTGGCAATCTGTCTTTTCAAAGTTTTTCTGATTTCCGTTGGCTGCCATCGTGAATTAGGGGCGCAAAAGGCATCTACCGGTTTGATCCAGACCAGGGTCACGGGTGCATCGATGTCACCAACCATTTGGGGTGATCACGCTTGGGTCACCTGCCAAGGATGTGGAATCCGTTGGCGAGCGAACTGGCAAGCTGAGATGCGTCCCAAAGCGGCTGTTCCATGCTGGAACTGCGGTTTTCAGATTGATGTTACCGACGCTGACGTTGATGCCAAACTCGGTGACCTGATCAAGGTAGACACGGATTTCTACCAAGCAAAACAATCATCGCCAGCCATCGGCGAGATCGTCGCGATTCGGGATTCGCAGGGAACTCGCATCAAACGCGTCGCCGCCGTCGAAGGCCAAACGGTTTCCATTCGCGAAGGAAATCTTTTTTGCGACGGCCAAAAGATGAGATCGCCATCCCCATGGATCGAAGTCCACAACGATGCGTTTCGCCTCGAGGGCAAATCCTGGTGGCAACCGGAATCGAAAAACGCTGCTCAATCCGCTGGTGCTCAATCCGCTGCTGCGCGGCCCGTTTGCTGGAAGCAGACGGCAAGCGGTTTTAGCGTCTCGTTGGATGGCTCTGAAAACCCACCCGCCATGTTGATTTACGGCCATCGAGCGCCGTACAACGGTTTGCGTCCGGATCGCGTTCGCGATGACTACGCCTGCAATCTTGCCGAAAGTCGTATGCTGCGCGACGTCGATGAGTTGCTCTTGACAGCCGATGTTGAAGTCATGCAAGCAACGCAGTTGTCTTGGTGGAACTGGCGAGCAGCGAGCCCCGTTTGCCAATCACAACAATTGCGAACTGGGTTTCATCGGATCGAGATGCGGTGGGACCAGCCCAATGAAATCAGCCTCAATGCGCCGATTCCCGCTGGCATCCGTCCCGAGCAACCCATCGGTCTGATCATCCAGCATGGATCGATAAACCTTAGTCACATCGCCATTCATCGGCCAATCGTCTACTGGATCGATGAAAAACGGTCGTCGATAAATTTTCCGTTGTTGCTCAAACCCGGAGAATATTTTGTGGTTGGTGACAACGTGCCATTTTCAGTCGATAGCCGACATCATGGCGTCGTATCGCGGGGCCAAATCGTTGGCAAAGTGATGGGCTTAGTAACGCTGGAACAATAAGTCATACTAAATTCCCCTTGGCCAACGCTCAACTTCAACGTCGCCTAGCGCTGGCGAGTTAAAAATTTGGTATTGTGGGCAAGAAGCCTTTGCGCCGAATTTATTTCTTTATCTCGCCGCGAGCGGGGCTCGTCCCCGTCGGGCCACGATCACAACCAGATGGCGAAGAAGCAATGACATTGGCCACCCCGCAAGGAATCCCGCTGGCTCGTCCAGCGGAAGTTTCGGCTTTGGCCCTAAAGGGATTGGTCGACGCAGCTTTCTGGTGCCGTAGGGCCAGAACCGAACGATCCGCTGGGCAAGCCACCGGAATTTATTCAGGGTTAGTGCTCTAAATCTCAACCCTAAAATCGAATTGGAACAAAGCACTAGGCAACGCCGAACCTTCCTTCACAAAGTCTTTTGATGAACGACCGCGACCAACCCGATGAGACTCAAGAAGAGTTTGACGATTTAATTGGCCCCGACCCTGGTGTTGCCTCGATGCGGGCCATCAACGAAGTTGACCCGAAACAGATTTTGCATTTCGTAACCACTATCAAGAATGCTGAGCAGCAAGTGGGGGAGCACATTTTGAAAGCCCTTCAGCACGGCGATACCGTGGCCGTGCTGACGACCGTGGTGCTTGGTCCAGATGGAACACAACGGATCGTTTCAGCGGCTTTGGATGCGACGAGGATGTCTCAGGTCAACGAGATTCTTCAATCGGCCCAGCGAGAACGACAAGAGCAGGAGCCCTGCTTTGGCTTCCATTGCCTCGTGAAACCGAAACGATTGACTTGAAACGGAACAAGGCGGCTTCGGGAATATCACCAGCGAGTTTATCGAGGGCGAATCAATTCGGTTGCAGTGGTCACGATATCGCGCGGCATCGGTGCTGCGTTGCCACGGTAGTAATTTCGGCGAATCGTATTACCGTAGAAGTGCAACGGTCGATATGGCCGTAATTCGATCGGCATCGATTTGATCTGCTCCCGGTACTCGCCCGTCGGGAGCACGATCGGCGACCAACCCGGTTCGGCAGACGATGCGTCAGTGGTCAAGATGCAAGACCCGGTCGCAACGCAAGCAAAGAACACCGTCGACAACACAAATTTAGACATAATGACCCCGTTTTTAGAACATCGTGCTGAATTCCTGAACCCTACGACGTAAATTGAGTATCGTCAAACAGGGGCTTGGAGCTTTCCTTTTGCCGAGCTTAGGCTAATGGTTTATATCAGTAAATTGCATTTTGCGTACCGAAGATGACGGAGACAATGGATAAAGCGACCCCTCGCCGCGGGCCAACCGGAAAACAAACAACATTCGGTGGCTTGGTGCTGGCCTTTGTCATCGCTCTCTATACGTTCGCGCAGCCGATTCTCAATAAGCGGCTGGGCTGGAAGCTGCCATCCTTGCCAAAGACGGGTTCAGCCGAGGTTGTTGAAACAAAAACAGCTACCGAGATCGTTTCGCAACCAAAACCGGCGGTGCCAATCACCAAGACCGACCTACCCAAGTCGAAACCGGGGCCGCTCGCGGACCGACCGGTCGCGTCACCCACCAAGCCCGCCGCAACGCCGCCCAAAACCAGTTCCGAGACCAAGCCCAAACCAACCAACGATCCTAATCTGCGGTACGGTTTGCTCAAGGACCTTGGCGACGAACGTTATGTCTCGCCCGCAGGGTTGATGTTTACCCGTGGCGGTGCGGAGGGACATCGACTGGATCACCTAGAACGTCATACGGTCGATGATCCCCAGCGGCCAGGTAAACACGGAGTCTTCGACGGCGGCATGGAAGGAGCGCTGGCGACCATCGACCGCGCTTACGAACGAGCGATCACTGGCGCGAAGACAACCAAAGAGGTCGAGGAGGGCCGCACGATTTACACCGTTGATATGGGGTCACGGGTTGGATACATCGGCGGTCGCGATGGCAATCGACAGAACAAACCGATGGCTCGAAGAGTAAAAATGGTTTTAGACAAGGATCGTGTGATCACGGCCTATCCCCTTTAGAAAGTTTGGTTGTACGGCATTCCCGTGTCCTCAATCACGGCACGGCGTGCCGTGCCACCATAACCCCGATTCACTCACAACACGGTTACGCGCAAACGCAATGGCGATGCCTCCAAGACACTCGATCGACTACTGTCCTATCTGCGGCGGCGGTTTGTGCGGAATCCGCATTTGCGGCATGACTGACGACAAACCGCATGGGCTGGTTGTTTGTGATGAATGCGAAGCGATCTGGACGGAACCAGATTCGTCGGCTGACCATCAATACCCCGATGCCGAAGATGCCTGTTGTCCGATTTGTGAAAAGCCGTTATGGGGTCCCCAAAGTCGCTGGGCCAATTGGGATGATTGCAGCGAACTGGGGTGGCTCGAGGCGATCGATCCACAATTAGATATTCGGTCCGATGAAGGCTTTGTTTGAGAAAGGGGTAGGCGTGAAAAATCGAGCATCCATGCGTCATTCGTCTGTGTGGGGGGCGTCATCTCGAGGGCCCACTTCGCGGGGCTCTTCTTCGCGGGGACCTGCCACCGCTCGTGGGACGCTGGAACAGATCGAGTTACCGCGATCCATCCTCGATCAACCGCTGGATCCAGCGACGATGACGTTGATTTCGGCGGCTCAAGATCGAATCCAAACGTTTCAAGATCGCTGGGACCAACCGCAAATTGAGCAATTCGTCGCCAGCGATTATGAACTCGTCCAGCGCGTGCTCACCTGGGTCGTGTCACAGCATTTAATGATGGGCAGTCGAATGGTGGAATGGGGTTGCGGTTTTGCGGTCGCGGCAGCGATCGGGTCGCGTCTCGGCTTGGATGTCTTTGGAATCGAATCCGAAGCGATGCTACTCAAGCACGCTCGACAAACGTTAGCCGACTTCGATACGCCCGTTGAGTTGGTACAAGGCAATTTTCTGCCGCGCGGTGCCGAATCGCTTTCCCATAACCCGGATTTTCCTTCGCTGGGCCACGACGTTGAGAATGCCTACGAGCTCATCGGTCTCGACTTAGACGACTTCGCGCTCGTGTACGGCTATCCCTGGCCGGGTGAACACGTTTTTCATCAGGCCGTGTTTGAACGTTATGGCGCGACCGGTGGGCTGCTAATGCTATTTTGCGGTCCCAACGACTTGCGAGTTTGGCGCAAGGTTAAATAAAAAATAAAACCCAAATGTTGGCCAGTTTTTGGTTAGGCTATGAGGTTGCCGCACTTCCGATTCGCTGGACCGACAAGTATGTCTTCAGACTCAAGATCCAAAATCGACAGCGTTCCCACTTATTCGCATCCGTTTTCACTGGACAGGATGGTTCGTGCCGTGGAAAAAGTACGCTTGCGATTGCTTCGCACGGTGAAGGCTCTGGAATCGGCTTCGGTTCCCTATGCGGTCATTGGTGGCAACGCCGTGGCAGCCTGGGTATCACGGATCGACGAAGCCGCAGTTCGCAATACCCAAGATGTAGACATACTGCTTCGTGCAGAAGATTTTGAACGGGCGAAAGTCGCACTTGAAGCGGCTGGCTTTGTCTATCGCAAAGCCGCCGGCATTCAGTTCTTTCTCGATTCGCCCGAAGGCAAGTTTCGCGACGCGGTGCACGTGCTGCTGGCTCGACAAAAGGTTCGGCCTGAGTATGAAACCCCCGCGCCGGACGTAAAGGATTCCGAGCGTGGGGAAGAATTCCAAGTCGTTTCGCTGCCAGCTTTGGTTGAGATGAAGCTGAATTCATATCGAGACAAAGATCGTACGCACTTGCGAGACATGCTTGAAATTGGCTTGATCAACGAAACCTGGCCAGCGAGATTTAGCCCGACGCTTGCCGCGCGGCTGCAAGAGCTGATCGATGACCCTGAAGGTTAGATGACAACCCATTGTCTGTTAAAAATTTGCTATTGTGGGCAAAAAGGCTTTGCGCAGATTTAATTCCATAATCTCGCCGCGAGCGGGGCTTGTCCCCGTCGGGGCACGACCACAACGAGATCGCGAAGAAGAAATGACGTCGGCCACGGGCGGAGCTTGTCTCCGTCGGGCGATGATCGTCGGGCAATAGCAGATCGCCACTTTGTCATCCGCATATTGGCGAAAAAGCAAGCGTCAAATGAGGTCGGATCCATAGTCGTCGATGTTCATGGCTTTGAACTCGACTTCGCTGACGATTTGTTCGATACTGCCGTTCTCGATCCGAACGAAGATAACATGACGCGATTGGTCCATGACTTTGAGGAAGCTTGTGCCGTCACGGGCTTTCGTGCGTGTCGAGCAAACTTCGCAAATGAAGTCCGTTTTGATCCATACGTTGTCATACTCCGGCATGATTCCTTCAAGCGTATCGCCAAGATAGAAGGCGTCACCAGTTCGTTGATCCTGTACGTAACCGTTCACGGGCTAGTGAAAGAACTATGCCGCAGCGAAAGTGGTTGCTGATTTGGTTGGCAGTAGTGATGGAGCGGCTTCGCCTGCAAACTTCGC